>NZ_JBHYXN010000025.1:0-120393 GCF_042752335.1 Streptomyces sp. NPDC059355 | reverse complement strand
GCACACGGGACTCTCCCCGTGTGCTGGGGCGGTTCGGCGTTTCCGGGGGCGCCGCTCCCTCTGACTCAAAGTGCACCTTTGAGATTCTCAAAGGGAAAGTGTTAGCGTGTTAAACATGTTGGCCACAGTTGCGCACGAAATGACCGCGAGCGTCCCGCTCGTGGCGCGCCTGCACGTCGACCTCTGCCGCCGCGCGTCCGCGGCCTGTTGTGGCTGTCGCTGAGCCCACGCCGTTCTTCTTCTCTTCCCCCCTTCTTTGCGCATCACCCCCGGAGTGTGTCCGTGTCCGCGACCCCTCAGGCCCCCGCCAAGGCCTCTTTCAAGTTCCCGTTCTGGGCCCAGATCGTCACCGGTCTCGTGCTCGGCGTCCTGTTCGGCTGGCTGGCCCGCAGCCAGGACGTGAGCTGGCTCGCCAAGACCCTCGAGCAGGTCGGTGACATATTCGTCCAGCTGCTGAAGCTGGCCGTCGCCCCGCTCGTCTTCTTCGCGATCCTGGTGTCGATCACCAACCTGCGGAAGGTGAACAACGCCGCCCGCCTCGCCTCGCGCACGCTGCTCTGGTTCATGATCACCTCGCTGATCGCCGTCGGCATCGGCCTCGCGATCGGCCTGCTGACCAACCCGGGCGCCGGCACCGGCCTCACCCCGCAGGACGGCAAGCTGCCCAAGCGCACGGGCTCCTGGCTCGACTTCCTGACCGGCATCGTGCCGACGGACGTCATCACGCCGTTCACCGAGCTGAACGTGCTCCAGATCGTCTTCATGGCCGCCGTCGCCGGCATCGCCGCCCTCCAGCTCGGCGACAAGGCCCAGCCGCTGCTCACCGTCGCCGAGTCGGTCCTGGAACTCCTCCAGAAGGCCCTGTGGTGGGTCATCCGCCTCGCCCCCATCGGCACCGTCGGCCTGATCGGCACCGCGATCGCCTCGTACGGCTGGGAGCTCATCGGCAAGTACGCGACCTTCACCGCGGACGTGTACGTCGGCTCCGCGCTCGTGATGTTCGGCGTCTACCCGCTGCTCCTCGCCACGGTCGCCAAGGTCAACCCGATCCAGTTCTTCAAGGGCGCCTGGCCCGCGATCCAGCTGGCCTTCGTCTCCCGCTCCTCGGTCGGCACGATGCCGGTCACCCAGAAGGTCACCGAGCGCCTCGGCGTCCCGAAGGAGTACGCCTCCTTCGCCGTCCCGTTCGGCGCGACGACGAAGATGGACGGCTGCGCCGCCATCTACCCGGCGCTCGCCGCGATCTTCATCGCGCAGATCTTCGACGTGCAGCTGACGATCACCGACTACCTGCTGATCGCCTTCGTCTCGGTCGTCGGCTCGGCCGCCACGGCCGGCCTGACGGGCGCCACGGTCATGCTGACCCTGACCCTCTCCACCCTGGGCCTGCCCCTGGAGGGCGTCGGCCTGCTGATGGCGATCGACCCGATCCTCGACATGATGCGCACCGCCACCAACGTCGCCGGCCAGGCCCTGGTCCCGGTCGTGGTCGCGGCCCGCGAGGGAATCCTGGACAAGAAGGCCTACGAAACGGCCTCGTCCTCCCCGCTGGACGAGCGCGCCCCGGTACCGGTGGCGGCCTGACCGTCCCACCCACCCACGGCCCCCGCCCCCACCCGGGCGGGGGCCGCGGTGCGTTCAGCCCAGGGTCTCGGCGCGGATGAAGGCCGTCAGGCCGAGGACCAGCGGCGGGGCCAGCCACCAGAGGCCCATCGTGCGGCGGACGGTCGGGATGACGGTGATGAGCAGGCCCAGCACGCTCAGGGACATCGCGATCAGGCACATCGCGCCGACCCCCGCGTAGCCCTGGTCGTCCCACTCGCCCTGCGGGCCTGCGTACAGGGCCGCGAACACGGCGAGGGCGTTCAGGAGGTGGATCAGTCCGAGCGGGACGCCCAGCACCCACTGGAGGCAGCCCCGGTCCTCGGGCAGGTCGATGCTCTCGCGCCCGTACGTCATTGCATCGCCTTCTTCACGTTGCCGAGGTTGTCCCGGAAATCATCGCCGTAGTCCTGGGCCTTCTTCGACTCCCAGTAAGGGCCGCCGTTGTACCGGGCGGCGATCTCCTGCATCTGCGCCTCGGTCAGCTGGTCCGCCGGTATGTTCGCGTACCCCGTCTCCTCCTTGATCTGCGCCAGGAACCCCGCCGCGATGAACGCGTTCTGCTTCGGGTCCTGGAGCGCGGACTTCACCACGTTGCGCTGCTGGTCCGTCAGGTTCTCCGGGTCGTAGCCCAGCACCTCCGCCCCGCGCCGCAGCTGCACCGCGATCGGTCCGAAGGAGGTCTCGTCCGGCTTGCCGCCCGCCCGGTCCGGCAGGTTCTCGGCCGTGACCGGGCTCAGCCCCCACGGGGCGTCGGCGGCCTGGCGGAAGAAGTCCACGCCGTCGTCGAAGATCCCCGGCTGGCCGCCGACCTCCTTCCACGCGATGCCGGCCACCATCTCCTCCGGCAGCCCCGCCCGCTGGGCCGCCGCCCGCAGGATCTCCTTGTTGTTGCGGATCCACTCCGCCCGCCCCTCGTCCGACTGCGGAGGGTCCCAGTAGTTGTCGTCCGCCTCCGGCAGCCCCGCCACCCGCATCCGGATGTCCCGCAGCTCGGGCGAGACCGGCTCGCTCCCCACCGACCCCGTCATGTCCTTCTTCGGTCCGCTGCCCGGCAGGTGCGTCAGGGGGTTCGTGCGGGCCTCCGCCGCCTCGCGCCGGATGTCGGCCATCGCCGCGTACACGTCGACCCCGCCCGCGCCGGCGCCCTTCACCTTGAACTCCGGCAGCAGCTCGAACGCCTGCTTCAGCGCGTGCACGCACACGCTCCGCGCCTCCGCCTCGGCCGTCTTGGCCAGGTGGAAACTGCCGCCCGCGTCGTCGTGCAGCCGGTTCGCCTCGTCCCGGATGTCGTCCACGTCCATCGTCAGCTCGGCGAAGAAGTCCATGACTCCGGTGGTGGCCCGCATGTCCTCCCACTGGCACATCGGCTCCGCCTCCTGCGCGGTGCGCGTGACCGCGGTGCCCTTCGTACCGATCAGCGCCGCGAGCGCCCGCTCCGAGCGCTTGCCGTTCCCGTAGTGCGACTTGGCGGTCGTCAGGGCCGCCGCGTACGCGTGCAGGGCGCTCGCCGCCTTGTCGTACCCCTCGGCCATGTGCAGCACGAGCTGGCGCGCCTCCGAGAGCCGGTCGGTGTACGTGTGGCTGCCGTCGCTCTGCCACTGCGTACCGGTCTCGGCCCGCCGCGCGGGCTCCTCGACCTGGACGAGGAGGTCCCGCAGCCGCTTGAACTCGGCTGCGTTGCGCTCGACCAGCGCCGGATTGCACTCCTCCAGGAACTGGACGTCCTTGCGGTGGCTCAGGCTCACTTCGACTCCGGCTTCACGTACTGGCCCCCGTCGAGGATGCCGTCGAGGAAGCTGCGGGCGGTGCCGTCGTCCACCTGCGCGAAGCTGGTGCCGGTGGTCTTGAGCTTGGTGGCCAGGGCGGCGAACAGGTTGATCGTGTCCTTGAACTGGTCGTCGGCGAAACGGGCGAAGCGCAGCGCCTCCGCCGAGACGTCGGCGTGGGCGCGCGGGGCGCGCGCCATGGTGCTCGCGTCCCCGTCCGGCCGCCCCTCGTGGAGGAGCGCGGCGATCTCGATCAGCAGGTTGGCGTTGCCGTTGATGGACTGCGCCCCGGCGACGAGACTCCCGGCCGGACTCCCCGGCACGCCCGCGTCGGCGGGTATGTGGTTGAGGCGCATGGCGGGCGACGGCTGCTGCGCGAGGGCGGCGGCCTTGTGCTGGGCCCATTCCGCGTCGAACGACATGTGTCCCCTGGGTAGTTGATAACCGGACATGACCAGATTCGACTGATCATGTTCATGAGAGACGTGGAGGAGGATCATACGGTTCCAGGCCTGCGGTCATGGTCGGCCGCCGTTGATCAACTGACCTTGTGCGGGGGCACGGTGACGGTCCCCTCGGCGGCCACCTCGGGCGTCGTCGCCCGGGCCTTCGGCGCGTTCATCAGGGGTGACTGGAACCTGGAGTCGACCACGCCGAACGGCGGGGGCGGGCACAGCGAATCGGTGCACGTCTGCACCCGTGCCCGAACCGTCGCGGTCAGCTGCCGGAGGTGTGAGCCACGAACCCGGCCCACGCGCCGGGCCCGACCGTCAGGTGGGCGCGCTGGACGTCCTTGGAGTCCCGGACCAGGACGGCACCGGGGGTGTTGGCCACCTCGACACAGTCGTTGATGTCGCCGCTGTCGCTGTAGCTGCTCTTGAACCACTCCAGCTCGGACTCGTGGATCATGTCTCTCCCAGCACTTGCTCGATGAATGCGACGGACTCCCGTGGCGTGAGAGCCTGGGACCGGATCATGGCATGGCATTGCTCAAGGATCCTGACCTGCCTCGGATCCGAGACGGGACGGCCGTTGAACGCGCCTTCGGAGCGCCCTACCGCCGACCCGTCCGCGAATTTCAGCACTTGGATCAACCCACCCATTCCGGCGTGCTCTTCAAGATGGGTGGGCATGACCTGGATCGTCACGTGCCGCAGCTCGGCAACCGTCAGCAGGCGTTCGAGCTGCCCACGCATCACCATTGTCCCCCCGATGCGGCGCCGCAGGGTCACCTCTTCCTGGACGAAGCACAGAGCGGGCGCGGGGCTGCGTTCGAAGATCGACCGCCGTGCCATCCGTGCCGCCAGACCGCGTTCCACCTCTTCCATCGTCTGCGGAGGTTGCCACATCTCGAACAGGGCGCGTGCGTAGTCGTCCGTCTGCAACAGGCCATGGATGTTGTGGTTGCCGTACGCGGACAGTTCAACCGCCCGGCCTTCCAGCTTCACGAGGTCCCGAACTTTCTTCGGGTAGCGGACCTGCTCCAGGTCGGCCTTCATGGCTGCGATCTTGCCTCCAGCCCCCAGCACCTCATCGGCGCGGTCCAGGTACTCGGGGCGGGGGATCCGCTTCCCGGCCTCGACCTTGCGGACCTGGTCCTCCCCGTACTGGATGGCCGCCCCGAAATCGGCGGCCCGCATGCCGGCCGACTCCCGCCACGCCTTGAGCTGGCGGCCCAGCGCGGCCACCACCGCCACGCCCTGTTCGTCCTCCGGGTCGACGTCCCAGCCGGGCTCTTCCGTACCGTCACTGCTGTCCACGCTCATTGCGCGCCCACCTCCGACGAGCCGATGTCCTCAGCGCCCCGTACCCGCCACCCCGGTCCGGACAGCCGTGACAGCACTGGACAAGCGCCGGACAAACGCGGGACGTACAGGCGATGTTGCTTCCCACGGTACGCACGCACGGCCACGCTCAGTGACGTGATTCCTCAACTCGTCGACTTCCACGTCCAGCTGTCCGCAACCCCGCGCGGAGCCCGGCTCGGGCGCATGCTCGCCATCGAACAACTCCGCTCCTGGGGCCTGCCCTTGGAAGTGCCGGGGCAGATCATCGCCGAGCTCTCCACCAACGCGATCACCCACGGGCGCGTCCCCGGGCGGGACTTCAAACTGGCCCTCACCGTCACTCGCGAGACGCTGCTGATCGAGGTGACGGACACCCGGGGTGACCGCATCCCCGAGATCCGCGACACGGGCCGCGGCCTTGTCCTGGTCGAAGCGCTGGCCGACCGTTGGGGCGTAAGGGAAGGGCCGGTCCCGTCCAAGGTGGTGTGGGCGGAGCTGTCGCTCACCCGCAGTCTCCCGAGGCGGTCCGATATTCCGTTGGGCGAGCCGGCGGGCGGCTGCTAAGAACGCGGAGTGACTGTGATCGTTTGTGCTGCTTGCGGGTTCGCCCTCACCGGACCGCTGACCGAGCTGCCGGCATTGCCCGCCCGCCCCGGTGACCGGTGCCTGCCCAAGGCCGACGGATCGCACCGTGCCACCGCGACCGTGCCGCTCGGCTTCTACGCTCTGGACCCCGAGCCCTGGGGTGCACCTCTCGTGCCCTGTGACGAGCCCCGCCCGGTCTTCGGCGGCGGCCCTTGCGTCGGGGACCCGCACGACGTCGAAGGCTTCCTGGTATCCGCCGGCACGCGCAACACGGTGGTCCTGCACCCCGACGACGCCCGCGGCCTCCAGGAAGACACCGACTACGACAGACACGCCAGCGGATGCTGCGGTCTCCCCGGGCAGGCGGGCATGAACCGCAAGTGCCCCTGCGGTACGCACGTCGGCACACTCGCCAACGACTGCATCACCGCGTACGAACTGCACCTGGAACCCGCCCGGGTGCGCTTGACCACGGACTGACCTTCGCGTCCCATTCGCTCCAGCGCCGTTCGGAGGGCGGGCGGTTTATCGAGGTCATGGACACCCGGGGCGACCGCATCCCGGAGGTCCGCGATCCGGCGGGCTCAGACGCAAAAGAACCAAAGAACCGGGGGAAAGAACCAACCGACCCAACCCCACCCGCCCGCGTCGCTCGGTCGAGTGAACCGTGCCAACTCAGCTGGATTTCGAGCCGGTTGGCGGGCATATGCTCGCCCCGACAACCGCAGACATGAGACGGCCCCCGACGGGACGGCAATCCCGGCCGAGGGCCTGACCAACAAGGAAGCAAGCACCTTCCCAATGGCTCTTGAGCACCCTAGCGCGCCCACGCGCACCTCGCCGGAACTTCACCCGCGGACCCCCCGATCCGGTGTCATCCACGTCAACACGCCACACGCGAGTCACTTCACCGTGGTCGGCAACCACCTCCTCCAGCACCGCGGGCTGTCGGCGACGGCGATCGGTGTCGCGGCGTACATCCAGTCGCTCCCGGAAGGCGCCCCGGTCGGCATCAGGGCCCTGGTGGCCCGCTTCCCGGAGGGCGAGATGCGCATGAGCTCCGCCCTCCGCGAGCTGGAACGCCACGGCTACCTGGAGCGGCGGCGCGAGCGGCTGGAGACCGGGCGGGTGGTGACCCGGACGTACTCGTACAACAAGCCGCTGACCAGCCCGGACGAGCCTCCGCCGCCGCCCCCGGAACGTGAGCCCGTACCCGGCCCGGAACCCGAGCCGCAGCGGGTCGCCGACCCCCTGCCCGCGCCGCAACCCGTACACCCCGGTGCGGCTGCTCTGCTCGCCGGCCTCCGCCGCCACGACCCCCGGCTGCTGCTGGCCGAACGCGACGTGCAGCGCCTCGCCCCCGGTGTCTCGGCCTGGCTGGAGCGGGGCGCGGACCCCGAGGCGGTCGCCCTGGCCCTGACCGCGAACCTCCCGGAACTCCTGCGCAGCCCCGCCTCCGTACTCGCGTACCGCCTCAAGGCGCTGCTCCCGCCCCACCTGCCGGCGGCCCCGTCCGCCAGGCCGATCAGACGCCCGGATCCCTTCCAGACCTGCGACGGCTGCGACCGGGCCTTCCGTGCCCCCGACCCCGGCCGCTGCCGCGACTGCCCGCCGCCGACCGCCGTGGCGGCTTAGCCGAGCTTGGTCGTGTAGTCGGAGTAGAACGTCTTGCCCGAGGTGTGGTCGATGACCTTGGCCCGGCAGGTGCCGCGGGCGCCGACGGCGAAGACGTAGCTTCGGGTCTGGTTCGGGCTCATCCAGAACGCGCCCTGGTCGCCGTAGGTGTAGCCGTTCTGGCATTCGAGGTTGAAGTCGACGTAGTGGGCCTGGCCGTCGTCCCACGGCCGGATCCACTCGGCGTCGTAGCCGTTGCCCACGGTGCGGACGCAGGAGTTGCCCTCGTTCCAGAAGCGGCACTTCCACGATCCCGCGGCCTCGGCGGAGGAGGCGAAGGCGATCGTGCCGGTGACGACGGTGAGGGCGGCGGCAGCCAGTGTGCCGATGCGCTTGGCGACGTTCATGTGATCCCCCTGTGTGGATGTTCGATGTGGCATGCCGGAACGGACGCGGGCAGCGTCAACCGGCCCCGTACGGTCGGTTCCAGACCGTCCCGTTGCGCCGAATCGTTCCTGGCGACACCGAGATTAGGCAGGACGCCGATCACCGCGATGTGCATCCGGCGCAGGATTCCTTGATGCTCAACGCGCGGAATTCGGTGGGGCTGATTCCGTACGCCTCGCGGAAGGAACGGCTGAAGACGGCAGGGCTGCTGAAGCCCCGGCGCGCCGCGATCGCGTACACGGGGTGCGCCAGGAGGTCACGGCGGGCGAGGTCGGCACGGCACCGTTCCAGGCGGCGCCTGCGGATCCGGGCGTGGACGCTCTCCCCCCGTCCCTGGAAGAGCTGGTGGAGCGTGCGCACCGACATGCTGTGATGGGCGGCGATCGCGGTCGGAGTCAGTTCGGTATCGCCGAGGTTGTGTTCGATGAACGCGTGGATCCGCTGGAGCAGGGCGTGCGTGCGGACCTCGGCGGGGAGGTGCTCCTCGGCGTCCAGGTGCTGGGCGAGAGAGGCCGCGGCGAGGTCGACGGCGACCGTGCCGAGATGGGCCAGTTGCCCCGGCCGGCAGTGCCCGCCGTGGTCCACGAGGGAGGACAGGAAGGAGCCGAGTATCGCGGCCATGCCGGATCCGCCCGGTATGCGCTGGGCGAGCAGGCGGTCGAGGCGTCGGCTGCTCATCGGCAATGCGCTCCGGGGGAGCTGGAGGATCACCAGCTCCCCGGGGCCGCCACCGGTGGGGGTGACCGCGTCCGAAGGCCGTGAGGTGTCCCAGAACACGAGGTCGCCGGCTTCGGCGCTGCACTCGTTGCCGTGCTGGGACATCAGCATGGCGCCCTTGCTCACCATGGCCAGCTGGTACTGCTCCGGGTCACCGCGCCGGATCAGTGCGGGGGTGCGTCGCGAGCGCAGGGGTGCGTACGCGAGCCGCGAGACGCTGAACTCCCCCAGGGGCAGCACGGCCGCTTCGGCCGTGAAGTCGGCGGGCCGCTCGCTCTTGAGCGAGGTGGGCATCACCGCGCGCGACACCATGTCGGAGAACCAGTCGAACCGCTCCCCGGCGGGTAGTTCGTCCGAAGAAACCAGTGACCACATTCCTTGCTCCCCCCGTTGGGTGCACATCGCCGGGGCCGGGACGCGGCAACGGCTCGTCTGCCGATCAGGTGTCGCATGGTGCCCCGACCCCGTGGATCTTGACGCCGCGCGTGGCGGAGCCGGTTCCGCCCCCTGAGGCACGCCGGAGGGGAGTGCCGTCGAGTCTCGCGCGCCGACTGCTCATACGATCCGTTTGACGGGCCCGGGCGCTAGTCCTCCCCGTTTTCGAGGCGGGCCGTGAGGAGGTTGGGGTCCCGCACGGCGGAGAAGTAGGAGGCACTCGTCACGTAGACGGTCTTCTCCTGCTTCTCCTGCTTCCCCTGCTTCTCGGTCGTCTCCGTCTTCTCCTTGTCGTCCTGCTTCTCGAACACCGCCACGGCGGTCGGGCTGGACAGGCCTTCCGGCGCGGTGAGGACGATGGAGTGGGTGCCGTTCGGGCGGACGAGGGCGACTTCGTTCACCGTGATCAGCGCGGCGAGGGCCGTGTCGTCCTGTCCGGTGAAGGCGAAGTCGTCGATCCCGGCGAGTCCGGTCGCCCTGGTCTCGATCGTGCCGGCGACGCCGTCGCGGCGTACGGGGATGCGCAGCAGGGTCTGGCGGTCGGTGTTGGACACCCAGACGGCGCCGTTGTGGACCTTGATGCCGTTGGCGCCGGCGGGGAAGCGGCCGATCTCGGAGAGCGGCTGGAGCGCGGCCCCCGCGGCCCAGATCGTGGCCGTTCCGCCCTTCAGCGGGACGCGCCAGACCAGTCCGCGTGCCGTGTCGGCCACGTAGAACACGCCGAGCTTCTCGTCGAGGGCGAGGCCGTTGGGGAGCGAGTCCGTCGGAAGCTGTGCGATCTGGACGGGCGTGCCGCCGTGCGGCCCGATGCGCCAGATGCCGGTCTCGCTCGTGCCGGTGGCGTAGTTGACGTACAGGGTGCCGTCCTTGGCGCGCACGATCCCCGTCACCACGGCCGAGCGGTAGATGGGGGTGAGCGGGTTCGGGACCTCGGGCAGGACCGAGAGGAGCCGGGTGGACCCGTGCTCGTCGACGCGGACGACCTGCCGGGCGAAGGCCAGGGTCACGTTCGCGGAGCCGTCGGGTTCGAGGGCGATGTTCTCCGGGTTCTCACCGGCGGAGTGGCTGAAGTGCGCGACGGTGCGCGGATCGGACAGGGTCGGCTCGCCGGCCGATGCGGCGGTGGGGACGAGCAGGGTGAAGGCGGCGGCGATCGTGGCGGTGGTGGCCAGGCGTGAGAGTCGGAACATGGGCCTCTCCTTGGGTGGCGCTGGGTGCCGGGGAACGCGACACAAGGGAGAGCTGATGCTGCGTCAGTGTGAAGGGGTGGCAGCCACGGCCGGAGGATCGCCTGCTTGGTGGACGACTTGGGGCCGGTTGGCACTGGGGCCGGAGGCCTGATGTCAGAGGCCCGGTACCCCGGGCCCCGGCCGGCTCAGCCGAGGGTGAGCGGGTGGTCGGGCGCGAGTTCCTTCGCGATCCGTTCGGCCACCGTGGAGGCCGAGTTGCCCTCGGGGGAGGAGGGGCCCTTGGTCACGGAGACCGCGATGGACAGGTCCTGCGCCGGAAGGTAGGCCGAGACGGCCGCGTAGCCGGAGAAGGAAGGATTCGTCGCGATCCAGTCGCGCAGGACCAGGACGCCGAAGCCGAAGTGGAGGGCCTCGGTGTTCTTCCGGCAGTACGGGGCCGGGCACTCCTTGGTCGGGGTGCCGAGGCCGACCGTGCCGGGGTTCAGCTGGGTGCGGAAGGCTTCCTTCGACAGCAGGGCTCCCGTGCCGATGCCGCGGGCGGAGGTGGCCAGGTCGCAGATGTCCCCGGTGAGGACCGCGCCGGGGGCGGTCGTCCACGAAGGGTTCCAGTAGCTCGACTCCTCGTACTTACCGCGCTCCGAGGTGAAGGCGTGCAGGGCCGGGACCGGGATCTCGGGGGTCGCGGAGTTCCTCGTCTCGCGCAGGCCGAGCGGGCCGATCACGAGGTCCTGGAGCACCTGGTCGAGCGGCTTGCCGGTGATCTTCGCGAGGGCGGCGCCGAGCAGCTGGAAGTTCTCGTGGGAGTAGCTGAAGCTCGTGCCCGGCTCGTACCAGAGCGGGTGGCGGCTGGTGATGGCCAGGGTTTGCGCCGGGGTCCACGCGCGGAACGGCTTGGCCTCGATCTCCTTGAGGAACACCGGGTCGGTGACGTAGTCGTGGATGCCCGAGGTGGAACTGCCCAGCATGCGCAGCGTGATCTCGTCGGCGTGGGGGACGTCCGGCAGCCACTTCGAGATGAGGTCGTCGAGGCCGACCTGCCCCTCGTCGACGAGGGTGAGCAGTGCGGTGGCCATGTAGACGATGCCGACCGAGCCGGTGCGCAAGTGCATGGAGGGGTCGGCGGGGACTCCGGTCATCGAATTGCCGAGCGCTCCGGTGACGAGGTCCTGCTTGCCCGAGGTCACGCGCAGAATGACCGAGTTGAGCCCGAACTCCCTTTGTGCCGCACGGGCGATGTCGAGGACGCGGGCCGCCTGTCCCGAGGCCGTGGCCGGGTCCGGGGAGCTGACACACTTGCGCGCGGGTTCCGCGACGGCCGCGGCCGGGGCGGTCCCCGCCCCGAGCGGCAGGACCGCGGCGACCAGAGCGGCAGCGCAGACGCACGCCGTCCGAGTACGCGTCACGCCCCTCAGTATGGGACCGCCCCGCGCATCCTGCGCGGCGGCGAGCCGCTCGGCGGGCCCGCCGGCAGTTCGCCGCTCAGCGCGCCCGCTGGACGCGGCGTTCGTCCCAGACCGGCTCCGCGGTCTCCCTGACGACCCCGTCCGAGCCGAAGACCAGGTAGCGGTCGAAGGAGCGGGCGAACCAGCGGTCGTGCGTCACCGCCAGCACCGTGCCCTCGTACGCCGCCAGCCCCTCCTGCAGTGCCTCCGCGGACTCCAGGTCGAGGTTGTCCGTCGGCTCGTCGAGGAGCAGCGCCGTGGTGCCGGCCAGCTCCAGCAGCAGGATCTGGAAACGCGCCTGCTGGCCGCCCGACAGCTTGTCGAAGGGCTGGTCGCCCTGGCGCTCCAGCTCGTACCGGCGCAGCGCCGACATCGCCCCGCCGCGGTCCTTGGCGTGCTCCGTCCACAGGATGTCGACCAGGGTGCGCCCCATCAGCTCGGGGTGCGCGTGCGTCTGTGCGAAGTGGCCGGGAGCGACCCGGGCGCCCAGCTTCCACGTGCCGGTGTGGGCGACGGCATCGCCCGCCAGCAGCCGCAGGAAGTGGGACTTGCCCGAGCCGTTCGAGCCGAGGACCGCCACCCGCTCCCCGTAGAAGACCTCCAGGGAGAACGGCTTCATCAGGCCCGTGAGCTCCAGGTCCTCGCAGACCACCGCCCGTACGCCCGTCCTGCCGCCCTGCAGCCGCATCCGGATGTCCTGCTTGCGCGGCGGCTCCGGCGGCGGGCCGATCTCCTCGAACTTGCGCAGCCGGGTCTTGGCGGCCTGGTAGCGCGAGGCCATCTCGTCACTGCGCGCCGCGTACTGCTGCATGTCCTGCACGAGCCGCTTCAGCTGCGCGCGCTTCTCGTCCCAGCGCCGGCGCAGCTCGTCGAAGCGCGCGAACCGCTCCTCCCGCGCCTCGGGGAAGGTCGCGAAGCCGCCGCCGTGCACCCACACGTCGGATCCGGCCGGGCCGGGCTCCACCGCGACGATCCGCTGCGCGGCCCGGGCCAGCAGTTCCCGGTCGTGGGAGATGAACAGGACCGTCTTGCGGGTCTCCCGCAGCCGCTCCTCCAGCCACCGCTTTCCCGGCACGTCGAGGTAGTTGTCCGGCTCGTCCAGCAGCAGCACCTCGTCCGGCCCGCGCAGCAGCGCCTCCAGTACGAGCCGCTTCTGCTCGCCGCCGGACAGCGTGCGCACCTCGCGGAACTGCGCCCGGTCGTACGGCACGCCGAGGGCCGCCGTCGTGCACATGTCCCAGACGGTCTCGGCCTCGTACCCGCGGGCCTCGGACCAATCGCTCAGCGCCTGCGCGTACTTCAGCTGTGCGGCCTCGTCGTCCACCGTCATGATCAGGTGCTCGGCCGCGTCCACGGCCGCCGCGGCGGCCCGGATCCGCGGCTGCGACACCGATACCAGCAGGTCGCGGACCGTGCGCTCGTCCCGTACCGAGCCGACGAACTGGTGCATGACGCCGACGCCGCCGCTGGAGGTGACGGTTCCGCCGTGCGGGCGCAGCTCGCCCGAGATCAGCCGGAGCAGCGTCGTCTTGCCCGCGCCGTTGGCGCCGACGAGAGCCGCCACCGAACCTTCACCGACTCTGAACGAGGCATCGCCGAGCAGCACGCGCCCATCGGGCAGGTAGTACTCCAGGTGCGAGGCTTCCAGATGTCCCATGCTCCGCAACCCTGCCCGCCGTACGGCGGGGGCACAACGCGTTTTCGGCGTGCGCGGCGGGAGCGGTGCGGGGGGTGTGGAGGAGTGGGGTGGGTTCGTCCACGGGGTGCGCGGGGGCTGGTCAGGTGGGTTACCCGTAGGTAAATTACCGGCGGTAACTCCGGAGTCTAGTCGAGGAGATCGCCGTGGAAGCCGTACCCCATCTGGTACCGCCCGTGTTGACCGTCGTCGACGGGGTGGTGCGGGAGGCGGAGGTGCCCGCGCTGGTCGGGGTGCCGGGGAGCGGATCGCTCGGGGACATCCCCTTCCGGAACGCCCGGGAGGCCCCCGGTGAGGCGGTGCTCGCCCGCAAGGAGCGGGACGGCAGCTGGCGCGACGTCACCGCCGCCGAGTTCGCGGCCGAGGTGACGGCCGTCGCCAAGGGCCTGATCGCGGAGGGGCTGCGCGAGGGGGACCGGCTCGCGATCATGGCCAGGACCACGTACGAGTGGACCCTGCTGGACTTCGCGGGGTGGGCCGCCGGGCTGGTCACCGTACCGATCTACCCGACCTCGTCCGCGCTGCAGGCCCGCTGGATCATCCAGGACTCCGGGGCCGTGGCCTGCGCCGTCGAGGACACCGCGCAGGCCCGCATCATCAGCGCCGAGCGGGCCAACCTGCCCTGGCTGGCGCACCTGTGGGAGTTCGACACGGGCGCGATCGCGCGGCTGGTCAAGGCCGGCGAGGACCTGCCCGACGCCGTCGTGCACGCGCGCCGGTCCGTCCGTACGCCGGACTCCGTGGCCACGCTCATCTACACGTCCGGTACGACGGGACAGCCCAAGGGCTGCGTGATCACGCACGCCAACTTCTTCGCCGAGGCCGACAACGCGGTCGAACTCCTGCATCCCGTCTTCAAGTCCGCGACCACGGACGCGGCCTCGACGCTGCTCTTCCTGCCGCTCTCGCACGTGTTCGGGCGGATGGTGGCCGTCGGGTGCATGCGCGCGCGGGTCAAGCTCGGGCACGCGCCGAGCATCAAGACCGAGGAACTGCTCGCCGACCTCGCCGGGTTCCGGCCGACGTTCCTGCTGGCCATCCCGTACGTACTGGAGAAGGTCTACAACACCGCGCGCGCGACCGCCGAACGGATGGGCCGGGCCTCGTCGTTCGACCGCGCCGCGCGGATCGCGCAGCGGTACGGGGAGATCGCCGAGGGCCGTACCCCGGGGGTGAGCCTGAGGGCGGCGCGGGCGCTGTACGACCCGCTCGTCTACCGGCGGATCCGGGCGGCGCTGGGCGGGCGCGTCCGGTACGTCCTGAGCGGGGGCTCGCCGCTGGGGCGCCGGCTCGCGGCGTTCTACACGGGCGCCGGGATCGACGTCTTCGAGGGGTACGGGCTCACGGAGACCACCGGCGCCAGCACCGTGACCCCGCCGCTGAAACCGCGGCTCGGGACGGTGGGGTGGCCGCTGCCGGGCACCGCGGTGCGGATCGCGGAGGACGGGGAGGTGCTGCTGCGGGGGCGGCACGTGTTCGCGGGGTACTGGAACTCGGGGGAGGCGGTCGGGGGCTGGTTCCCGACGGGGGACATCGGGGAGCTGGACGCCGAGGGCTACCTGACCATCACCGGCCGGAAGAAGGACCTGATCATCACCTCCGGCGGCAAGAACGTGGCCCCGGCCCCGCTGGAGGACTGGCTGCGGGCCCACCCGCTGGTCGGCCAGTGCATGGTGATCGGCGACAGCCGGCCCTACATCACGGCGCTGATCACGCTGGAGCCGGAGGGGCTGGCGCACTGGCGGCAGATGCACAAGAAGACGGGCGTGCCGATGCGGGAGCTCGTACGGGACGAGGACCTGCGGGCGGACCTGCAGCGCGCGGTGGACGAGGCGAACCGGCTGGTCTCGCGGGCGGAGTCGATACGCCGCTTCGCGGTGCTGCCGGTGGAGTTCACGGAGGCGGGGGGCCACCTGACCCCGTCCCTGAAGCTGAAGCGCACCAGGATCGCCCGCGAATTCGAGCGCGAGATACACGACCTGTACCGCAGGTCGTGACCCCGGGGCGGGGGATGGGGGCGGGCCCCCGCCCCCGCCGGCGCGGCTATGCCGGGATCGCGGCGAGGCCGGCCTCGGCGATCTTGACGTCGTCCGACCAGTGGCCCCCCGAGACGCCGATACCGCCGACCAGCTGGCCGTCGACGACGATCGGCAGGCCGCCGCCGAAGGTGACCAGGCGGTCGATGCCGGTGCGGGCGCCCTGCGCCAGCTGCGCGTCGTTCTCCACGAACTCGTGCCAGTCGGTGGTGCTCAGGCCGAAGGCGGCGGCCGTGTAGGCCTTGTCCTGGGCGACCTGGATCGTCATCAGGCCCGAGCCGTCCATCCGCGCGAAGGCGCTGAGGTGGCCGGACTCGTCGACCACCGCGACGGCGTACCGCACCTCCGTCTCCCGTGCCGCGGCGAGGGCGGCGTCGACGACGGCACGTGCGAGGTCGTTGCCGAGGGCGGGGCGGGTACGGGCTGCGGTCATGGCGGGCTCCTTGCGGAAGGATGGCTGGTTGTTCGTACGCATGCAGCTAACAGCATGCTGATGGCTCTACGCAAGCTGCCTGCCATCTCGGCGTGAACTGGTGGCCGTCTCCTACACTCGGCGCATGCACTACTCCGAGCGGCTGCTGATGCACATCAAGCAGGCCGAGCGCATCACGCAGGCCGCCAAGGAGGCCGCGGTGCGCGAGGCCGGGATCACCGCTGCTCAGCAGGCGGCCCTCGCCGTGCTCAGCGACAACCCCGGCATCAACGCCGCCGAGCTCGCCCGCAAGCTCTCGGTGACTCCGCAGACGATGAACAGCCTGCTCGGCCGGCTGGAGGCCCGCGGCCTGGTCGCCCGTACCCCGCACCCGATACACGGCACTCTCATCGAGATCCGGATGACCGAGCGCGGCGCCGAGGTCTTCGCCCAGGCCGACGCGCTGGTCGCGAAGCTCGACGCCCGCCTCGCCGAAGGCCTCTCCCCGGACGAGGTGGCAGCCGTACGCGACCTCCTCGCCCGCATCGTCCGAAACGCCGAGGCCCCGGGCCGCTAGGCCCTGTCGTCGAAGTCCCGTCCGGCCGGCGGGGCGGCCGGCGTCAGCAGTCGGTGTGCGTCGGGCGGCCCGCGAAGCGGTCGGCGAGCCAGTTGCCTGCCGTCAGGGAGTGGGTGATCACGCCGCTGACGTGCTCGCCGACCAGGATGGTCCGCCACTCCACGTCGGCGCCCTTCGCGCACCACTCCGAGCGCAGCTGCCGCCCGACCGCGTACGGGATGAGCTCGTCGCCGAGCGCGTGGTACTGGTACACCGGCGCGGCCGGGGCCGTCCGCCCCAGCCGGCTCTGGTTCAACCGGGCCTGCCAGTCCGGCTGTTCGAGCGGGTTGCGGGTCGTCAGGTCGGAGATCCGCTTGAAGGAGCCCGCGATGGCGTCGATGGCCACGCACTTCTCCTTCATCCCGGCGACCAGCGCCTTGCCCGCCGGGTTGAGGTACGAGTCGAGCCGCAGCTCCGGGAAGGCCGCGTCCTGCCCGGCCGCCGCCATGAAGACGAGCCCCGACCCGTACGAGCCGTCGTTGAAGTCGGCCACCTTCAGCAGGTCGGCCGGGACCCCGCCCGTCGCCGTGCCCTTCACCTTCAGCTCGGGGGCGTACGAACCCTGCAGCTCGGCGGCCCAGCTGCTGGCCTGGCCGCCCTGGGAGTACCCCATGATCCCGACCGGGGTGTCGGCCGACAGCCCCGCTTCGGGGAGACGGGTGGCCGCCCGGGCGGCATCGAGCACGGCCCGCCCGGCCGACGGGCCCACCGTGTACGTGTGCACCCCCGGCGTGCCGAGCCCCTCGTAGTCGGTGACGACCACGGCCCAGCCGCGCAGGGTGAGCTGCTGGATGAGGTTGGCCTCCACGGCGGTGCCGTACGGCAGGTTGTTGCTCGGCGCGCAGGAGTCCCCCATGCCGACGGTGCCGACGGCGTACGTGACGAGCGGCCGCGGGCCGGTCCGGCCGTCCTGGGGGACGATCACGGTGCCGGAGACGGTGTCGGGGACACCGTCGGCGGTGGTGGACCGGTAGTGGATCTTCCACGCCCTGGTGCCGGTCGGCTGCCCGGGCAGCGGGTGGAAGGCGGACGGCGAGACACCGACGATGTCCCCGGCCCGGCCCTCCGCTGCGGACGCGGCGACGGGGGACGCGACGGGGGCGGCCAGCGCGGCCGCGATCGCGGCCACGGCTGCGGGGGTTCGAACACGCATGGGCGGCTCTCCCAACGGAACGTTTCGTGCGGGGAAGTGGGTGAGGAGAACGTAGTGACCGACCGGTCGGAACGTCGCTGACCGCACAGCTCACCTTTCCTGACCCGTCCTCGCACCCCGGGCCCGCCACCCGTAGGAGGGACAAGACGCGGCAGCCGGGCCAGTGCCCGCTTGCGGGGCGGGGGTGGGTGGGAGGGGTTGCGGTGCCGCTGCCGACCATCTTCGGAGGACCCGCATGGCTCGCCCCGTCATCACGGCCGGAGTCGTCACCGCCGCGCTGTTCGCCCTCGGGATGCCGGTCGCCGGAGCCGCCGCCGCGCCCGTGACCTGTTTCGGCGTCCCGGCCACCATCACCGGAAGCGGCACCCTCACCGGCACGCCCGGCGACGACGTCATCGTCGGCTCCGCGGGAGCCGACACCGTCAACGGGCTCGGCGGCAACGACCGCATCTGCGGGCTCGGCGGCGACGACCAGCTCGTCGGGGGCCTGGGCAACGACCGGCTCGACGGCGGCTCCGGCGGCGACGTCCTCCGCGGTGACACGGCCGTCGCCGCCGGCAACGCCACCGGAGGCGGCAACGACGAACTGCGCGGGGGCGACGGCGACGACGACATGGTCGGCGACTCGTTCACCGCGAGCGGCAACGCCACGGGCGGCGGCAACGACCTCCTGGACGGCGGTCCGGGCGCCGACTTCATGGTCGGCGACTCCGAGAGCGACGACGCCGGGACCGCCGCCGGCGGCGGCAACGACCGCATGTTCGGCGGCGACGGCGACGACGAGCACATGACCGGCGACAGCGTCGCCCTCGGAGGCGACGCCACGGGCGGCGGCAACGACCTTCTGGACGGCGGCAACGGCGACGACGGCCTGGTCGGCGACTCCGCGGCCCCCTTCCAGGGGACGGGAACCGGAGCCGGCAACGACATCCTGCGGGGCGGCGCCGGAACGGGCGACAGCATCCTCGGCGACAGCGAGGGCATCACCGCGGCCGTCGGCAGCGGCGGCAACGACCTGCTGGACCTGGGAGCCGACGGCGGCGTCTTCGCCGTGGGCGACCACAACATCGGCGACCCGGCCGGCGGACGGGCCAGGGGCGCGGGCAACGACCGGATCATCGGCGGGGCCGCGGCCGAGATCCTCATCGGCGACAGCTCGGTCGGCGACGCCTCCGTCACCACGGCCGGAAATGACACGATCGACGGCGGGGGCGGCGACGACACCCTCTTCGGCGACAACTCCAACTTCGACGGGGACGCGACCGCCGGCACCGCGGGCGGCCGGGACCAGCTCCGCGGCCAGGCCGGCGACGACTCGATCTTCGCCGGCCCGGCCGACGACTTCCTCGACGGCGGGGCGGACACCGACTTCTGCGACGGCCAGGGCGGCACCGCCGACGTCGCCGTCCGCTGCGAGACGACCGTCAACATCCCCTAGGGGCTGTCCGCGAAGTCCCGCCTGCCCCGCCCTCCGGGCGGCCGGCGCTACTTCGCGGACCTCCCTGGCCGGACGACTACGGCGCGCCCGACGCGATCCTGTACGCCCCCGGCGTCGTGCCCGTCCAGCGGCGGAACGCGCGGTGGAAGGCCGTGTCCTCCGAGAAGCCGAGGCGGGCCGCCAGCTCCGCGATCGGCTCGCCGCTCTCCGCCAGCCCCGCGATCGCCGCGTCCCGCCGTACGTGGTCCTTCAGCTGCTGGAACGACGTGCCCTCCTGCCGGAGCCGGCGCCGCAGCGTCGCCGGGGACACCGCGAGGCGCGCCGCCACCTCCCCCAGCGCCGGCAGCCGCGGCGAGGTCCGCAACTGCCCCGCCAGGGCCCGGCGGACCTGCTCCGCGACCGTCGTCCCGTACTCCGGCCGCGACAGCAGGTCGAAGGGGGCCCGCCGCAGCATCGCGTCCAGTGCCGCCTCGTCCCGTACGAGCGGTGCGGCCAGCCAGTGCGCGTCGAAGGCCGCCCCCGTACGGTCCGCCCCGAAGCGGACCGGGCAGTCGAACAGGATCTGGTACTCCGCCTCGTGCGGCGGCGCGGGGTACGCGAACGCGGCGTACGCCAGCGGGATGCGCCGCCCGATCAGCCAGCTGCTCAGCCGGTGCCAGATGGCGAGCACGCACTCGGTCAGGAAGCGCTCCTCGTCCCGCGCGAAATCGTTGCGCACCGTGAAACGGGCCTCCGCGCCGACGACCTCCAACACCAGTTCCGGGCCGCCCGCGAACAGGCCGTAGAAAGTCGCGGCACGCTCCACCGCCGCCCCGAGGTCCCGGCAGCCCAGCGAGGCGTGACACATCATCGCGAACGTGCCCGGGCGGCTCGGCACCCCCGACAGGCCGAGGAACTCGTCCTGCGTGGTCCGGTAGAGCGCCCGGAACAGCCGGGCGAACTGCGCCGGCGTGATCCGCGCCCGGTCGTCGCCGAGCAGCAGCGGCGGGATCTGCGCCTCCTGGAGCAGCGGCACGGTGTCGATGCCGCCCCGTGCCGCCCCCGCGAGCAGGGCGCGCACATGGTGCACGGTGATCGTCCGCCTCCCCATGGCTCCGACGGTAGCCCGGATGAGCGCTGCGGTCAGGGGGCATGACGCTTCCGGTCATGTCGCGCGGAGGGGTTGGCGCTCTAGCGTCGGTCCGACGTACGTCGTACGTACCCCAGGGAGGCGAACGCGATGGACGCTGTGCGACCGGAGACGCTGGCGGTGTTCACGGAGTGGACGGGGGAGCGGTACGGCGGCGAGAGCGCGATGCGCCACCGGGACCCGGGCGGCGGCTGGACCACCGTCACGTACGCCGAACTGCGCGAGCGCGTACGGCGGACCGGCCGGGCGCTGATCGGGCTGGGGGTCGGGCCCGGCGAGCGGGTGGCGGTCCTGGCCGAGACCCGCCCGGCGTGGACGTACACCCACTTCGGGGTCCTGGCGGCCGGCGCCGTACTCGTCCCGGTGTATCCGACGGCGGGGGAGGAGGAGCTGGCCTGGGTCCTCTCGGACGCCGAGGTGGTGGCCGTCGTCTGCGACGACGCGGCGCAGGCGGAGCGGGCGCAGGCGCTGCGGGCGAAGCTGCCGGCGCTGCGCGCGGTCGTGCGGATGGACGCGCTGCCGGGCCTCGAAGCGGCCCCGGAGGCGGAACTCCTGGAGCGGGCCCGGCGGGTGACCCCGGCCGCCGATGCGTCGATCATCTACACCTCGGGGACGACGGGCCTGCCGAAGGGCTGCCGCCTCACGCACGGCAACATGGGCGCCATCCAGGACGCGACACGCCCGCTGATCCACGGAGGACCGGGCGACTCCACGTACCTGTACCTGCCGCTGGCGCACGTGCTGGCCCAGCTGATCCAGTTCACGACCCTGCTGGAGGGCGGGGAGCTCTGCTACTTCGGCGGCCGGATCGAGGACGTGCTGTCCGAGCTGGCCGAGGCGCGGCCCACCCATCTCCCCTCCGTACCCCGGCTGTTCGAGAAGGTGCACTCGGTGGTGCTGTCGATGGCCGAATCCCAGGAGGGCGGCGCGCAGCGCTTCCGGGAGGCGGTGCGGATCGGGGTGCTCGCGGCGGAAGGGCGGCTGCCCGAGTCCGACCGGCCGGCCTGGGAGGAGGCGGAGAAGAACCTGTACTCGCTGGTCAGGAGCGCCTTCGGGGGTCGGCTGAACCAGGCGGTGACCGGCGCGGCGCCGATCGCCCCGGCGACCATGGACTTCCTGCGGGCCTGCGGGATCACCGTCTACGAGGGCTACGGCATGACCGAGACCGCCGGGCTGATCAGCATGAACCACGCGGAAGCCACCCGCCACGGCACGGTCGGCAAGCCCATCGCGGGCTGCGAGGTCCGCATCGCGCAGGACGGCGAGATCCTGGTCCGCGGGCCGATGGTCTTCCCCGGCTACCACGCCAACCCGGCCGCCACGGCGCAGGTGCTGGACGCGCAGGGCTGGCTGCGCACCGGGGACCTGGGGGAACTGGACGACGACGGGTTCCTGTCGATCACCGGGCGCAAGAAGGAGCTGATCATCACCTCGGCGGGCAAGAACATCACGCCGACGGAGGTCGAATTCGCCGTCCAGCGCTCCCGGTACGTCTCGCGGGCGGTCCTCATCGGTGACCGCCGGCCCCACCCCGTCGCCCTGATCACCCTGGACGCGGAGGAGGTCGCGGCCTGGGCGCGTCGCGAGGGCCTCGACCTGGCCCCGCCGGCCGCGGCCGCCCACCCCGCGGTCCGCGCCCTGGTCGAGGAGGCGGTCACGGCGGCCAACGCCACGGTCTCCCGCCCGGCCCGCATCCGCGCCTTCCACGTCCTGCCCGAGGACTTCACGGTCGAGGCGGGCACCCTGACCCCGACCCTGAAGCTCCGCCGCACGGCGGTGGCGCAGCGCTACGCGGCGGAGATCGGCGCGCTGTACGGGGACTGAGACCGCGGGCGCTGTCAGTGGGTCGGGCTACGGTGCCGCCATGGCGAACTACGTACTGGTGGCAGGCGCATGGCTCGGCTCGTGGGCGTGGGAGGAGGTGGCCGCGCCGCTGCGCGCGGCAGGGCACGAGGTCCACCCGCTGACGCTGTCCGGCCTCGCCGAACGCAGCGGCGTACCGGCCGGACAGCAGACGCACGTCCGGGACATCGTGGCCGAGGTGGAGCGCCTCGACCTGCGTGACGTGGTCCTGGTCGGCCACAGCTACTCGGGCATCCCGGTCGGCCAGGCCGCCGAGCGCATCGGCGACCGGCTGGCGCGGGCGGTGTTCGTGGACGCCAACGTCCCGGTGGACGGACGGTCGTTCTCGGATGGTTGGCCGGTGGAGGACGAGATCGCCGCCCACGGCGGCTTCTGGCCGCCCCTGACCGCGGCCGACTGCGCGGGCCAGGGCCTCACCGGGGAGCAGATCACCCGCTTCGTGAAGGGCGCGACCCCCCACCCGGGCGCCACCCTGACGGAATCGGCCGAGCTGGAGGCCCCGCTCTCCGAGCTCCCGGCGACGTACGTCAAATGCCTGCTGGACGGCGAGGACCCGGGCCCGGTCGTGAACGAGCTCCTGAAGAGCGAGCTCTGGACCCTGGTCCGCATGAACACCGGCCACTGGCCGATGTTCTCGCAGCCGGCGGAGCTGGCCCGGATCCTGGCGGCGGCGGGCACCCCCTAGCCGTCAGTCGCGCGCGTACGAGCCGAGCCCGACGAGGCGGGTCCCCCGGTCGAACGGGCTGGGGGCCGGCTCCTCGGAGGGCGGGGCGAGGGCGCCGGTGTCCGAGCTCACGGGCTGTGGGACGGGGACCGGCGGCCGGGTGGGGGAGGTGTACGAGGGAACGGGCGCCGGCGAGGCTGCGCCGTCACCGTCGTCGCCCCCGGTGTTCAGCAGGACCACGCCCACCACGACGGCGATGGCGACACCCAGCGCCACCAGGCACCCCCGCCCGTTCGACACGGGCGCCTGCGGCGCCGGCGCCCCGGCGACCCGGATCCGCACGAGCACCTCGCCCTGCCCGACCCGGGCCCGTACGAGGTCCCCGTCCCGGGAGGGCGGAATCCGCAGCCGGGCATGGCCCGTCGGCAGCGGCACGCTCAGGATCACCCCGTGGGCGGCCTGCTGCGGGGTGATCGTGATCGGTATCTCCGAAGACTCCACGGCGGCTCCACGGGGTGAGGGAATCGGCACGACGGACCCTCATCGAGTGTGCAGTGCGCGGGACTTGGGACGCAGTGGTTCCGCAGCGGTTCCGCCCGGGGAGCCGTAGGGGATCGGTCCGGGGTCAGCCGAACTGGCCGGGCTGGTAGCCGCCGGCCGGCTGCCGGACGAGCACGTTCATCCGGTTGTAGGTGTTGATCAGGGCGATGAGGGAGACCAGGGCCGCCAGCTGGTCCTCGTCGTAGTGCTTGGAGGCTTCGGTCCAGGCTTCGTCCGTGACGCCGCCGGCCGCGTCGGCGATGCGCGTGCCCTGCTCCGCGAGCTCCAGGGCCGCACGTTCGGCGTCGGTGAACATCGTGGCCTCACGCCAGGCCGCGACCAGATTGAGCCGCACCGCGTCCTCCCCGGCGTGCACGGCGTCCTTGTAGTGCATGTCGGTACAGAAGCCGCAGCCGTTGATCTGGCTGGCCCGCAGCTTCACCAGTTCCTGCGTGGCGTGCGGCAGGGTCGAGTCCGCGATGACCTTGTTCGCCGAGTTGATGTACCGCGCGAACTTGGCGGCGAGGGCGTTGCCGAAGAAGTCGAGCCGGGCGTCCATCGTCCTGATCTCCTTGCCGTGTGGGGCTGTTGCGCAGCACTGACGCAACAGCCCCAACGGACGCGCCGCCCCGCAGACACGGCCGGACGGCGCACGGGTCTCACCCGGCCGGCCGGCCGGCGGCTTCGGGGGCGGGGTCTGCCGGCTCGGGCCGGCCGTCGGCAGGCTCGTCCATGGGCCAGGCGATCTCCACGCGGTTGTCCGGGTGGTCCGGTGTCCCGGTCCACCGGCGGTAGACCATCCGGGTCGGGCCCGCGAAGACGAAGCCGTGCTCGGTGATCCACTCGGCGACGGCGTCGTACGCGCTGAGGATCTGCGGGAACGCGGCGGCCTCGCCCTCGACCTCCGTGCAGGCGAGGGCGGTCCCGGGCAGCTCGCGCACGGTCATGCCCTCGGGGAGGTCCGTGGGCTGCGCGCCGTCTTCCCAGAACGGCAGGCAGGCCTCGACGAGCGTCTCGTTCTCGTCGTCGCACACCCCGTGGAACCGGACGAAAGCGGGCCCGGTGAAGGTGAGCGGGCCGCGGCCGGCGACCGCGTACAGCTCCTGGTAGGCGACGCGGAGGAAGGCGTCGAGCCCGGAGTTGTCCAGGGTCGCCCCGCGGACGAGGATCCGTTCGGCGGCGCCCTGGCGGACGGTGACGCGGTGGGTCATCTCTGCTCCTTCGGCCAGTCGGCTCAACAGGCTGTGGACCACGGAGCGCTGCACCTCCAGCCGCCGCTCGGCCGTCCGCAGATGCGCCCGCAGGGCGGCGCCGATCCCCTCCTCGCCGCCGCCGAGCAGCCGGCGCACCTCCTCGACCGGGATGTCCAGCTGCCGCAGCGCCCTGATCGACTGCGCCGTACGCACCTGGTCACGCCGGAAGTACCGGTAGCCGCTGACCGGATCGACGAACGCCGGCAGCAACACGCCACTGGCGTCGTAGTGCCGGAGCGCGGTGACCGAGAGGCCGCTGGCCTGCGAGAACTGCCCTATCGGCAGCAGGTTTTTCCTGTCCACGGCATTGACTGTGCCGTCTCGCGTCACCCGAGAGTCAAGCCCGTCCCCGGATGGCGGCACCCGACCGGATCGGGCACAGGATGTCGGGTCCGCCAGGGTGGGTGCTGCCTAGCGTGGTGAGCGTAAAGAGGAAGGACACCGGACATGCTGGACCGGCTGAACCAGGCCATGGAGCACATCGAGCGCCATCTCGGCCAGGCGATCGAAGCGGACGAGCTGGCCCGCATCGCGGCCACCTCGGAGTACCACCTGCGCCGGATGTTCTCGGCACTGGCGGGCATGCCGCTGTCGCAGTACGTACGGCGCCGCCGGCTCACCCTCGCGGGCGCCGAAGTGCTCGCGGGGAACGCGACGTTGCTGGACATCGCGGTGCGCTACGGATACGGCTCGGGCGAGGCGTTCGCCCGGGCGTTCCGTGCCATGCACGGCATCGGACCCGGCGAGGCCCGCCGCACCGGCGCAGAGCTCAGCTCCCAGTCCCGGATGTCCTTCCGTCTCACCATCGAAGGGAGCAGCAGCATGCGCTACCGCATCGTGGACAAGCCGGCCTTCACCGTCGCCGGGCCCAAGGCCCGGGTACCCCTGGTGCACGCCGGCCCGAACCAGGCGATCATGGACTTCGTCCGCCGGATCGACCCGCGGACACTGGAGCGCCTGGTGCGGCTCTCGGACCAGGAGCCGCACGGCATCGTCGCCGTCTGCGACGACCTGGACCCCGGCCGAGCCGAGGGCACCGAACTCGACTACTACCACGCCGTGGTCACGTCCACGGCCCCGCAGGGCACGACGGCCCTGGCCGTCCCGTCCGGCACCTGGGCGGTCTTCACGGCCTCCGGCCCGATGCCGCAGGCCGTCCAGGAGCTGTGGCGCGACGTGTTCACCGAATGGTTCCCGTCGAACGCGTACCGCAGCCGCTCCGGGCCGGAGATCCTCCGCGTCCGCCCGTCGGACGGGGCCGAGGCCGAGGCCGAACTCTGGCTCCCGGTCGAGCCCGAGCACCGCTGACCGGAGGAGCCCCTCACTCCTCCCCGGTCAGTGCCTCGTCCTGCTGCACCAGCACCTGCTCCCAGGCCACCACGTGCCGGTCCCGGGCGGCTTCGTCGTGGAACCCCGCGTGCGTCAGCCGGACGTGGGTGCCGATCGGGTGCGGGAGCAGCTCGACCGTGACCACCGTCTCGGCGCCCTCCGTGCCGCCCCGGCCCGTCACCCAGGTCAGCTCCACCAGCCGGTTCGGGACCAGGCGCAGGAAACGCCCGTAGTGGGGGTGCCTGGTCCGCGGGCCCTCCGGCTCCGGCGCGAACTCGGTCTCGAAGAAGAACGGCGCGTTCACCTCGGCCCGCATCAGGACCGAGCCGGGAGCCGCGAACCAGCGGTCGAACTCCTCGGTCCACCCCGCGTACAGGGTGTGCTCGGTGGCGATCATCGACCGCTCGACGGTCAGCTGATGGGGGCGGTCCGACAGATCGGGGACGCGGACCGGCTCGATGGTGGTCATGGCATCCCACCGTAGGACCGGTCGAGCCGGATCCGTCCGGGGCGCACCGCCCGCCCCTCCTTCTTTGGAACGTGCCCCCGTCCGCCTCCTCCCGCTCCGCGCGGAGCCGTTCGCGGGCCTCGTGCCGCCGGTCGCTCTTGGTACTGGTCGCCATGAAACCACCCCAAGGAGGCATGGGCGGTCATACCGTAGGTCTTCGGGGCCTTTCCGGTACGGTCCAACGTCCTTTGTGCGAACGGTCGTGAGGAGCCGGTGAAGCCGAGACGAATGGTGTGTCATATCTGCCGGGGCGCCGGTGAGTCGTGTCCGAATACCTGATAGACAGTGAATATCCACGGCTCGACCCGCCGTCGTATACCTTGTCGGCCGCCTTGGGGGGATCGCCGAACTGTGAAGCCGCTTCACCGTCACCTAGTCAACACCTCGCGCAAGGTCCTGTGCACGGCCGCGCTCGCGGCCAGCCTGACGACCGCCGCGGTGGTGAGCAACACGTCCACCGCCGACGCGGGCGAGTCCGAGCCCACTCCGGACAGCCCCCAGGCCACCGACCGCGGCGATGCCCGCCTCGATCTGCCCGACCCGCTCGCCGACCCCGCCGTACCGCCGACCGCGGGTGCGGGCGCCGGCGAGGGGGCCAGTGGGATACCCGCGACCGCCCTCGACGCGTACAAGCGTGCCGAGCTCTCCGTGGCCGCCGCGCTGCCCGGCTGCAAGCTGCCCTGGCAGCTGCTCGCCGGCATCGGCCGCGTCGAGTCCGTCCACGCCTCCGGTTACGGGCTCAAGAACGACGGCTACACCGAGAAGCCGATCCGCGGCCCGCGCCTCGACGGCAACGGCTTCGCCGAGGTCAAGGACACCGACAAGGGCGAGTTCGACGGGGACGCCGTCTACGACCGCGCCGTCGGCCCGATGCAGTTCATCCCGTCCACCTGGGCGACCTGGGGCGCCGACGGCAACGGCGACTCCAAGCGCGACCCGAACAACATCTACGACGCGGCGCTGGGCGCGGGCCTCTACCTGTGCGCGGGCGACCGGAACCTGTCGGACCAGGCGCAGCTCGACCGGGCGATCCTCAGCTACAACAACTCGCGCGAGTACGTGAACACCGTGGTCGGGTACATGCACCAGTACCAGAACGGTGCGGCCGGGGTGCCGAACCCGCCGGCCGGGAGCTTCCCGACGCCGCCCACGACGACGCTTCCCACGCCGAAGCCGACTCCGACCCAGACCCCGGCTCCCACGCCGAAGCCCAAGCCGACGCCTACCCCGACGCCGACCCCGACTCCCACGCCTTCGAAGCCGCAGGAGCCGCAGAAGCCCACGCCGACGCCGACCCTGGCCAAGCTGGAACTGCTCGGCAGCGCGGAGCTCAAGGCCGAGGCCGGGTCCGCGTTCACGGCGGTCCCGCGGATCAAGGCGGTGCTCAGCGACGGCAAGCCGGCCGCCGCGAAGCCCATCCTGTTCGAGCTCAAGGACGACAGCACGGGCTCCTTCATCGCCGCCGAGGGCAAGACCTTCCTCGTGGTCGAGACGGACTCCGAGGGCATCGCCGCCCTGCCCGGCCTGAAGGCCGGCGCCAAGGCGGGCGGCTTCACCCTGCGGGTGGCGGCGTACAACACCGAGGCGCAGCTGACGGTGAACTTCACCGGCACGGTCACGGCGAAGCCCGCCCCGGTCGCGGACAAGCTGGCCCGGACCGACGCCGGTTCGGACAAGCCGCTGGAGGTCGAGGCGGGCAAGAGCCTCAAGGGCCTGGAGGTCACGGCCACGGCGCAGGGCAAGGCCGCGGAGGGTACGCAGGTCACGGCCGGTCTCGTGGAGAAGGACGTCGAGCATGACGGCGCGTGGGTGCCCGTGGACCCGGCCAAGTCCAAGGGGCCCTGGTTCAAGGACAAGGACGGCGCCAAGGTGACGAGCCTGCTCCTGGCCCCGACCGGCGCCGACGGCAAGATCGCGCTGCCGGAGCTGTTCACCACGGACGTCGCCCCGGGCACGTACCACCTGCGCCTGATCACGAAGGACAACGTGGTCCTGGTCCTGGTCCTGGAGTTGAAGATCACGGCGGCCCCGACCCCGGCCGCGTAAGCGGTCCGGTCCGCACACGCACACGAACCGCCCCCGGTCACCGTCTCGACGGTGACCGGGGGCGGTCCGCTTTCGCCCGGCCCTCCACCCGGGAGGGAAAGGCAGGAGCCCCGCGACCTCCGCTCGCACGGAGGAGGCAGGGCTCCTTGGGTACTGCTTATCCAACCGCGATTAGGTTGGCCCAGGCGACTAGGCCGGGGTGACGTTCTCCGCCTGCGGGCCCTTCGGACCCTGCGTGACGTCGAAGTTCACCATCTGGTTCTCCTCGAGGGAGCGGAAGCCAGAGGCGTTGATCGCGGAGTAGTGGACGAAGACATCCGGGCCGCCGCCGTCCTGGGCGATGAAGCCGAAGCCCTTTTCAGCGTTGAACCACTTCACGGTTCCGGTAGCCATGAGCCCTCCTATGGGCCAAAGGGTCGCCCTGCTCCAGAACCTGCTAAGAAGTCTGAAAACTACAAAAGCCTGCGGGTCACATTCTCCGCAGGCCTCGTACTGCAAGGGAAACCAAACTGCAACTTGCGACGAGCCTAGCACGCACCATGTGGCGGAGACCAGAGGGAAAGATCACGTCACCCGGACGTTTGAGGCCCGCCCGAAGGCTGACGGAGACCCGGGGGCTAGTCTCGCGATGTGGACGTCTATCGCAGCCGGCCCCGCGTCGGCCACATTCAGTTCCTGAACTGCCTTCCGCTCTACTGGGGACTGGCCAGAACCGGCACGCTGCTGGACTTGGAGCTGACCAAGGACACCCCCGAGAAGCTCAGTGAGCGGCTCGTCCAGGGGGAGCTCGACATGGGTCCGATCACCCTCGTGGAGTTCCTCCGCAACGCCGACCAGCTCGTCGCGTTCCCCGATCTCGCGGTCGGCTGTGACGGCCCGGTCATGTCCTGCGTGATCGTCTCGCAGGTGCCGCTGGAGCAGCTGGACGGTGCGCGGGTCGCCCTCGGTTCGACCTCCCGTACGTCCGTACGCCTCGCCCAGCTGCTGCTTTCCGAGCGGTACGGGGTACGGCCGGACTACTACACCTGCCCGCCCGACCTGGGCCTGATGATGCAGGAGGCGGACGCGGCGGTGCTGATCGGGGACGCCGCGCTGCGCGCCTCGCTGCACGACGCGCCCCGGCTCGGCCTCCACGTCCACGATCTGGGGCTGATGTGGAAGGAGTGGACCGGACTGCCGTTCGTCTTCGCCGTCTGGGCCGCCCGCAAGGACTACCTCGCCCGCGAGCCCGCCGTCGTGCAGAAGGTGCACGAGGCCTTCCTCGACTCCCGTGACCTCTCCCTGGAGGAGGTCGCCAAGGTCGCCGAGCAGGCGGCGCGCTGGGAGGCCTTCGACGCCGAACTCCTGGAGCGGTACTTCACGACGCTCGACTTCCGCTTCGGGCCCGAACAGTTGGCCGGTGTAAGGGAATTCGCCCGCCGGACGGGATCGAGTACGGGCTATGCCGCGGATGTCGCGGTGGAGCTGCTGAACGGGGACGCCGCGCGCTGTTGATTACTTCGGGTGATCGTTTTAGCGGGCGGTAGCGGAGGTTCCGCACAGGACCCCGCCGGGCGGAAATGCCATTTCCCGGGAATTCCCCCTCTTTTCGCTTTCCTGCCAGAGGCCGGGAATAGGGACGGAGAGGGTGGAGCCCCGCCCGCCGGGGCGATGAGGCCCCTAAGGTTCAGTTGGCCGGTCCGGGACCGGCGATCAGTGCGCAGTGCTCAGGGGACCGACGGGGGAGGGGGACGCGATGCAGCCGCTCGAAGCCGGCGAACCGCGGACCATCGGCGCGTACCGGCTGCTCGGCCGGCTCGGCTCGGGTGGCATGGGGCGGGTCTACCTCGGCCGCAGCGCCGGCGGCCGGACCGTCGCCGTCAAGATCGTGCACCCGCATTTCGCCTCCGACGAGGAGTTCCGCGCCCGCTTCCGCCGCGAGGTCGAGGCCGCGCGCCGCGTCGGCGGCGAGTGGACCGCGCCCGTACTGGACGCCGACCCGGAGGCGGCCGTGCCCTGGGTGGCCACCGGGTACGTGGCGGGCCCCTCGCTCGGCGGCGCCGTGGCCGCCCACGGGCCCCTTCCGGAGGCCTCCGTGCGGGCCGTCGGCGAGGGCCTGGCCCGGGCGTTGGCGGCCGTGCACGGGCTCGGCCTCGTCCACCGGGACGTGAAGCCGTCGAACGTGATGCTGACCCTCGACGGTCCCCGGCTCATCGACTTCGGGATCGCCCGGGCCACCGACGGGACGGCCTCGCTGACCTCCACCGGCGTCTCCATCGGCTCCCCCGGGTACATGTCCCCCGAGCAGATCCTGGGCAAGGGGATCACCGGGGCGGCCGACGTCTTCTCGCTCGGCGCCGTACTCGCCTTCGCGGCGACCGGACAGCCGCCGTTCACCGGGGACAACTCGGCGACCCTCCTCTACAAGGTGGTCCACGAGCCGCCGGACCTCGACGCGGTCCCGGCCGGCCCCCTGCGCGATCTGATCGCGGCCTGCCTGGCCAAGGCGGCCGCCGACCGGCCCGCCCCGGCGGCGATCGCGGTGGCGCTCGCCGGCGCGCTGCGCGCCCCCGGCTGGCTCCCCGCGCCGGTCGTGGAGGAGGCCAGCCGCGCGGCGATGGCCCTGCTGGACCTGGAGGCCGCTCCGCCGGGCCCCGCGCAGGGATCCGGGCCGGTGCCCGCCTCCGAATCCGCTTCGGGGCCGGTGCCGTTCACGGCCTCCTCGTACGGGGGACCCGCGGTCGGTTTCGGAGCGCCGGACCCCTCGTACGGGAGCGCCGCCGTCTCCGGCGCCGGCGGGGCGGGTCCCTCGTACGGGCCCTACGGGCCGCCGCCGACGGATGCGGCACACAGCCCCACCGAGACCGCCGGGGGCGGGGTGCCGCAGCCGCGGACCTCCCCCGACCAGGCGCGCCAGGTCAGCTTCAGCGCGGCCGGGCGGCGCTTCAGCTGCTCGCTGGTCCTCGCCGCGACGGCCGTCCTGGCCGTGCTGTCCGGCGGCGGCCTGTACGAGCTGGGGCTGCTCCCCGGCACCGGCGGCGAGCACGCGTCGGGCGACACCGCCGCCCGGCCCCCGTCGACGACGGCCTCCGGCACCCCGGCCCCGAAGGAATCGGCCACCCCCTCGGGCACCCCGTCCGGCACGCCCTCGACGACCAAGCCCTCGACGGGGTCCACCGGCACCCGGGGCGACGTCCCCAAGGAGCTCACCGGCACCTGGAAGGGGACGGTCACCACCGCCCGCGCGGGGGTCTCCAGCGAGTTCGAGATCACCATCAAGGGCGGCAAGGTCGGCGAGATCGTCGCCCGGGACAAGTCGATCCTCCCGGTCTTCGGCACCGACTGCAGCGGCGACTGGAAGCTGGCCTCCGCCACCGACCGCTCCCTCGTCCTGGACACCGCGGGCGGCCCCAACCCGGCACCCGGCATCTGCTCCAACGGGTCCGCCGACGAGCGCTTCACCCTCAACGCCAACGGGACGCTCCACTACAAGTCGGGCGACGGTCCGGCCGGAAACCCCGAAGGCGACCTGACCCGCATCCCCTGAAAGCCGTCGACGGGCCCTGGCGTAGGCTGGATCGGTCCGTACCTCTTGACACCGCCGAAAGGTGACGCACCGGTGACCGACCAGGCCGCTCTCCAGTCTGTCCTCGACCGCGCCGCCGCAGGGGGCCGGATCACCAGGGAAGAGGCGCTCGACCTCTACCGGAACGCCCCGCTGCACGCGCTCGGACAGGCCGCCGACGCGGCGCGCCGCCGCCGCTACGCCGGCACCGAGCACATCGCGACGTACATCATCGAGCGCAACATCAACTACACGAACGTGTGCGTCACGGCGTGCAAGTTCTGTGCCTTCTACGCGGCCCCGAAGGACACCAAGAAGGGCTGGTCCCGCGACCTCGACGACATCCTGCGCCGCTGCGCGGAGACCGTCGAGCTCGGCGGCACGCAGATCATGTTCCAGGGCGGACACCACCCGGACTACGGCGTGGAGTACTACGAGGAGCACTTCTCCGCGATCAAGAAGGCGTTCCCGCAGCTGGTCATCCACTCCCTCGGCGCGTCCGAGGTCGACCACATGGCCCGCATCTCCGGCGTCTCGGCGGAGGAGGCCATCAAGCGGATCCACGCGGCCGGCCTCGACTCCTTCGCGGGCGCCGGCGCCGAACTCCTGCCGGCGCGGCCGCGCAAGGCGATCGCCCCGCTGAAGGAATCCGGCGAGCGCTGGCTGGAGATCATGGAGATCGCCCACGAGCTGGGCGTGGAGTCCACCTCCACCATGCTGATGGGCACCGGTGAGACCAACGCCGAGCGCATCGAGCACATCGCGATGATCCGGGACACGCAGGACCGGACGGGCGGCTTCCGCGCCTTCATCCCGTACACCTACCAGCCCGAGAACAACCACCTCAAGGGCCGGACCCAGGCGACGGTCTTCGAGTACCTGCGCATGATCGCGATCGCGCGGCTCTTCCTCGACAACATCGCCCACATCCAGGGCTCCTGGCTGACCGTGGGCAAGGAGGCGGGCCAGCTCTCGCTGCACTACGGAGCGGACGACCTCGGCTCGATCATGCTGGAGGAGAACGTCGTCTCCTCGGCGGGCGCGAAGCACCGCTCGAACCGCCAGGAGATCATCGACCTGATCCGCAAGGCGGGCCGCGTCCCGGCGCAGCGCGCCACGACGTACGAGCACCTCCTCGTGCACGAGGACCCGGCGAACGACCCGGTCGACGACCGCGTGGTCTCGCACATCTCGTCGACGGCGATCGAGGGCGGTACGGCGCACCCCGAGCTGAAGCTCATCTCGACGAACTGACGCGCCCGTGCTGACGCTTCACACCGCCGACGTCCTCCTGTCCGGGCCCGGCCGCACGCCGCTGCCCGCCGGGGCGGTCCTGGTCGAGGGCGACCGGATCGCCCGGGTGGGCCCGTACGAGGAGGAGGAGCTCGCCGCGGCCTGGCCGCACGCGCGGGTCCGGCGCTGGCCCGGGGTGCTCACCCCGGGGCTGCTGGTGCGCGGCGCGGACGTGCTGCTGGAGCGGACGTACTACCCCGACGACCCGTACGAGAGCGCAGAGCTCGGGGCCGACCCGATCAGCGGCGCCGAGGCGCTCGACGCCCTCGGGCCGACCGAGTCCCGCTGGGGCAGCAGCGCCCGCCGGGCCACGCAGAAGCTGCTGGCCCGCGGGGTGGTGGCGGTGGCCGGGAAGCTCACCGTCCCGGCGGTCCGCACGGCGGTGGTCCGCTCGGGACTGACGCTCCTGCCGCCGGCGCCCGCAGGCGGGACCCCCTCGCTGGACCCCTTCGCCGGCCGCGCGTCGGCCGAGGAGGCCTTCCACGGGGCACTCGACGCGGGCGCCCCGGCCCGCTTCGCGGTGTTCGCCGTGGCCGGTCCGGCGGAGCTCCTCACGCAGGGCGCGACCACCTGCGTGGCCACGGTCACAGGCGGCCGCCTGCTCCACCGCCGCCGCTGAGCGGCTTGGGTCCCGCGGACTCCCGGGCCAGGGCGGCCAGGAGGCAGGCCTGGAGGCGGCTGATGCCGCCCAGCTTCGACCGTATGTTGTGGACGTGGAACTTGACCGTGCTGACGGACAGTTGCAGCTCGCCCGCGAGCTCCGCGTTCGAGGCGCCGGTCGCCAGGCACAGGAACACGGCCGACTCCTGCTCGGTGAGCTGGGCCTGCGGCCGTACTTCCTGTTCGCCGCGGGGCGGAAACCAGACGGGGACGTTGAAGCTGACGACGCGCACGGTTTCCACTCCTCGCCCCCGGCCGGGGACCGAGTGGTCAACTCGTCCGGCCCGTCGGATCTCTCTGCCCTATGGGACGGGTGGTCCTGACAGGTAGGTTCCATTTCCGTCGAACGGCCAGGCATTCGCCGTGCAGCCGAGCAGCCCCTTGATCTGCTGCATCATCGCCGGAGCGGGCTTTCCGGGGCCCGGGCAGGTCTCGTGGTCGTGGCCCAGCTCGTGGCCCACCTCGTGGTTGACGATCAGCGCCCGGTACTCCTCGACAGCCCCCTTGAACTGCGGAGATCCCTCGAGCCAGCGCTTGAGGTTCACCACGACGGTGTGACCGGCCCGGCAGTTCGTCTCGCCGATGAGCTCCGGGGTGACCACCTCGCACAGCCGGTCGGTGGTCGTGGGTGTGGCGATCTTCACGGTGAAGTCCACCGGCTGGCCGGCCCCGACGAGCTGGAAGCCGTACGCCGGGTCCTTGATCCAGCCGCGCGGTCCCCGAGGATCTTCTCCACGGACTGCGCGGCGGCGTTCGCCTCGACCCCGCTGCCCTCCTCGACCTCGATCCGCCACTTGCGGGCGGTCCCCTTGCCCTGCGGCTGCCCCGAGCGGGAGGAGGCCGCGAAGGTGCCCGGGCCGGACTGGGGGGTCTTGCCCGCGGTCGGTCCGCCGCCGCCGGGCTTGGAGGCGTCGGCGGAGGGTTCCCCGGATGCGGCGGACCCGGCGGAGGCCGAAGGGGACGCGGTCGAGGCGGCGGGATCCCCGGCGGGCGTGCCGGAGGCGGCACCGGGCGTACCCGAGGGCGGCGCGGCCACGGAGTCGGCGGCGGAGGAGGCGTCGTCGAGCGGAACGACCGCGTACGCGGTCGCCGCGAGGGCGACCACCGCGGCCGATCCGAGGAGCGTGCGGTGGAGCCGCTTGCGCCGCTCGGCCCGCCGCTGCGCGCGGGGGCCGAGACGGGTACTTCGACCGTGACCGGTGGGTTGGCCTGCCGGCATCGTGGAGCCCTTTGTTCGTGAATATCGTCTTTCGGTAGGCCTTGTTCAGGCCATGGTCGCCAGTCAACGCGGACGCGCGTGCTCCGCGTAACTGTCCATCGGGCCAGTTGTGCCCCCGGCGGTGGTGCCCGGTGCCGCCTGCGAGAATGGCCCGGTATCAGCCCACCCGTACCGCACCGCACCTGAGGGGCCAACGCCAGTGACCCGCGCTTCCCTGGACAAGCAGCCGCACGAAGTCGCCTCCATGTTCGACGGTGTGGCGGCGAACTACGATCTCACCAACGACGTCCTCTCCCTCGGGCAGGCCCGTCTGTGGCGCAAGGAGGTCGCCAAGGCGGTCGGTGCGCGCCCCGGGCACAAGGTGCTGGACCTCGCCGCCGGGACCGCGACCTCCTCGCTGCCCTTCGCCGCGACGGGCGCCTACGTCGTCCCCTGCGACTTCTCGCTCGGGATGCTCCGCGAGGGCAAGAAGCGGCACGCCTGGCTGCCGCTGACCGCGGGCGACGCGACGAAGCTGCCGTTCAAGGACGACGTCTTCGACACGGTGACGATCTCCTTCGGGCTGCGCAACGTGCAGGACACGGACGCGGCGCTGCGCGAGCTGTACCGGGTGACCAAGCCGGGCGGGCAGGTCGTGATCTGCGAGTTCTCGCAGCCCACGTGGGGCCCTTTCCGGACGGTGTACATGGAGTACCTGATGCGCGCCCTGCCGCCGGTGGCCCGTGCGGTCTCCTCCAACCCCGACGCGTACGTGTACCTCGCCGAGTCGATCCGCGAGTGGCCGGACCAGCCGGCGCTGGCCGGCCTGCTGCAGAAGGCCGGCTGGTCGAAGGTGGCCTGGCGGAACCTGAGCGGCGGCATCGTGGCGCTGCACCGCGGCGTCAAGACGGCGTAGCGGGCCGTGGACTACCAGCCCCTCCTGGAGCAGATAGCGGCGGACGTCGCCCCCCTGGTGGGCGGTGGCACGCCGGCCGAGTACATCCCGGCGCTCGCGTCGGTGGACCCGGGGCAGTTCGGGATGGCCGTCGCCGATCTCGACGGGAACGTGTACGGGGTGGGGGACTGGCAGGTTCCGTTCTCGGCCCAGTCGATCACGAAGGTCTTCGCGCTGGCCCTGGCGCTGGCCGAGGGCGGCGACAGCCTGTGGGAGCGGGTCGGCCGGGAGCCGTCGGGCAACCCGTTCAACTCGCTGGTGCAGCTGGAGTACGAGAACGGCATTCCGCGCAATCCGTTCATCAACGCGGGCGCGCTGGTGGTCACGGACCGGCTGCAGACGCTGACGGGCGACGCGAGCAGCGAGCTGCTGAAATTCCTCCAGGAGGAGAGCGGGAACCCAGAGCTGGGCTTCGACGCGGAGGTGGCGGCCTCGGAGCACGAGCACGGCGACCGCAACGCCGCGCTGGCGCACTTCATGGCCTCGTACGGGAACATCGACAACCCCGTGCCGACGCTGCTGGACCACTACTTCTGGCAGTGCTCGATCGAGATGAGCTGCGCCGATCTGGCGCGGGCGGCGCGCTTCCTGGCCCGGCACGGGCTGCGGACGGACGGGTCGCGGCTGCTGACGCGGAGCGAGGCGAAGCAGGTCAACGCGGTGATGCTGACCTGTGGGACGTACGACGCGGCAGGCGAGTTCGCGTACCGCGTCGGCCTCCCCGGCAAGAGCGGCGTGGGCGGCGGGATCGTGGCGGTGGTCCCGGGCGTGTGCACGCTGGCCGTCTGGTCACCGGGCCTCGACCCGCACGGCAACTCCGTCGCGGGCGTGGCCGCCCTGGACCGCTTCACGACCCTGACCGGCCTGTCCGTTTTCTGACGCGCCGCTCGCACGGCTCGGCCCTGGCGGGCCTCACCGGCTTCGCGGCGCTGCGCCGGACTCCGCCGTCGGCCGGGAGCGGAATTCCGCGTGCGCCCGGCGGGGGCTACCCCGCGGCCAGTACGAGCTCGTAGCGGCGGCCGTAACTGCGGCCGTTGGGGAGCAGGAAGCGCTCCGCCAGGGTCATGCCCAGGCGTTCCGCGACGGCGATCGAGCGGCGGTTCTCGTCGTTGATCATCGCCACCACCTGCCCGAGCCCCGCCGCGCGTACGCGCTCCAGCGTCGCCAGGGCGGCCGCGTACGCGTAGCCCTTGCCCCACGCGGAGCGGCCCAGGCGCCAGCCGATCTCGATCTCGCCGACCGGCCCCCACGCCTTCTCCTGCGGCCACGGCTGGGCGCCCGTGAAGCCGATGACCGCGCCGTCCGCGTCCAGCAGCGTCCACAGGCAGAAGCCGAGCTGCGCGTCGTGCATCCGCTGGCGCGCCGTGAACTCCTCGTACAGGGACAGCTCGGCGGGGCCGCCGAGGAACTCCATGACGTCGGGGTCGTCGAAAACCTCGTGCCAGGCCCGGGCGTCCTCGTCGGTCGGCACGCGCAGCCGGACGGTCGGGAGCGAGGCGGGCGAGGTGGGCGAAGCGGTCATCGGGGCAGCCCTTCGGTTCGTGATCTCTCTCGCTGCATAGACTGCACATGTCCCGTGCCGTTGGGCACCCCTTATCGAGCCTTCGGGAGACCCCGCAGTGACCGAGCCCCTCTCCGAACACTCCGCGGACGTGATCGTCGTCGGGGCCGGGCCCGCCGGCTCGACCACCGCCTACTACCTCGCCAAGGCCGGACTCGACGTCCTGCTCCTGGAGAAGACGGCGTTCCCGCGCGAGAAGGTCTGCGGCGACGGACTGACCCCGCGCGCCACCAAGCAGCTGGTGGCGATGGGCATCGACGTCTCCGAAGAGGCCGGCTGGCTCCGCAACAAGGGCCTGCGGATCATCGGCGGCGGCCAGCGCCTCCAGCTGGACTGGCCGGAACTCGCCTCCTTCCCGGACTACGGACTCGTCCGCAAGCGCGACGACTTCGACGAGACCCTGGCCCGCCAGGCCCAGAAGGCCGGCGCCCGCCTGTACGAGCGCTGCAACGTCGGCGAGCCCGTCCGCGATCCGCGCACCGGCCACATCACCGGCGTGCAGGCGAAGCTGGGCGAGGAGAAGACCCCGGTCACCTTCAGCGCCCCGCTCGTGGTCGCCGCCGACGGCAACTCCTCGCGGCTCTCGCTCGCGATGGGCCTGCACCGGCGCGAGGACCGTCCGATGGGCGTCGCCGTCCGCACGTACTTCACCTCGCCCCGGCACGACGACGACTACCTGGAGTCCTGGCTGGAGCTGTGGGACCGGCGCGGTGCGCAGGACCGGCTGCTGCCCGGCTACGGCTGGATCTTCGGCATGGGCGACGGCACGTCCAACGTCGGCCTCGGCATCCTCAACTCCTCCTCCGCCTTCCGGGAGCTGGACTGGCGCGAGGTCCTCAAGGCCTGGTGCGCCTCCATGCCGGAGGACTGGGGCTACACCCCCGAGAACATGACGCAGCCCATCCGCGGCGCGGCCCTGCCGATGGCCTTCAACCGGCAGCCGCACTACACCAAGGGCCTGCTGCTCGTCGGCGACGCGGGCGGGCTCGTCAACCCGTTCAACGGCGAGGGCATCGCGTATGCGATGGAATCCGGGCAGATCGCGGCCGACGTCATCGTGCAGGCGCACGCCCGGGCCACCCCGGCCCAGCGCGAGCTGGCGCTGCACAGCTACCCGAAGGTGCTCAAGGAGACGTACGGCGGCTACTACTCGCTGGGCCGCGCCTTCGTGAAGCTGATCGGCAACCCGAAGGTCATGAAGGTCGCGGCGCAGCGCGGCCTGACGCACCCGGTGCTCATGCGGTTCACGCTGAAGATGCTGGCCAACCTGACCGACCCGGCGGGCGGCGACGCGATGGACCGCATCATCAACGGCCTCTCGAAGGTGGCCCCCAAGGCTTGATCGGTCAAGGCCGGGTCGCTCGTCGGGTAATCGAGCGGCCCGGCTCGTGGCGTTGGCCGTCACACGTTGACGATTTTCACCTTCGGTGAGCCGGGAAGCTCCTCGGCAGCCTTGCACAGCGCTGGGATGTGTGACTTGTCAGAAGTGACGAGGAGCACCGGGGGAGTGCAGAGTGCGGCCGTGGCGACCACGAGTGCGTCCACGAGGCATTCGTGCCCGTCGAGGCCCGAGGCATCCAGCAGCTTCGCCGCGGCTTCTGTCACCGCGTCGTTGACCGGTTTCACATCAAAACGGGAAAGCAGGAGCTGGAGTCGCTTGCCGGCCTCGCCGGTTCGGCGCACCTCCAAGGGAGTCAGGGCGGACAGCGCGACGTGCCGGCCGCTCTGCTGAGCGACCTCGATGCGCGCGCGCATCCCCTCGTCGCCGTCGACATGCAGTGAGAGACCTTGGGCATCCAGGACGAGTGTGCCCTCGCTCTTTGCCTTGATCTTGAGGCGCTTGCTTACCACTCCTGTTCCGCCTGCCGCCGTGCTTCAGCGGAGACGGGGCCGAACGCCTTGCGGTCGGCGGTCACGACCTCGCGGAGCTTCTGCGCGGCGAGCCATTCCTCCAGAGCTTCGGCCACAACGGAGGAGAACCCGCTCTTGCCCGCGCGTTCCTCGACTTCCTTGATCAACGACTGGGCGAGCGACACGGATCTCTTACCGGCCCGCTCGACGGCCTGGGGTGTCACGTGACTGCTCATACCAAAAACGTACCACCGGCGGTAGGAAATTTCTCGTCCGATGGTTACCTCAGTGGGACCAAGGTGGCCCCCAAGGCCTGATGTTCCGGGGGCGAGACACCCCCTAGGGAGCGGGTCGGGCCGGGGTTCCACCGGTTCGGCCCGCTTCGTCCGTTCCGCCCCCGTACGCCGGCCGCTGCCGCGGGGCGTGGACCGTCCGTACGCAGCGGGCGACCAGTACGACGCCCCAGAGCAGCAGCGTGAAGGCAACGGCCCAGCCGAGTCCCAGAATGACGGGATGTCCGGGTTTGTGCCAAGGGCGGGTGGTGTTCAGGAGCCAGCCGCCGACGGCGAGCAGGAAGAGCCCGGCGGCGGCGGGTACGGGGGTGGGGTCGGCCGTGTCGCCCTGTTCCTCGTACGCGTCGGTCATCACGGGTCCGCCACCTCCTGGCCTGAATCGGGCGCTGCGCACCACCATCCTCTCAGGGCGCCGGTGAACGCGGAAAGGGCCGGCACTCCGCCCCCGAGCGGGGGAGTGCCGGCCCTCGGGCCGTGCTGTGGGCCATGCCGAGGCATGCCGGGACGCGCTGAGAGGGGCTCAGGAGCCCCTGGGGAACCTCAGGGGACCCAGGGAGACCTCAGGGGACCTCAGAGGACGCGGCGGGCGCCCGTCGGCGGGTCGTAGCTCAGGGAGCGCTCGACGACGCCCGTGCCGGAGTTCTGGGCGCCCACGAACTTGCCGCCGCCGACGTAGATGGCGACGTGGTAGGCGCTGCCGCTGGGGCCCCAGTACAGGATGTCGCCGGGCTGGAGGGCGCTCAGGGAGACCGAACGGCCCTTCGTGGACTGGTCCTGCGACACGCGCGGCAGGGAGACGCCGACCTGGCGGTAGGCGGCCTGGACGAGGCCGGAGCAGTCGAACGAGCCGTTCGCGCCGGTGCCGCCGCTGATGTACGCCTTGCCGACCTGCGCGCGGACGTAGTTGACGATCGCGGCGGCGGAGCCGGTCGCGGGGGCGGTGACGGTGCCCGAGCCCAGCTCGGAGCCCGAGTCCGAGTCCGACGCGGAGGCGTTCTGGAGCGTGTTGCGGGAGGAGCTGCGGGTGGCGCGCTCGGCGTCGGCCTTGCGGTCCGCCTCCTCCTTCGCCTTCTTCTCGGCGTCGGCCTTCTGGGCGTCCTCCTTGGCCTTCTTGGCCTCGGCGGCGGCGCCGGTGCGGGCCTGCTCCTCCTGCGTGCGCAGCTCACCGGTGACGGCGGCGGCGGCCGTGTTCTCGGCGGCGGTGGTGACGGCGGAGGAGACGTCGGCGGCCAGGTCCAGGTTCAGGACCGGCATTTCGAGCGTCGTCTCGGTCACGGGCTCGGACGGGGACGCGCTCGCCGTGCCGGCCATCGCCAGGGTGCTGAGGACGCCACCGGCAACTCCGGCACGGACCGCGAGCTTCGAGGCGCTGCGACGGGGCTTCCGGTGGCTGGGTATGTGAGCGGTGTGGGACATGAGGACAACCGCTATCAGGGGGTCCGGGTTCCCATCAAGAAACGTGGTCTGCGCCACAGTTGTCCGCGAACCGGGCTAACCGGGCGCGTCGCGCGTCTTATTGACGCCGTAACGGACGTATCGGACACGCCGTCACAAGGCTGTGATCAAGGGGTTTCCGCAATAAGTCCGAATTGATCCACGACCTACCATCACTGCGGACAGATGGCCAAGCCCCGTTTCGGAACCGAGAATTCGGTGTGGCGCAGGTCACAGATTCATCTCACTGTGAGGGCGCTGTGGCCCGTCCGTGATCCGTCCGTGAACTTCCCGTGCGGTGGCCGTCGGCGCTCGTGAACGCGCGCACGCGCCGGGCGGCCGTCCACTCCGGTCCCCGGGGCTCCCCCGGCCGGGCGACGGCGATTTCCTTTACCGTGCAAGGCTTGATCCTGCAAATTTGCCTGCACTCGGCATCATTTGATAGGGACATCGGCCTTCTACCTGCGGTAACGCGGCCGGATGTCACCTTTGGTGATCATGTGGATGCTTCGCGTATGAAGATCACCACCTATTGGTCTTGATGATCGTTCGTCAGGTGGTGGAGATCACAAACTCGGTGTTGTTACCCGTGTCGCAGATCACAGAGGAGCGGGCATAAGATGCGCACCAGTCCGGCTTGTGAACTGCCTCACATGAGATCCCGTCGAGTTGGACGATCTTCGCGAGGCGGCCGGCACGGCGGTCCAACGGTCAAGGACGACTGGAAGGAGCGAGGAGCGTGAATGCGTACGCGCCCATCCTCGTGCTCGGCGCCCTCGGCGCAGGGTTTGCGATCTTCTCCGTGGTCATGGCCACGCTGATCGGCCCAAAACGGTACAACCGGGCGAAGCTCGAGGCGTACGAGTGCGGCATCGAGCCGACGCCCACGCCGGCCGGCGGCGGTCGCTTCCCCATCAAGTACTACCTGACGGCGATGCTCTTCATCGTCTTCGACATCGAAGTTGTCTTCCTCTACCCCTGGGCGGTCACCTTCGACTCCCTGGGGATCTTCGGGCTCGTCGAGATGCTGCTCTTCGTGCTCACCGTCTTCGTCGCCTACGCCTACGTGTGGCGCCGCGGCGGCCTGGAATGGGACTGAGGGGCTGAATTTCCCATGGGACTGGAAGAGAAGCTGCCGAGCGGCTTTCTGCTGACCACCGTCGAACAGGCCGCGGGCTGGGTGCGCAAGTCATCCGTGTTCCCCGCGACCTTCGGCCTGGCCTGCTGCGCCATCGAGATGATGACCACCGGAGCGGGCCGGTACGACCTGGCCCGCTTCGGCATGGAGGTCTTCCGCGGATCCCCGCGCCAGGCCGATCTGATGATCGTGGCCGGGCGGGTCAGTCAGAAGATGGCGCCGGTGCTGCGGCAGGTGTACGACCAGATGCCCGCTCCCAAATGGGTCATCTCCATGGGGGTTTGCGCATCCTCGGGCGGAATGTTCAACAACTACGCGATTGTCCAGGGCGTCGACCACATCGTCCCGGTGGACATCTACCTCCCCGGCTGCCCGCCGCGCCCCGAGATGCTGATGGACGCGATCCTCAAGCTCCACCAGAAGATCCAGGGCGGAAAGCTCGGCGTGAACCGGGAAGAGGCGGCGCGCGAGGCGGAGGCGGCGGCCCTCAAGGCCCTCCCCACGATCGAGATGAAGGGGCTGCTCCGGTGAGCGACGCGAGCGAGACCTCCCCGGCCACCGACGGCAACGGCAACGGGAACAACGTTCCTGCCCCGCGGGGTTCCGCCGCCGGCCCCGAGGTGATCGGCGTCCGCAAGGGCATGTTCGGCGCCCAGGGCGGCGGCGACACCAGCGGCTACGGCGGCCTCGTCCGCACCGTGGCCATGCCGGGCGAGAGCCACCGCCCCTACGGCTCCTACTTCGACGAGGTCGTCGACGAGCTCGAAGGGGCGCTGGAGGAGCAGGACCTGCTCCCGGAGAACGCGATCCAGAAGGTCGTCGTCGACCGGGGCGAGCTGACGCTCCACATCGCCCGCGAGCACCTCCTCCGCGTCGCGAAGACCCTGCGCGACGACCCGGCCCTGCGCTTCGAGCTCTGCACCGGCGTCAGCGGGGTCCACTTCCCCGACGACAAGAGCCGCGAGCTGCACGCCGTCTACCACCTGCGCTCGATCACCCACGGCCGGGTGGTGCGCCTGGAGGTCACCGCCCCGGACGCGGACCCGCACGTCCCGTCGATCGTCTCCGTCTATCCGACGAACGACTGGCACGAGCGCGAGGCGTACGACTTCTTCGGCCTGGTCTTCGACGGGCACCCGGCGCTCACGCGGATCATGATGCCGGACGACTGGCAGGGCTTCCCGCAGCGCAAGGACTACCCGCTCGGCGGCATCCCCATCGAGTACAAGGGCGCCCAGATCCCGGCTCCCGACCAGCGGAGGTCGTACAGCTGATGAACGCCCAGAACGCATCGAACAACGCCTCCTCGGACCCCGCGGCCACCCGGGAGACCACCGAAGGCACCGTCTACACCGTCACCGGCGGCGACTGGGACGAGATCGTCCAGTCCGCGGCGAAGGCCGACGACGAGCGGATCGTCGTCAACATGGGCCCGCAGCACCCGTCCACCCACGGCGTGCTCCGGCTGATCCTGGAGATCGACGGCGAGACCGTCACCGAGGCCCGCTGCGGCATCGGCTACCTGCACACCGGCATCGAGAAGAACCTCGAATTCCGGAACTGGACGCAGGGCACCACCTTCGTGACGCGCATGGACTACCTGACGCCGTTCTTCAACGAGACGGCGTACTGCCTCGGCGTCGAGAAGCTCCTCGGCATCACCGACCAGATCCCGGACCGCGCCACCGTCATCCGCGTCCTGCTGATGGAGCTCAACCGGCTCTCCTCCCACCTGGTGTGCATCGCCACCGGCGGCATGGAGCTGGGCGCGACCACGATCATGATCTACGGGTTCCGGGACCGCGAGCTGATCCTCGACATCTTCGAGCTGATCACGGGCCTGCGCATGAACCACGCGTTCGTCCGCCCCGGCGGTCTCGCCCAGGACCTGCCCCCGGGCGCCGTGGACCAGCTGCGCGACTTCCTCAAGACCATGAAGAAGAACCTGCCGGAGTACGACAAGCTCGCCACCGGCAACCCCATCTTCAAGGCCCGCATGCAGGACGTCGGCTACCTCGACCTCACCGGCTGCATGGCGCTCGGCGCCACCGGCCCGATCCTGCGCTCGGCCGGCCTGCCGCACGACCTGCGCAAGTCGGACCCGTACTGCGGGTACGAGACGTACGAGTTCGACGTGCCGACCACCGAGAGCTGCGACTCGTACGGGCGGTTCCTGATCCGCCTGGAGGAGATGCGCCAGTCCCTGCGGATCGTCGAGCAGTGCCTGGAACGGCTGGAGCCGGGCCCGGTCATGGTCGCCGACAAGAAGATCGCCTGGCCGGCGCAGCTCGCGATGGGCCCGGACGGCCTCGGCAACTCGCTCGACCACATCAAGAACATCATGGGCACTTCCATGGAGGCCCTCATCCACCACTTCAAGCTGGTGACCGAGGGCTTCCGGGTACCGGCCGGGCAGGCGTACGCGGCCGTCGAGTCGCCCAAGGGCGAGCTCGGGGTCCACGTCGTCTCCGACGGCGGCACCCGCCCCTACCGGGTCCACTTCCGCGACCCGTCCTTCACCAACCTGCAGGCCATGGCCGCGATGTGCGAGGGCGGCCAGGTCGCCGACGTCATCGTCGCCGTCGCCTCCATCGACCCCGTGATGGGAGGCGTCGACCGATGACAGCCAATCCGCCCGGTGCAGGGGTGAGTCTGGGCATGCCCCGGCTTCCGGCCCCCGATTTCCCGGCCGACGTACGCGCCCGGCTCGAAGCGGACGCGAAGGAGGTCATCGCCCGCTACCCCGACAGCCGGTCCGCGCTGCTGCCGCTGCTGCACCTGACCCAGGCCGAGGAGGGCTACGTCTCGCGCACCGGCATCCGGTTCTGCGCCGAGGTGCTGGGCCTGACCACGGCCGAGGTCACCGCCGTGGCCACCTTCTACACGATGTACCGGCGCAAGGCCTCGGGCGACTACCAGGTCGGGGTCTGTACGAACACCCTGTGCGCGGTCATGGGCGGCGACGCGATCTTCGACGAGCTCAAGGAGCACCTCGGGGTCGGCAACGACGAGACCACCCCCGACGGCAAGGTCACGCTGGAGCACATCGAGTGCAACGCGGCCTGCGACTACGCCCCCGTGGTGATGGTCAACTGGGAGTTCTTCGACAACCAGACCCCCGAGTCCGCCAAGGCCATGGTCGACGACCTGATCGCCGGCCGGCCCGTCGCACCGACCCGGGGCGCGCCGCTGTGCACGTACAAGGAGACGGCCCGGATCCTGGCCGGCTTCCCGGACGAGCGCGAGGGCGCGGTCGAGGCGAGCGGCGGCGCCGGCCCCGCCTCCCTGATCGGGCTGCGCATCGCGCGCGGCGAGACCCCGCAGCTCGGCAAGGTCGTGCACCCGCGTGGTGAGGCTTCTGCTGCCACCGAGGAGGGGGAGTGATGACGGTGACTGCCGAAATGCATGAGAACGGCGCCCCGGAGAAGCTGCTGGCGCCCGTACTGTCGGCCTTCTGGGACGAGCCGCAGTCGTGGACGCTGGAGACCTACCGGCGGCACGAGGGGTACGAGGGCCTGCGCAAGGCGCTCGCGATGACCCCGGACGACCTCATCGCATACGTGAAGGACTCCGGTCTGCGCGGCCGCGGCGGCGCGGGCTTCCCCACCGGAATGAAGTGGCAGTTCATCCCGCAGGGCGACGGAAAGCCGCACTACCTCGTCGTGAACGCGGACGAGTCGGAGCCGGGAACCTGCAAGGACATCCCCCTCCTCTTCGCCAACCCGCACTCCCTCATCGAGGGAATGATCATCGCCTGCTACGCGATCCGGTCGGAGCACGCCTTCATCTACCTGCGCGGCGAGGTCGTGCCGGTACTGCGGCGCCTGCACGAGGCGGTGCGCGAGGCGTACGAGGCCGGCTACCTCGGCGAGAACGTCCTCGGGAGCGGACTGAAGCTCGACATCACGGTGCACGCGGGAGCGGGCGCGTACATCTGCGGCGAGGAGACGGCACTCCTCGACTCCCTCGAAGGCCGGCGCGGGCAGCCCCGGCTGCGTCCTCCCTTCCCTGCCGTCGAGGGGCTCTACGCGTGCCCCACCGTCGTCAACAACGTGGAGTCGATCGCCTCGGTTCCCGCGATCCTGAACCGCGGCAAGGACTGGTTCAAGGCGATGGGGACCGAGAAGTCCCCCGGCTTCACCCTGTACTCGCTGTCCGGGCACGTCGCCGGACCCGGCCAGTACGAGGCCCCGCTCGGCATCACCCTGCGCCAGCTCCTCGACATGAGCGGCGGGATGCGCCCCGGACACCGGCTGAAGTTCTGGACCCCGGGCGGCTCCTCCACCCCCATGTTCACGGCCGAACACCTGGACGTGCCGCTGGACTACGAGGGCGTCGGCGCGGCCGGCTCCATGCTCGGCACCAAGGCGCTGCAGTGCTTCGACGAGACGACCTGCGTGGTGCGGGCCGTCACCCGCTGGACCGAGTTCTACGCCCACGAGTCCTGCGGCAAGTGCACCCCCTGCCGCGAAGGCACCTACTGGCTGGTCCAGTTGCTGCGCGACATCGAGGCCGGCAAGGGCGTCATGTCGGACCTCGACAAGCTGAACGACATCGCCGACAACATCAACGGCAAGTCGTTCTGCGCGCTCGGCGACGGCGCCGCCAGCCCGATCTTCTCCTCGCTCAAGTACTTCCGCGAGGAGTACGAGCAGCACATCACGGGCAAGGGCTGCCCCTTCGACCCCAGGAAGTCGACCCTCTGGGCTGACACGGAGGTGAACGCATGACCGTCACCACTAATGCTCCGACCGGTGGCGGAGAGGCCGCCGTCCCGCCCGAGGACCTGATCTCCCTGACCATCGACGGCATCGAACTGTCGGTGCCCAAGGGGACCCTGGTCATCCGGGCCGCCGAGCAGATCGGCATCGAGATCCCCCGGTTCTGCGACCACCCCCTCCTCGACCCGGTCGGCGCCTGCCGCCAGTGCATCGTCGAGGTCGAGGGCCAGCGCAAGCCGATGGCCTCCTGCACCATCACCTGCACCGACGGCATGGTCGTCAAGACGCAGCTGACCTCCCCGGTCGCCGAGAAGTCCCAGCGCGGGGTGATGGAGCTGCTGCTCATCAACCACCCGCTGGACTGCCCGGTCTGCGACAAGGGCGGCGAGTGCCCGCTGCAAAACCAGGCGATGTCCCACGGGCAGAGCGACTCGCGTTTCGAAGGCAAGAAGCGCACGTACGAGAAGCCGGTCCCGATCTCCACGCAGGTGCTGCTGGACCGCGAGCGGTGCGTGCTGTGCGCGCGCTGCACCCGCTTCTCCACACAGGTCGCGGGCGACCCGATGATCGAGCTCCTGGAGCGCGGCGCGCTCCAGCAGGTCGGCATCGGCGAGGGCGACCCCTTCGAGTCGTACTTCTCCGGCAACACCATCCAGATCTGCCCCGTCGGCGCCCTCACCTCGGCCGCCTACCGGTTCCGCTCCCGCCCGTTCGACCTCGTCTCCTCCCCGAGCGTGTGCGAGCACTGCGCGGGCGGCTGCGCGACCCGGACCGACCACCGCCGCGGCAAGGTGCTGCGCCGGATGGCCGCCGAGGACCCCGAGGTCAACGAGGAGTGGATCTGCGACAAGGGCCGCTTCGGGTTCCGCTACGCGCAGCGCCCCGACCGGCTCACCACCCCGCTGGTGCGCGGCACGGACGGGGTCCTCGCCCCGGCGAGCTGGCCCGAGGCCCTGGAGGCCGCGGCCGCCGGGCTCGCCGCCGCGCGCGGCCGGGCCGGCGTCCTGACCGGCGGGCGGCTCACCGTGGAGGACGCGTACGCGTACGCCAAGTTCGCCCGGGTCGTCCTCGACACCAACGACATCGACTTCCGGGCCCGGATCCACAGCGCGGAGGAGGCCGAGTTCCTGGCCGCCACCGTGGCCGGCACCGGCAAGGACCTCGACGGCAGCGGAGTCACGTACGCGAAGCTGGAGGCGGCCCCCGCCGTCCTGCTCGCCGGCATCGAGTCCGAGGAGGAGGCCCCCGGCGTCTTCCTGCGGCTGCGCAAGGCCCACCGCAAGCACAAGCAGCGGACCTTCGCCCTCGCCCCGTTCGCCACCCGCGGCCTGGAGAAGGCGGGCGGCACCCTGCTCGCCGCCGCCCCCGGCACCGAGCCCGAATGGCTCGCCGCGCTGGCGTCCCGTACCGGCCTGGAGGCCGGCGGGGCCGGGGCCGCCGAGGCGCTGCGCCAGGCCGGCGCGGTCATCGTCGTCGGCGAGCGGCTGGCCGGGGTGCCCGGCGCGCTGACCGCCGCCGTACGGGCCGCCGCCGCGACCGGCGCGCAGCTCGTGTGGATCCCGCGCCGGGCCGGGGAGCGGGCCGCCGTCGAGGCGGGCGCGCTGCCCTCGCTGCTGCCGGGGGCCCGTCCGGCCACCGACCCGCGGGCCCGCGACGAGGTCGCCACCGCCTGGGGGCTGGACGAACTCCCGCACCGCTACGGCCGCGACACCGGCCAGATCGTCGAGGCCGCCGCCGGGCGGGAGCTCTCCGCCCTGCTGGTCGCGGGCGTCGAGATCGCCGACCTGCCGGACCCGGAACGGGCGCTGGTCGCCCTCCGGGAGGCCTTCGTGGTCTCGCTGGAACTGCGGCCCGGCCAGGTCACGGACCACGCGGACGTGGTCTTCCCGGTCGCCGCCGTCGCCGAGAAGGCCGGCGCGTTCATCAACTGGGAGGGCAGGGTCCGGCCGTTCGAGGCCGCGCTCAAGCCCGACCAGATGACCCGCCGGCTCGCCCCCGCCGACGCCCGCGTGCTGCACATGCTGGCCGACGCGGCCGACCGGCCGATCGCGCTGCCCGATGTGCACGCCGTACGCCGCGAGCTCGACGCGCTCGGCCCGTGGGCCGGAGAGCGCGCCGCCGAGCACTCCGCGGACACCGCGCCGCTGCCCCGCCCCGGAGCGGGCGAGGCGGTCCTCGCGGGCCACCGGCTCCTGCTCGACCTGGGCCGGCTCCAGGAGGGCGACGACGCCCTGGCCGGCACCCGGCACGAGGCGAGCGCCCGGCTGTCGGCCGCCACGGCCGCCGAGACCGGCGTCAAGGACGGCGACGTCCTCGCGGTGACCGGCCCGGCCGGCTCCGCGGAACTCCCCCTGCGGATCACCGAGATGCCCGACCGGGTGGTCTGGCTCCCGCTGAACTCCACCGGGCACGGCGTCCTCGCCGACACCGGGGCCCACCCGGGCACCCTCGTACGGATCGGCCCGGCGACCCCGGCCGACAGCAGCGGCACCCCTGCGGAGGTGGGCGCGTGAACGCGGTACAGCTCGCGGCCGAGGACCTCTCCCTGTTCGGCAGGGACGTCTGGTGGCTGGTCGTCGTCAAGGCGGTGTTCTGCTTCGCCTTCCTGATGGTGACCGTGCTCTTCTCCATCGTGTGGGAGCGCAAGGTCGTCGCCTGGATGCAGTTGCGCATCGGCCCCAACCGGCACGGTCCCTGGGGCATGCTCCAGTCGCTCGCCGACGGCGTGAAGCTGATGCTCAAGGAAGACCTCATCGTCAAGCGGGCCGACAAGGTGGTGTACGTCCTGGCCCCGATCATCGCGGCGATCCCGGCCTTCATGGCCATCGCGGTGATCCCGTTCGGCCCGGCGGACGACGAGGTCTCGATCTTCGGCCAGCGCACCACGATGCAGCTGACCGACCTGCCGATCGCGATGCTCTACATCCTCGCGGTCGCCTCGGTCGGCATCTACGGCATCGTCCTGGCCGGCTGGTCCTCGGGCTCCACGTACCCGCTGCTCGGCGGCCTGCGCTCCTGCGCGCAGATGATCTCGTACGAGATCGCGATGGGCGCGGCCTTCGCCTCCGTCTTCCTCTACTCCGGGTCGATGTCGACCTCGGCGATCGTGGAGGCCCAGGCGGACCGCTGGTACATCGTGCTGCTGCCGGTCTCGTTCATCATCTACGTCATCACGATGGTCGGCGAGACGAACCGCGCGCCGTTCGACATGCCGGAGTCCGAGGGCGACCTCGTCGGCGGCTTCAACACCGAGTACTCCTCCATCAAGTTCGCGCTGTTCATGCTGGCCGAGTACGTCAACATGGTCACCGTCTCGGCGGTCTCGGTCACCCTCTTCCTGGGCGGCTGGCGGGCCCCGTACCCGATCAGCCACTTCTGGGAGGGCGCGAACCACGGCTGGTGGCCGATGCTCTGGTTCGTCATCAAGGTCCAGCTGCTGCTGTTCTTCTTCATCTGGCTGCGCGGCACGCTGCCCCGCGTCCGCTACGACCAGCTGATGAAGCTCGGCTGGAAGGTCCTGATCCCGGTCTCCGTGGTCTGGCTGATGCTGGTCGCGACCGTCCGGGCGCTGCGCAACGAGAGCTACGACTTCTCGGAGATCGTCCTGTACGTCGGCGGCGCGGTCGTCGCGATCCTGCTGCTGTCCTTCGTCGCGGACCTCTTCCGCGACCGGAAGGAGAAGGCTTCCGCCGAGCTGGCCGAAGAGGCCGCCGGGGCAGAGCCCTTCGACCCGCTGGCGGGCGGGTTCCCCGTACCGCCCAAGCCCGGCCAGCACCTGGCACCCGTACCGCGCAGGCGGCCTCGCAGTGAGCGGGAGCTGATTGTCAGTGGCGGGACGAATACTGACAGTGACCGAGAGGAGGGTGCTGAGAATGTCTGACAAGTCTGATGCCGAGCAGGGCGAGAAGTGGCAGAACCCGGTGGCCGGCTTCGGCGTGACCTTCAAGGCCATGTTCAAGAAGCGCCTCACCGAGCAGTACCCGGAGCAGCAGAAGACCACCGCTCCGCGCTTCCACGGACGGCACCAGCTGAACCGGCACCCGGACGGCCTGGAGAAGTGCATCGGCTGCGAGCTGTGCGCCTGGGCCTGCCCCGCCGACGCCATCTACGTGGAGGGCGCGGACAACACCGAGGAGGAGCGCTACTCCCCGGGTGAGCGGTACGGGCGGGTCTACCAGATCAACTACGCCCGCTGCATCCTGTGCGGGCTGTGCATCGAGGCCTGCCCGACGCGGGCGCTGACGATGACGAACGAGTTCGAACTGGCCGACGCCAGCCGCGAATCGCTCATCTACACCAAGGAGCAGCTGCTCGCGGGTCTGACCGAGGGCATGGTGGAGTCTCCGCACTCGATCTTCCCGGGCACGGACGAGCAGGACTACTACCGCGGGCTGGTGACGGGGGCGGCTCCCGGGACGGTGCGGCAGGTGGCCGTCTCCAAGGGCGAGACCGCGGCCGATGCCGAGGAGGTGCAGGCATGAGCGCCCTCGCAGCGGCCACCTCGACCTCCACGGGCGAGGCGGTCCAGTTCTGGGTCCTCGGCACCGTCGCCGTCATCGGCGCGCTGTCCACGATCCTGATGAAGAAGGCCGTGCACAGCGCGCTGAGCCTGGCCGGGACGATGATCATCCTGGCGGTCTTCTACCTCGCCAACGGGGCGTACTTCCTGGGCGTGGTCCAGGTCATCGTCTACACCGGCGCGATCATGATGCTCTTCCTCTTCGTGGTCATGCTCGTCGGCGTCACCGCCGCCGACTCGCTGAAGGAGACCCTCAAGGGGCAGCGCTGGCTGGCCGTCCTGTGCGGGCTCGGTTTCGGCGTCCTGCTGATCGCCGGCATCGCCAACGCCAAGCTCACCCACTTCAACGGGCTCGGCCGGGTCAACTCCGCCGGGCACGTGGAGGGGCTGGCCACGCTGATCTTCACCAAGTACGTGTTCGCCTTCGAGATCACCGGCGCGCTGCTGATCACGGCGGCCGTCGGCGCGATGGTCCTCACCCACCGCGAGCGCACCGAGCGGGCCGCCACCCAGCGCGAGCTCGCCGAGCGGCGCGTGCGCGCGGGCGTCCAGCTCCCGCCGCTGCCCGCACCCGGCGTCTACGCCCGGCACAACGCGGTGGACGTCGCCGGCCTGCTGCCGGACGGCATCCCGTCCGAGCTGACCGTCAACAAGACGCTGCGCGCCCGCGGCCAGATCCGGGACGTGTCGAGCGAGGCGCTGAACGACCTGAAGGCGCTGGAGCAGGCGTCGGCGGAGCGCCTCGGCCGCGAGGAGGCATCGAAGTGAATCCGGTCAACTACCTCTATCTGGCCGCCCTGCTGTTCACCATCGGCGCGGCCGGCGTGCTCATCCGGAAGAACGCGATCGTGCTGTTCATGTGCGTCGAGCTGATGCTCAACGCCTGCAACCTCGCGTTCGTCGCCTTCTCCCGGATGCACGGCAACCTCGACGGCCAGATCATCGCCTTCTTCACGATGGTCGTCGCCGCCGCGGAGGTCGTGGTGGGCCTCGCGATCATCGTGTCGCTGTTCCGAACCCGCCACTCGGCCTCGGTCGACGACGCCAGCCTGATGAAGCTGTAAGGGGCGCTCACAGTGGAGAATCTGATTGGGCTGCTGATCGCGGCGCCCCTGCTCGGAGCGGTGGTGCTGCTTCTCGGCGGCCGGCGCCTCGACAAGGCCGGGCACTGGCTCGGCACCCTGTTCGCCGCCGCCTCCTTCGGGATCGGCGTGGTCCTGTTCGCCGACCTCCTCGGGCGCGGCGCCGAGGACAGGACCCTGTACGAGAAGCTGTACACCTGGATCCCCGTCGAGGGCTTCCAGGCGGACGTGGCCTTCCAGCTCGACCAGCTGTCGATGACCTTCGTCCTGCTGATCACCGGGGTCGGCACGCTCATCCACGTCTACTCCATCGGGTACATGGAGCACGACGAGCGCCGCCGCCGCTTCTTCGGCTACCTCAACCTCTTCCTCGCGGCGATGCTGCTGCTGGTCCTCGCCGACAACTACCTGCTGCTGTACGTCGGGTGGGAGGGCGTCGGCCTCGCCTCGTACCTGCTCATCGGCTTCTGGCAGCACAAGCCCAGCGCGGCGACCGCCGCGAAGAAGGCCTTCCTGGTCAACCGGGTCGGCGACATGGGCCTGTCGATCGCGATCATGCTGCTGTTCACCACCTTCGGGACCTTCGCCTTCGGGCCGGTGTTCGCCTCCGTGGGGAACGCGACCGAGGGCAAGCTGACGGCGATCGCCCTGATGCTGCTGCTCGCCGCCTGCGGCAAGTCGGCCCAGGTGCCGCTCCAGTCCTGGCTCGGGGACGCGATGGAGGGCCCGACCCCGGTCTCGGCCCTGATCCACGCGGCGACGATGGTGACGGCCGGCGTGTACCTGATCGTCCGCTCGGCCGCCGTCTTCAACGGGGCGCCGGACGCCCAGCTGGTGGTCACCATCGTGGGCGCGGTCACGCTGATCTTCGGTGCGATCGTCGGTTGCGCGAAGGACGACATCAAGAAGGCCCTCGCCGGGTCGACGATGTCGCAGATCGGGTACATGATCCTGGCCGCGGGCCTCGGCCCCGTCGGATACGTCTTCGCGATCATGCACCTGGTGACGCACGGCTTCTTCAAGGCCGGCCTCTTCCTCGGCGCGGGTTCCGTGATGCACGGGATGAACGACGAGGTGGACATGCGCAAGTACGGAGCCCTGCGGAAGTTCATGCCGGTCACCTTCGTCACCTTCGGCCTCGGCTACCTGGCGATCATCGGCTTCCCGGGTCTGTCCGGCTTCTTCTCCAAGGACATGATCATCGAGGCGGCCTTCGCCAAGGGCGGCACCCAGGGCTGGATCCTCGGCGGGGTCGCCCTGCTGGGCGCCGGCATCACCGCCTTCTACATGACCCGGGTCATGCTCCTCACCTTCTTCGGCGAGAAGCGCTGGCAGCCCGACGCGTCGGGGCACGAACCGCACCCGCACGAGTCCCCGAAGTCCATGACCATCCCGATGGTCATCCTGGCGTTCGGGTCGGTGTTCGCCGGCGCGTTCTTCGAGATCGGCGAGCGCTTCCTGAAGTGGCTGGAGCCCGTCACCGGCTACGAGCACGGCAACTCGCCGGTCAGCGCCATGACGGTGACCGCGTCCACCATGGTCGTCCTGGTCGTCGGCGTCGGCATCGCCTGGTCGATGTACGGCCGGGGGCCCGTCCCGGTGGTCGCCCCGCGCGGCTCGCTCCTCACGCGGGCGGCCCGGCGGGACCTGCTCCAAGACGACTTCAACCACGTCGTGCTGGTGCGCGGCGGGGAGCACCTGACCCGCTCGCTCGTGTACGTCGACCACAGCCTGGTCGACGGGGCGGTCAACGGGACGGCCGCCGCGGTCGGCGGGGCCTCGGGCCGGCTGCGCAAGCTGCAGAACGGCTACGCCCGCAGCTACGCGGTCTCGATGTTCGGGGGCACGGCGATCCTCATCGCCGCGACCCTGCTGATGAGGGCGGTGTGAGATGAGTTTCCCGCTTCTTACGGTGACGGCCGCGCTCCCCGCGGTCGGCGCCGTCCTGACGGCGGCCGTCCCGGCCGCCCGCAGGACCGCCGCCAAGTGGCTGGCGCTGCTCTTCTCGCTGGCGACACTGGCGTTGGCCGTGCTCGTCGCGGTCCGCTTCGAGCCCGGTGGAGCCCGCTACCAGCTCACCGAATCGCACGCCTGGATCGCCGACTTCGGCGTCCGCTACGAACTGGGCGTCGACGGCATCGGGGTGGCGCTGATCGCGCTCACCGCGCTGCTGATCCCGTTCGTGATCGCGGCCGGCTGGAACGACGCCGACCCCCTGGAGACGCAGTCCACGCGCTGGCGGCCGACACAGGGCTTCTTCGCCCTGATCCTGATGGTCGAGGCGATGGTGATCATCTCCTTCGAGGCCACCGACGTCTTCCTCTTCTACATCTTCTTCGAAGCCATGCTCATCCCGATGTACTTCCTCATCGGCGGCTTCGGGGACCGGGCCCACGCGGGCTCCGATGAGAACGCGGCCGCGCAGCGCTCGTACGCGGCGGTCAAGTTCCTCCTCTACAACCTGGTCGGCGGCCTGATCATGCTGGCCGCCGTCATCGGCCTGTACGTGGTCGCCGGGAACTTCTCGCTCCAGGAGATCACCGCCGCCCGCGCCGCGGGCACGCTCGACATGGCGACCAACACCGAGCGGCTGCTGTTCCTCGGCTTCTTCTTCGCCTTCGCGGTGAAGGCCCCGCTGTGGCCGCTGCACACGTGGCTGCCGAACGCGATGGGAGAGGCCACCGCCCCGGTCGCCGTCCTGATCACCGCGGTCGTCGACAAGGTCGGCACCTTCGCGATGCTCCGCTTCTGCCTCGGGCTGTTCCCCGACGCCAGCAAGTGGGCCACGCCGGCGATCCTCGTCCTGGCGCTGATCAGCATCGTCTACGGCGCGCTGGTCGCGGTCGGGCAGCGGGACATCAAGCGCCTGGTCGCGTACGCCTCGATCTCCCACTTCGGGTTCATCATCATGGGCATCTTCGCGATGACCTCCCAGGGGCAGTCGGGCGCGACGCTCTACATGGTCAACCACGGGATCTCGACGGCCGCCCTGATGCTGGTCGCCGGCTTCCTGATCTCGCGCCGCGGCTCCCGGCTCATCGCCGACTACGGCGGCGTGCAGAAGGTGGCCCCGGTGCTGGCCGGCACCTTCCTGATCGGCGGCCTCGCCACCCTGTCGCTGCCGGGCCTCGCGCCCTTCGTCAGCGAGTTCCTGGTCCTGGTCGGCACGTTCGCCCGGTACCCCGTCATCGGCATCATCGCCACCATCGGCATCGTGCTGGCCGCGCTCTACACCCTGGTGCTCTACCAGCGCACGATGACCGGCCCCGTGAAGGAGGAGGTCCGCACCATGCCGGACCTGCGCCTGCGCGAGGTGCTGGTGGTCGCCCCGCTCATCGCGCTGCTGATCGGGCTGGGCGTGTACCCGAAGCCGCTCACCCAGATCGTCAACCCGGCGGTGGAGCACACCTTGTCCGACGTACACGAGAAGGATCCGAAGCCACAGGTGGCCGTCGAGGCCAAGAACGGGGAGGCGGCGAAGTGAGCACCATGGCTGCGGCCCGTGGGCTGCTGACGCTGGCGGCCGGAGAGCCGATCGACCGGATCCCGGCCCCGCACATCGAGTACGCGCAGCTCGCGCCCACGCTGATCGTGGTGGGCGCGGCGGTCCTCGGAGTCCTCGTCGAGGCCTTCGTACCGCGCAAGTCCCGCTACTACGTCCAGGTGTTCCTCGCCGTCGCCGCTCTGGCCTCGGCCTTCGCGGCGGTCGTCGGCCTCGCCGCCGGCGGGTACGGCGGCGACAAGGCGCACATCGCGGCGATGGGCGCCGTGGCCGTGGACGGCCCGGCGCTGTTCCTCCAGGGGATCATCCTGCTGTCCGCGATCGTCGCCGTCTTCACCTTCGCCGAGCGGCGGCTGGACCCGGCCGCCCACGGCAACCGGGTGGACTCCTTCGCCGCACAGGCGGCGTCCGTACCGGGCAGCGAGAGCGAGAAGGCCGCCGTCAAGGCGGGCTTCACCACCACCGAGGTCTTCCCGCTGGCCCTGTTCGCGGTCGCCGGCATGCTGATCTTCCCGGCGGCCGACGACCTGCTGACGCTGTTCGTGGCCCTGGAGGTCTTCTCCCTCCCGCTGTACCTGCTCTGCGCCGTCGCCCGCCGCCAGCGGCTGATGTCGCAGGAGGCCGCGGTCAAGTACTTCCTGCTCGGCGCCTTCTCCTCGGCCTTCCTCCTCTTCGGCATCGCTCTGGTCTACGGGTACGCGGGCTCGGTCTCGTACGCGGCGATCGCCGACGTGGTCGACGGCACGGTCACCAAGATCGACCCGGCGCTCGCCGACACCATGGGCAACGACGCGCTGCTGCTGATCGGCGGGGCGCTGATCCTGACGGGCCTGCTCTTCAAGGTCGGCGCTGTCCCGTTCCACATGTGGACCCCGGACGTCTACCAGGGCGCCCCGACCCCGGTCACGGGCTTCATGGCGGCGGCGACGAAGGTGGCGGCGTTCGGCGCGCTGCTCCGCCTGCTGTACGTGGTCCTGCCCGGACTGCGGTGGGACTGGCGGCCGGTGATGTGGGGCGTGGCCATCGTGACGATGCTGGCCGGCGCGGTGATCGCGGTGACCCAGACCGACGTCAAGCGGCTGCTGGCCTACTCCTCGATCGCGCACGCGGGCTTCATCCTGGCCGGTGTGATCGCGACGTCGGCGCAGGGCGTCCAGTCCGTCCTCTTCTACCTGGGCGCGTACTCCTTCGTGACGATCGGCGCGTTCGCGGTGGTCACGCTGGTGCGCGACGCGGGCGGCGAGGCGACGCACCTGTCGAAGTGGGCCGGTCTGGGCCGCCGTTCGCCGCTGACGGCGGCGGTCTTCGCGGTGTTCCTGCTGGCCTTCGCCGGCATCCCGCTGACCTCCGGCTTCGCCGGGAAGTTCGCCGTGTTCAAGGCGGCGGCGGAGGGCGGCGCAGGGGTGCTGGTCGTGGTCGGTGTGATCTCGTCCGCGATCGCCGCGTTCTTCTACATCCGGGTGATCGTCCTGATGTTCTTCAGCGAGCCGAAGGCGGACGGCCCGACGGTGGCCGTCCCGTCGCCGCTGACGATGACGACGATCGCGGTGGGCGTGGCGGTGACCCTGGTCCTGGGTGTGGCACCCCAGTACTTCCTGGAGCTGGCGGGGCAGGCGAGCACGTTCGTCCGCTGACGCCTGCCACACGACTGGGCCCGGCTCCCCGACGGGAGCCGGGCCCAGGTGCGTTTCCTCACCGGGCGCCTGTGAGGTCGAGGTCAACGCCGTACGGCACCGAGACTTGGAGCCGGTCGCGGAAGATGCCGGTGGCGACGTACACCGTGGTGGCCGGGTCGAGTTCGTAGACGTAGACCACGGCTCGGCCGTCGTCGTTCTCCACCCGCCAGAAGTGCGGGATCCCGGCGCGGGCGTACGCGAGCGGCTTGCTGTGACGGTCGCGCGGGACGGAATCGAGGGAGACGACCTCGACGGCGAGCCGCACGCGCTCCGCAGGCAGACGGGTCTGCTCCATGCTCCGGACGGCGGCTTCGTCGACCACGATGACATCGGGCTCGAGCCGGTTGTGACGGATCAGCTCATCGAGGCGGCAGTTGATGAAGGAGACCGTCTGCATGGGGAAGCGGGTCTGCGGACTCCTGAAGACCAGGCTTCCGTCGATCAGTTCGGTGTGCGGCGGCAAGTCGGGGAGAAGGCCGAGGTCGTCTGCCGTCCAGCCGGCCGTAGGGGGGATCGGCCAGCGGTATGCCGACTCGATGTCCTCGGGTTCCATGCCCGTCCACACGTGTGAACGGGCCCGCAATATTGACAGTGTCAGTGGCGGGCCGCATATGCGCGGACATCCGCGTCCGGGTCCGAGACGGCCGTGGCCAGGGCCGTGCGGGCCTCCGGGTGGGCGCGGTGGGCCCGGAGGGAGAGGACCGCGGCCTTGCGGACGTCCGCGTTGGCGTCCTTCAGGGCAGCGGCGAGGGCCGGTACGGCCTGCTCCGGAGCCGCGGAGGACAGGGCGGCGGCCGCGCCCGCGCGGACCTGCCAGGCCGGGTCGGCCAGGGCCGCGATGGCCCTGGCGGCGTACGGGGGCGGGCAGCCCGTGGCGGCCAGCGCCGCCAGGGCCGCGGCGCGGACCAGCGGGTCCGGGTCCGTGAGGAGCGGGTCCAGCGGGGCCGGCGCCGGGGCGTGGACCGCCGCGAGGCCCTTGGCCACCGCGACCCGGACCTCCCGCGCCGGATCCGCCGCGGCCCGCGCGAGGGCGTCGACGGCGTCCACCGAGACCAGCGCCCGGACCGCGTGGATGCGGACCTCCGGGTCGGGGTCCGCGAGGGACTCCGCGTACAGGCCGGCGTCGCCGAGGCGCAGCGCGCGCAGGGCCTCCAGGGCTGCCGCGCGCACCACCGGATCCGGTACGGGGAGTGCCGCGCGCAGGGCGGCCCCCAGCTCCGGATCACCCGGCAGGACCTCCAGAAGCTCCCGCAGCGAGCCCGCGGCGGCCGCCCGTACGGCCGGATCCGCATCGCCGAGGCGGGCCGCCAGCTCCGGGCCCGCCCCGGTCGGGACGGTCTCGCCGATCACGGTGACGGCCGCGGCCCGCACCGCGGGGTCGGGGTCGCCGAGGTACGGCCGCAGGGCCGTGAGGCCAGGGGACTCCTCGGCCAGGGCGAGGAGTTCGAGGATCCGGGGGGAGCCGCCGCCGGCCGTCGTGGCAGCGCCGGCGGAGGTTCCCGCAGTGGCGGGGAGGGGCACGGCGGGTGACTGCGGCTGCGTGCCCCGGCCCCCGAGCGGAGCGGCCCGGCGCGGGCCCGCCGTGGCCACGCCCACCAGTTCGACCTCGCCCAGGTGGCGGGAGGGGCCGCCCGGCGGGGTGAATTCGGGGACGGGGACCACGTACGGCTCCACCGGCCGGGCCGTGAACTCCATCGCACCCGACGGCGACTTGCGCAGGTCCAGGTGGTGCAGCCAGGCCGGGTCGTCGCGCTCCGGGTGGTCGAGCCGCTCGTGGTACAGGCCCCAGCGCGACTCCGTGCGCGCCAGCGAGGCCCGCGCCGCCATCTCCGCGCAGTCCCGGATGAACGACACCTCGGCGCACCGCATCAGCTCGTGCGGGGTCCGCGCCCCCATCTCCGCGATCTCGCCGCCCATCCGGGTGAAGGCCTCCACGGCCAGGGACAGCTTCGCTCCCGTCTTCGGCGGGGCCACGTAGTCGTTCACGAACCGCCGCAGCTTGTACTCCACCTGCGGCTGCGGCGGCCCGTCCGGCCGGCGCAGCGGCCGGTAGACCAGCTCGTGCGCCGCCGCCACCTGGTCCGCGGGAAGCGGGCCCTCGTACGCGGTGTACTGCGCCGCGTCCTCGCCCGCCAGGTCGCCGAAGACGAACGCCCCGATCATGTAGTTGTGCGGTACGGAGGCCAGGTCCCCGGCCGCGTAGAGCCGCGGGACGGTGGTGCGCGCGTGGTCGTCGACGCGCACGCCCGACGCCGAGTGGCCTCCGCACAGTCCGATCTCCGAGATGTGCATCTCGATGTCGTGGGTGCGGTAGTCGTGGCCGCGGCCCTCGTGGAAGGTGCCTCGGGTCGGCCGCTCGGTGGTGTGCAGGATCGATTCGAGGGCGGCGACCGACTCCTCCGGGAGGTGGCTGAGCTTCAGGTACACCGGCCCCCGGTCCGAGGCGAGTTCGGCCGCGAACTCCGACATCATCTGCCCCGACCAGTAGTCGGAGTCGACGAACCGCTCGCCGTGCCGGTTGACCTGGTAGCCGCCGAAGGGGTTCGCCACGTACGCGCACGCCGGCCCGTTGTAGTCCTTGATCAGCGGGTTGATCTGGAAGCACTCGATCCCGGTGAGGGCCGCTCCCGCGTGGTAGGCCATGGCGTAGCCGTCACCGGCGTTGGTGGGGTTCTCGTACGTCCCGTACAGGTAACCGGAGGCGGGGAGTCCGAGACGGCCGCAGGGGCCGGTCGCCAGGATCACGGCGCCCGCACGGACCGTCACGAAGGCGCCGGTACGGGTGTTGAAGGCGGCGGCGCCGATGGCCCGGCCGTCCTCGGGAGAGGTGAGGACCCGTACCGGCATCACCCGGTTCTCGATCCGGATCCGCTCGCGCATCTCGCGGCGCCTCAGCCGGCGGTAGAGGACCTTCTTGACGTCCTTGCCCTCGGGCATGGGCAGCACGTACGAGCCGGAGCGGTGGACTCGGCGGACCGCGTACTCGCCGTGCTCGTCCTTCTCGAACTTCACTCCGTACGACTCCAGCCGCTGCACCATCGCGAAGCCGCGGGTGGCGGTCTGGCGGACGGTGGACTGGTCGACGACGCCGTCGTTGGCGCGGGTGATCTCGGCGACGTAGTCGTCGGGCTCGGCGCGGCCGGGGACGACCGCGTTGTTGACCCCGTCCATGCCCATGGCGAGGGCGCCGGAGTGGCGTACGTGCGCCTTCTCCAGCAGCAGGACCCGCGCGCCGCGTCCGGCGGCGGTCAGGGCCGCCATGGTGCCGGCGGTGCCGCCGCCGATGACGAGGACGTCGCAGGAGATTTCCTCGGCGCCGGCGAGTGCGGGGATGTCCATGGCGGGGGTCGCCCTTCGAGGGTCAGAGGGAGGAAAGGATCCGGGTACGCAGGGCGCGGCGATCGGCGGACCGGTCGCGGGGGGCCGGTACGTCGAGCACCGCGCCGGTGGCGAGCAGGGCGACGCGGTCGCCGACGAACAGGGCCTCGTCCACGTCGTGGGTGACGAAGACGACGGTGGCCCCGGTGCCGGCGAGGACGTCGACCAGGAGGTCCTGCATGTCGGCGCGGGTCTGGGCGTCGAGCGCGCCGAAAGGCTCGTCCATGAGGACGGCGCGGGGGCGCGCGGCAAGGGCGCGGGCGAGCTGGATGCGCTGGCGCTGGCCGCCGGAGAGCTGGTGGGGGAGCTTGTGGGCGTGGTCGGCGAGACCGACGCGCGCCAGCCAGTCGGCGGCGGTGCGGCGCCGCTCGGCGCGGGGCACGTGCTGGATGGCGAGGGGCAGTTCGACGTTGGCCCGTGCGGTGCGCCAGGGCAGGAGGGCGTCGTCCTGGAAGACGAGCGCCCGGTCGGCGGCGGGCCGGGTGACGGGGGCGCCGTCCTGGGTGACGGCGCCGGCGAGCGGGGGCAGCAGTCCGGCGAGGGTGCGGAGCAGCGTGGACTTCCCGCATCCCGAGGGCCCCACGACGGCCAGCACCTCGCCGGGCCGGATGTCGAGGTCGAGCCCGTCGAGGACGGCCCGGCCGCCGGCGCGGCCCAGCCGCACCCCGTCGAGCCGCAGGGCCGCGCCGGGAGGTGCGGTGGCGTCGGGGAGTACGGTCGCTGCTGCGGACATCGGGATACCTCCTGTGAAAGGTCGAATTCCGGTCGGCCGTGCGCCCCGGGGCGGTGGGACGCGGGCTCAGGGAACGGCCGGTTCCGGGGCCGTGCGGCGGGCGCCCGACCCCGGGGCGGCGGCTTCGGTGGCGGGCGGCGGCCCTGCGGAGGGGCGCTCGGACCGCGTCGGGAGCCATCGCGTCAGGCGGCGGCCCAGGCGTTCCACCGCCGTCGACGTCAGCCAGCCCAGGGCGCCGATCGTGGCCATGCCGACGAAGACCCCCGGGTAGTCCACCACCGTGTAGTCCTGCCAGGTGCGGTAGCCGACCCCGTACTCCCCGGAGATCATCTCCGCCGAGATCACGCAGATCCAGGAGACCCCGATCCCGACCGACAAGCCCCCGAAGACGCCGGGCAGGGCGCCCGGGAGGATGACGGAGAGCAGCACCCGCCCCCGCCCCGCGCCCATCGTGAGGGCCGCTTCCTCCCAGGCCGGGGAGAGGGCCGCCACCGCGTGCCGAGTCGACACCAGCACCGGGAAGAACGCCGCCGCGCACGTGATGAACACGATCCCCTGCTCGTTCGAGGGGAACAGGAGGATGGCGACGGGGACGAGCGCGATCGCCGGGATCGGCCGCAGGACCTCCAGCACCGGCCCCAGCACGTCCGCCGCCACCCGCGAGCGGGCGATCGCCGTGCCGACCGCCATCCCCAGGACCGCCGCCAGCGCGAAGCCCGACACGATCCTGCGCAGGCTGGAGAGGAGGTCCTCCCAGTACGGGCCGGTCGACGCCCGCTCCGCCAGCTTCGAGGCCACCTCCGTCACCGTCGGGAACTGCCCGAACCGGAGCCACAGTTCGACGTCCAGGGAAGTCAGCAGCTGCCAGGCCAACAGGGCCGCCCCGAGCGAAGCCAGCCGCAGCAGCCTGCGCCCGGCGTCACGACACCATGCCTTCGGCTTCGGCGAAGCCGACGATCCGCGCCCCGGATCCCGCGTGCCCGTCGACGTACGACTTCGCGCCCGCCGGCGTGACGAAGGCCCGCAGCTCGGCGCCCTCCGCCACCCACACCGCCTTGTCGGCGAACCAGGTGGTCCCGGTCACCGCATCCGGCACGTACGCCGCCCTGACCGCCGCCGGGCCCGCGCTCTTCAGGGCCTTCAGCAGGGCCGCCGGGGTGTCGAACGTCCGCGTCGCCGGCTCCCCGCTCTTCAGCCACAGCTCCGGGCGGGCGGGACCGGCCACCGGGTAGCCCGCCTCCGGCACGGCCCGCTTCAGCGGCGCCGGGTCCACGAACGCGTCCACGTCCACGTCCCCGACCAGCTTCGCGTCCTTCAGGACCGGCACGTCCTCCATCAGCGCCGCCAGCAGCTCCGGCCGCAGCGCCGGGTCGAAGGTCGCGATCCCGTTCGCGCCGTTGTACAGGTACACGACCTCCGCCGGCAGCCCCGTCTCCTTCGCCACCGACTCCGCCGCCGCGACCGGCTGCGTCCGCAGGTACTCGGTCGCCTTGCGCTGCGCCCGCAGGAAGTCGTCCAGCACGCCGGCCCGCTGCGCCGCGAACTTCTGCCGCACCGTGACCCCGTGGAACGTCGGCAGGTTCAGCTCGGCGCCGTCGTACAGCGCCTTGGCCTTCCCCTCGTACGCGAGCTGCCCCGGCCAGGCCACGAACTGCGACAGCGCGTCCGCACTGCCCGCCTGGAGGGCCGAAGCCCCGACGCTGGGCTGCTGGTTGAGCTTCTGGATGCCGGTCGCGGGATCGATCCCGGCGCGCTGGAGGGCCCGTACGAGGGTCCCGTCGGCGGCCGAGCCGACCGAGGTCGACACCTTCCTGCCGCGCAGATCGGCCAGCGATCCGTACGTCGCGCCGGGCGCGGTGACGATCGTGTTGAGGCCGCCGCGCAGGTTGTAGCCGGTCACGGAGACGAGCCGGGTCGGCTGCCCCAGCTCCTTGCCGCGCGCCGCGTTGATCAGCAGCGGGAAGTCACCCATCGAACCGATGTCGATCTTCCCGGCTGTCATCTGGGCGGTGATGGGCGCGCCCGTGGCGTAGTCCTGCCAGTCGACCTTGTACGTGACGCCGTCCTGGCGGCCGCGCCCCGCGAGCTCCTGCTCGAAGTAGCCGAGGGAGCGCAACAGGGTGCCGGCGGTGACGGTGTTGATGGTCTTGGACTGGTAGCCGACGGTCACCGTCACCGTCCTGGGGCCGTCCGCCCCGGACGCGCTCCCGCCGCACCCGCCGGCCAGCGGGGCGAGGAGCAACAGGGCAGGTGCGAGAGCTCTCGTACGGCGCATCGGAACAGGGCCTTTCACCAGGGTCGGCAGGGTCGGCAGGGTCAGCGGAGCAGGTAGGGCATGTTGACGGTCACCGCGCCCGTCGGACAGCGGGCGGCGCACGGGCCGCAGTACCAGCACTCGTCCACGTGCATGTACGCCTTGCCGTTGTCCTCGCGGATCGCGAGCGAGTCGAGCGGGCACATGTCGACGCAGAGGGTGCAGCCGTCGATGCACAGGGACTCGTCGACGGTCACGGGCACGTCGCCGCGCTGGGGGACCACGGGCATGGCTGTCTCCAGGGAAGGGTGGGGAGGGGCTCGGAGGGGAGGGGCTCAGAGGGAGCGGCGGAGCAGGCCGCTCATGGTGATCCGGTCGCCGCGGAAGCGGATGAACTCCAGGTCCACGGGCCGGCCGTCGCCCAGGTGGGTGAGCCGCTCCAGCATCAGCACGGCGGCCCCGCGCGGGGCCTGCAGCACGGCGGCGGAGTGCGCGTCGGCGTTGACGGCCTCCAGGGTGATCTCGGCGTGGCCGAGGGGCTGCCCGGTCAGGGACTCCAGCAGCCGGAAGACGTCGGTGTTCTCCAGATCGCAGCCGAGCAGTTCGGCGCCGATGTCGAGGGGGACGTAAGTGAGGTCGAGGGAGAGCGGCAGCCCGTTCAGCCGCCGCAGCCGCTCGATGTAGAGCACGTCGGCGTGCTCGGGGAGCCCCAGCCGGCCGGCGACGGGGGCGGGGGCGCGCACCGGGCCGACCGTACGGACCTCGTTGGTCACCCGGCCGTGCTCGTGCAGGGTCTCGGCCAGGCCCTGGAGGCGGTCGAGGCCGTGCGGGTACTTCTCGCAGACGACGACGGTGCCGACGCCCGGGCGGCGTTCGACGAGCCGCTCGCCGCGCAGCAGGTCGAGGGCCTGGCGGACGGTGTTGCGGCCGGCTCCGTACTCGGCGGCGAGGACGTCCTCCAGCGGGAGGACGCCGCCGGGGTAGCCGCCGGCCAGGATCTGGTGGCGCAGCAGGTCGGCGAGCTGCCGCGCCCGGTCCGCGCGCAGCCGCCGCCGGCGCGCTGCGGCGACCGGGACGGTGTGCTCACGGGTGCGTTCGGCTGGCATGGCACGGAACATACCGACGGCTTCCGGCCAGTGGTGTTGCCGCAGTATTGCGCCACCGCGAGGGCTCGGCGGCAGGTCTGTGACCTGCTACGACGCCGGGGTGGCGGAAAGTTCCGCCACCCCGGCACCGCGCTCCGTCCCGAGGGGCGGACTAGCGGGATCCCACAATGCGGCCCGTGACCTCGCCGAGGCCGACGCGGGTGCCCTCGGGGCCCGGGGCCCAGGCGGTGAGGGTGACGGTGTCGCCGTCCTCAAGGAAGGTGCGCTTGCCGTCGGCGAGCTCGATGGCGTCGCGGCCGTTCCACGTCAGCTCCAGCAGCGAGCCGCGCTGCCCGACCTCGGGGCCGCTGACCGTGCCCGAGCCGTAGACGTCGCCGGTGCGCAGGGAGGCGCCGTTGACCGTCATGTGCGCGAGCTGCTGGGCGGCGGTCCAGTACATGGACGCGAACGGCGGCCGCGCTACCTCCTGCCCGTTGATGGAGACGGTGATGTGCAGGTCGAAGCCGCCGGGCCGGTCGGCTTCGGCGTCGTCGAGGTACGGCAGGAGGGGGAAGTCGCGGGCGGGCGGGGCGACCCGGGCCGTCTCCAGGGCCTCCAGCGGGGTGACCCAGGCGGAGACGGAGGTGGCGAACGACTTGCCGAGGAAGGGGCCGAGCGGCACGTACTCCCAGGCCTGGATGTCGCGCGCCGACCAGTCGTTGAGCAGGAACAGCCCGAAGACGTGGTCCTCGAAGCCGGCCAGCGGAACCGGACGGCCCTGCTCGGACGGGGTGCCGACGACGAAGCCGACCTCCGCCTCGATGTCGAGCTTGACGGACGGCCCGAAGACGGGCGCGGCGTCGGCCGGGGTCTTGCGCTGCCCTGAGGGGCGCACGACGTCCGTCCCCGAGACCACGATCGTGCCGGAGCGGCCGTGGTAACCGATCGGCAGGTGCTTCCAGTTGGGGGTCAGCGCCTCGCCGTCCGGGCGGAAGATGTGGCCCACGTTGGTGGCGTGGTGCTCGCTCGCGTAGAAGTCGACGTAGTCCGCGACCTCGTACGGCAGGTGCAGGGTGACGGCGTCGAGCGGCAGCAGGTGCGCTTCGACCGTCCCGCGGTGGCCGGGGTCGGTCACCCACGCGGTCAGCGCGCGGCGCACGTCGCGCCAGGTGGTGCGGCCGGCGGCGAGCAGCGGGTTGAGCGAGGCCTGCCCGAGCAGCGCGGCGTACGGGGAACCGAGCGCGGCCGCGGCCGCCCCCGCGTCGAGCACGTGTCCGCCGATGCGCACGCCGATACGACGGCGGGCCGGCTCCGCGGCGGTCGAGAAGACGCCGTACGGGAGGTTGTGCGGCCCGAACGGGTCGCCCTCGGGGACATCGAGGGGGCTCTGCTGGGGCATGGGGTACTGCCTCGCTTTCGATGCGGACCGGGGGTGTCCCGGGGGCTGGTTGATACGTTACGTGGCCAGTGGGGCCGGTGGGAGGCCGGATTGCGGCTCTATTTGTAGGACTTGTCCAAAGGGGTCCGTATCCTTGCGCCGTGACTTCCGCCCTGTTTTCGGCCCTCCCCTTCGCCTTGATCGCCACTGACCTGGACGGGACCCTGCTGCGCGCCGGAGACACCGTCTCCGCCCGCTCGTACGCGGCGCTCGCGACGGCGCGCGCCGCGGGCGCCCGGCACATCATCGTCACCGGACGCCCCGTCCCGCAGGTCCGTCACGTACTCGACGACCTCGGCTACACGGGGCTCGCGGTGTGCGGGCAGGGCGCGCAGGTGTACGACACGGCGGCCGCGCGCCTGTTGCACTCCGTCGTGCTGGACCGGGAACTGGCCGATGTGGCGCTCGGGAAGATCGAGGCGGAGATCGGCGAGGTGTACGCGGCGGTCAACCAGGAGGGCGTGGACGCCGAGATGCTGATAGGGCCCGGCTACCGGATGTGGCATCCGCACCTGCCGACGGTCCGGGTGCGCAGGCGCGCCGACCTGTGGGCGGCGCCGATCAACAAGGTGCTGCTCCAGCACCCGGAGCTCGACGACGACGAGCTGACACGGGTGGCCCGCGCGGTGGTCGGGGACCTGGTGAACGTGACGATGGCGGGGGAGCACACGGTGGAGCTCCAGCCGCCGGGCGTCAGCAAGGCGAGCGGTCTGGCGCTGGCGGCGCAGGCGCTGGGCGTCGGCCCGTCGTCGACGATCGCCTTCGGCGACATGCCGAACGACATCCCGATGTTCGCCTGGGCGGCCCACGGAGTGGCCATGGCCAACGCCCACCGCGAACTGATGGAGGTGGCCGACGAGCTGACCCTCTCCAACGAGGAGGACGGCATCGCGGTGGTCCTGGAACGCCTCTACCGCGGCTGATCCGCCCCGCGGAGCCCCCGGGGCCTTCCCCGGGGTCCGGGACGCGGCCCCGGGGAAGGGGAAGGGGGAGGGGAAGGGGGAGGGGGAGGGGCCGGTGGGGACCGGCCCCGCAGGGCCCTCAGCCCGCCGCCCTCGGCAACCGCCTCTCCCACGTCCGGTGGAAGAGGATCTCCTCCCCCTCCCGGCACACCACCTCGTTCGAGGTCAGGAACCCGCCCTCGTCACACGTGATCTCCGACCGGGTGTCCACCCGCACGTCCCACCCCGACTCCGGCCGGTGCAACCGGATCCGCCACTGCGAGCCCGCCCGCGCCGACAGCGCGTCCGCCGAGTCGATCTCGTAGACCTCCTCCGCGTCCTCCCCGTACTCCAGCCCGTCCGGATACACCCGCGTCCCCCCGTACCGCGGGTCCACCTCCAGCCGCCACCGCCCCCGCGCCACGTCCCGTACGACCAGCCGCTCCGGCCGCGGCTCGTCCAGCGTGGCCGGGTACGACACCCCCAGCGGCTCCGCCTGCTCCGGCGGCTCGAAGCCGACCTCCGGCTCCGACCCCGCGGAGCGGACCGGCAGGACCACCGCACTTCCCGCCGGATCCAGTGTCCACCCCGCCTCCGAGCCGGCCCGCGGCCAGATCCACGGCCAGTACGCCGACGACAGCGCGAGCCGGATCCGGTGCCCCGCCGCGAACCGGTGCCCGATGCCGTTCAGCTCGAACACCACGTCCTCGTACGCGCCCACCGGCCACGGCACCGCCTTGTCCCGCCCCAGCCGCGCCGAGAGGTTCAGCGCACCCCGCGTCACCAGCGTCGAGGACCCGTCGGGCGCCACGTCGCACAGCCGCGCCACCACCTGCCCGTACGGGACGTCCATCCGCAGCCGGGCCGTCACCTGCGCGCGGCCCAGGATCTCCACCGGCTCGCGCCCCACCGGGAACTCGAAGCAGGCCGACTTCGCGTCCTCCTCCCGCTGGTCCGGCGGCAGGTCCGCCTCGTTGCCGAAGGGGAAGAACCGCCCCGCGTCCAGCCCCGTGTGCTGCGGGGAGGCCACGGCCACCGGCGCGCCCTGGAGCGCGTACGTGACCGGGGTGACAGCCGGGGAGGGCCACTCGGCGTCCCCGACCCAGCGCCCCGGCAGCGCCTCGTACGTGGTCGCCGGAGGGTGGGACTCCGAGATCCAGGACCGCAGCAGCGGCTGGTCCATCACCCCGTTCTCTGCGCCCTTGAGCCAGTGGTCCCACCACCGCAGGGTCTCCTGCAGGAACCCGATCGCCGGCCCGGGCGGCAGTCCCCGGTCCGGGTACTGGTGCGACCACGGGCCGATCAGCCCCCGCACCCGGTCGGCGGGCAGGTGCGAGACCAGCCGCAGCACGGCGTCGCGGTACGGGTCGTGCCAGCCGCCCACCGCCAGCACGGCGGCGCCGATCGCCGGGTAGTCCTCGCAGACGCTGCCGTGGCGCCAGTAGTCGTCGCGCGTCTGGTGGGAGAGCCAGGTGTGGATCAGGGGTTCGACGGATTCCAGCCGCGCCAGCCACTGCTCCCGCCAGCCGTCCCCGGCGAAGAGCGGGTCCGGCGGCCGCGCCGCGAAGGCCAGCATGGTCGCGGCCCAGGCGTGCATGTCCACGGCCAGCACCGAGCCGCCCATGTAGTGGACGTCGTTGTCGTACCGGTCGTCCGTCGAGCAGACCGTGACGACCGCCTTCAGGGCCTCGGGGGCCAGCGCCGCGATCTGGAGGGAGTTGAACCCGCCCCACGAGATCCCGAACATGCCCACCGACCCCGTGCACCACGGCTGCTCCGCCAGCCACTCCACCACCGCGACCCCGTCGGCCAGTTCCCGCGCGTCGTACTCGTCGCCCGGGTTCCCGCCGCTGCAGCCGTGGCCCCGTACGTCCACCCGGACCGAGGCGTAGCCGTGGCCCGCGTACCAGGGGTGGCGCTGCCAGTCGCGGGGCGCGGTCCAGTCGGTCAGCCGGTACGGCAGGTACTCCAGCAGGGCCGGGACCGGCTCGTCGGTCAGCGGGCGCCAGATCCGGGCGTACAGCTCGACGCCGTCGGGCATCGGGATCCGGACGTCCTCGTGCGCCGTCTCGTACGGGAACTCGGTGCGGATGATCATTCGGCAACCACCTCAGTGGACGGGGTGCATCGTGCGCCGCAGCCACGGCGCCAGCGCGATCACGGCCAGTCCGGCCACCACCGCGATGGCGCCGTTGACGCCGAAGTACGCGGGGGCGGACACCTGGCCGTAGAGCTTGACCACCTGCGCCTGGATGCCGTTGGCGAGGGCCAGCGAGAGGAACCACAGCGCCATGGTCTGGCTGGCGAAGGCCTTCGGGGCGAGCTTCGTGGTGGCCGACATGCCGGAGGTCTCCAGCAGGACGTCGCCGAGTCCGAGCAGCAGGTACGAGCCGACGATCCACCAGGCGGCCATCCGGTACGCCTCCCCGCCGTGCCCCGAGGTGGGGATGACCATCAGCAGGAAGGACAGGCCGCCCAGGATGACGCCGATGGCGATCTTGTTCGAGGCGTGCGGCTGGCGGCGGCCCATCCGGACCCACAGCGCGGCCACGACCGGGGCGAGCGCCACCTCGAACGCGCCGAGCGCGGAGGCGTACCAGCTCGCGGGGAAGTGGAAGCCCAGGATCTCGGTCCGGGCGTTCGTCGACGCGAGCAGCATCATCGTCGAGTACGCCTGGAAGAGGATGAAGTTGAAGGCGACCGAGGCCAGGAAGAGCACCACGTACGGGCGCAGCCGCCCGCGCTCCTCGCGCGCCACCCGCGGGCTGCGGAACATCACCGCGAAGTAGACGGCGGGCGCGATCACCGAGACCAGCGTGAGCAGGTCGACGAAGCGGTCCATGGTGAGCAGGCCGACGCCCGCCAGAAGGGTGGCGAGCGCGCCCGCGGCAAGGAGTCCGGCGGTGATCCACCGCACGGCGCGGCGCATCGCGCCGGGCGCGAGGGCGTACTCGGCCGAGTGCTTTCGCCCGGCCAGATGGCGGCGGCCGAGGACGTACTGGACCAGGCCCGCGGTCATGCCGACGGCGGCGGCGGAGAAGCCCCAGTGCCAGCCCTGGTGCTCGCCGAGCCAGCCGGTGATCAGGGGTCCGGCGAAGGCGCCGATGTTGATGGCCATGTAGTAGAGGGCGAAGCCGGCGTCGCGCCGGTCGTCGTTCGTCCGGTACAGCCTGCCGACCATGCTGGCCACGTTGGGCTTGAGGAGACCGGTGCCCGCGCTGATCAGGCCGAGGCCCGTCCAGGTCATGGCGGCCGTCGGCACCGCCATGGCGTAGTGGCCGCAGGCGATCAGAATGCCGCCCCAGAGCACGGCCCGGTACGAACCGAGGATCCTGTCGGCGAGCCACCCGCCGGCGACGGAGACGAGGTAGACCATGGTCCCGTAGGCCGCCGCGACGGATGCCGCGGTGCCCGGGTCCATCCCCAGGCCGCCGTTCGCCGCCGTGTCCGCGAAGTACAGGACGAGGATGGCCTGCATGCCGAGGAACGAGAAGCGCTCCCAGACCTCCAGTCCGGAGAGCGTGGCGAGGCCCCTGGGGTGCCCGAGGAAAGCGTGGTCGTCTCCGGGCGGCGGCTGGTCCGCCTCCGGGTCCACCGGTTCCGCCGGCTCCTCTATTGCGGTGACAGTTCTGGACAAAACGCGTTCTCCGGTTGTTTCGGCTCCTCACGAACATACCGGTGCGCATCGGGCAGTGCGCGGGTGGCGACATGGCGGCCGCTCTCGGTGATCGAAAACAGACCGGATACGCTGGCTTGAGTGATGGCAGCGACACATCGACAATCCAGGTGATCGTCACCGTGATCGTCAGCAGACAGGAGTACCCCTCGTGACCGTCGTCGGGCCGTTCGGACTGAGCGTGCGGGACCAGGCTCTTGAGACCGATGTCCAGGCCGGACTGGCCGCCGTCGAGGCGGGTCTGCTGGAGGCCACCAAGAGCGAAGTCCCCTTCATCACCGATGCCGCGCAGCACCTGCTGCGCGCCGGGGGCAAGCGGTTCCGGCCGCTGCTGGTGATGCTCGCCTCCCGATTCGGCGACCCCTACGCGCCCGGCATCGTGCCCGCCGCGGTGGTCGTCGAGCTCACCCACCTGGCGACGCTCTACCACGACGACATCATGGACGAGGCGGACGAGCGCCGGGGCGTGGCCAGTGCCAACGCCCGCTGGGGCAACTCGGTGGCCGTCCTGACGGGTGACTTCCTGTTCGCCCGCGCCTCGCACATCCTGGCCGACCTCGGGCCGGAGGCCGTACGCATCCAGGCCGAGGCCTTCGAGCGGCTGGTCACCGGCCAGATCCTGGAGACGGCCGGCCCGCGCGACGGCCGCGACCCGGTCGCCCACTACCTCGACGTCATGGCCGGCAAGACCGGCTCGCTGATCGCGGTCTCCGGCCGGTTCGGCGCGCTGATGTCCGGCGCCGACGAGTCGGTCGTCGACATCCTGACCCAGTACGGGGAGCGCCTCGGCATCGCCTTCCAGCTCGCCGACGACGTCCTGGACATCGCCTCCGACTCGCACGAATCCGGGAAGACTCCGGGGACGGACCTGCGCGAGGGCATCCCGACGCTGCCTGTGCTGCGGCTGCGCGAGATGGCCGCCCAGGGCGGCGACCCCGACGACCTGGAGCTCGTGCGCCTCCTCGACGGGGACCTGACCGACGACGCCCTGCACGCGGAGGTGCTCGCCCGGCTGCGGGTCCACCCCGCGCTCGAGCAGGCCCGCCGCGACACCGTCCGGTACGCGCAGGAGGCGCGGGCCACGCTGGCGCCGCTGCCGGAGGGCTTCGCGAAGTCGGCGCTCGAGGAGCTGTGCGACGCGGTGGTGCACCGCGCCGGCTGACGGCCGTTCGGCACGGGCGAGGGCCCGGCATCCCCTACGGGTAGGGGATGCCGGGCTCTCGCCGTGTCATCCCTGGGGCGTACGCCGAGTTGGCCCCGGGGAGTGACGCCCCGACCCGCTCTCCTTTGGTCATATGGAGACACACCAGAACGGGTGACACAGAGGTGGGGCAGACATGGCAACGAACGCAAAGACCCGCAAGGCCGCCCGGTACGCCGTACCGGTAGCGGTGGCGGGTGTGGCCGCCGCGACCGTGGCGATGGTCCCGGCCTTCGCGAACTCCGGCGGCCCCGACCTGCCGAAGATGACCGCGCAGCAGCTCATCGAGAAGGTCGCGGCCTCCGACGTGCAGCAGCTGTCCGGCAGCGCGAAGATCAGCACCGACCTGGGTCTGCCGAAGCTGGCGAGCGGCCTCCTCGGCGGCGGGGGCATCGCGGGCGGCTCGGCCAACCCCGAGGACAAGATCGCGCAGCTGGCGAACGGCTCGCACACCGTGCGCGTCGCGGCCGACGGCCCGGACCGCCAGAAGCTCACGTTCGTGGACGGCAAGGACGAGTACAGCCTCGTCCACAACGGCGCCGACGTCTGGGGGTACGACAGCAAGGCCAACGAGGTCTGGCACGAGAAGGACCCCGAGGCGGCAGCAGCCGGCAAGGACCGGAAGAAGACGGCCGAGCGGCTCGGCGGCGCCTCGCCCCAGCAGCTGGCCCAGGACGTGCTGAAGGCCGCAGGCCCGACCACGGACGTCAGCGTGGGCGAGACCGCGCAGGTGGCCGGCCGGGACGCGTACCAGCTGGTGCTGAAGCCGAAGCAGAGCGGATCCACGGTCGGCTCGGTCAAGATCGCGGTGGACGCCAAGAACGGCGTGCCGCTGCGGGTGCAGCTGCTGGCGGCCGAGGGCGGCAAGCCCATCGTCGACGCCGGGTTCACCAAGGTGGACTTCGCCAAGCCGTCCGCCGACACGTTCGCGTTCACCGCGCCCAAGGGCGCCAAGGTGACCGAGGGCGCTGCCGAGGCCGGCAAGGACGGCCACGGCAAGGAGTTCAAGGGCCTGGACTCCTTCCCCGGCCTCGACGCCCTGACCGGCGGCATGGGCGGCGCGGGCAAGGGCGGCGAGACGAAGGTGCTCGGCGAGGGCTGGGCGACCATTGCCCGCATCGATACCGGTGCCGGCAAGGGCCTCCAGGACCTCGGGAAGTCCGCGGACAACAAGGACGCTCCGAAGGAGGCCAAGCAGTTCCTCGACTCCCTCGGCGGCAAGGTCACCGGCAAGTTCGGCGAGGGCCGGGTCTTCAAGACCCGCCTGGTCAACGCCCTGATCACGGACGACGGCAAGGTCTATGTCGGCGCGGTCACCAAGGACGCGCTGGTGCAGGCGGCCGACGCCAACAAGTAGGGCCGCACGGCCGGTAGAGCTGTCCGAAGGGGTGGGCGGGGACTGTGTCCCTGCCCACCCTTCGGCCGTTCCGGTCCTGTGTACAGCGGGTCCGCTGTACCGTGAAGAGCATGTCGAGACACGTCACCATCCGCCTGGACGAAGAGTTCCACGAGCGCCTCAAAGCGCGCGCGGCGGCACTGGGGACGACGGTCACCGCGCTGATCACCGAGGTGACCGAACGCGAACTCGACGAGGACCGGAAGAACTTCCTGTCCGGCATCGAGGAGTTCGCCGACCACTGGAGCTACTTCCAGGAGCGGTTCGGCAATTGAAGATCACCATGGAGTGGGCCTGGACCGCTCTGGCCCACCATCTCCCGTCAGATCCCGCCGTGTGGGATCCCTCCGGGGTGGTCGCCGCGGTCGCCCGGCACCAGAACGACCTCGTCCTGGTGCCCGAACAGCCCGCCCCGGACACCGCGTGGCGGGCCGCCGCGTTTCTGCACACCCTCGCGGTGTGCCCGGCGCTGGAATCGCCGATGAACGAGTTCTACGCGGCCGCCGCCACGCGCTCGTACCTGCGCGTGGCGGGGGCCAAGCAGCTGCCCTCGCCGGAGGACCTCGGCGACCTGGTCGAGGCGGCCAAGCTGGGCCGCGCCGACATCGCCGCGGTCGCCGAGGAACTCCGGGTCCTCATACAGGAACCGCAGACGGCATCGTCCTAGGCCCGTTCCCGCTTCAGAAGGTGATCTTCCAGCTGTTGATGTAGCCGGTGTCCTGCGCCGCCCCGTCCTTGACCTGCAGCTTCCAGAGGCCGTTGGCCACCTCGCTCGACGCGTTGACCGTGTACGTCTGGACGATGTTGTCGGCGCTGCCGCCACTGCGGTTGTGCAGGTTGTAGACGGTGCCGTCGGGGGCCACCAGGTCCACCACCAGGTCACCGCGGTAGGTGTGGACGATGTTCACGTCCACCTTGGTGGTGGCCGGGGCGTTGCCCGTGACGCCGGAGACCGTGATCGGCGAGGTCACCGCGGCGCCGGGGGAGTCCGGGATGTTCACGTCCGCCGTGTTCTCGAAGGACTGGCCCGGCGGGACCGGGGTGGCCGCCCCCAGGTTCCAGATCGCGTACGCGATGGCGTCCGAGTTGCGGTCCAGGGCGGTGTCGTCGATGTTCGCCGAGGTGTCGCAGGAGGCGTGGTAGCAGCGGTCGAAGGCCTGCCCGGAGGTGCCGCCCCACTTCTGCGCCTGCGCCGCCGTCTTGGTGTAGTCGGCGCCGGAGAACAGACCGCCGACCGGGATGCCCGCACTCTTGAACGGGGCGTGGTCGGAACGGCCGTCGCCCTCGGTCTCGATCTCCGTCGGGATGCCGACGCCCGCGTAGTAGTTCTTGAAGGTCTGCTCGATGGTCGGGTCGTCGTCGTAGACGAAGTAGCCCGGGTTCGGCGAGCCGATCATGTCGAAGTTCAGGTAGCCGGAGATCTTCGACTTCTCGGCGGCCGGCAGGTTGTTCACGTAGTACTTCGAGCCGATCATGCCGAGCTCCTCGGCGCCCCACCAGCCGAACCGCAGGTGCTTGGTGGGCTGGAGCTGTGCGCGCGAGACGGCCAGTGCCGTCTCCAGGATGGCGGCCGAGCCGGATCCGTTGTCGTTGATGCCGGGACCGGCGGTCACCGAGTCCAGGTGCGAGCCGGCCATCAGCACCGAGTTCGGGTCACCGCCCGGCCAGTCGGCGATCAGGTTGTAGCCGGTCGCACCGCTGCTGGTGAAGGTCTGCAGGGTGGTGGTGAAACCGGCCGCGTCCAGCTTGGCCTTCACGTAGTCGATCGAGGCCTTGTAGCCGGCCCGGCCGTGGGCGCGGTTGCCGCCGTTGGCGGTGGCTATGGACTGCAGCTGTGCCAGGTGCGCCTTGACGTTGGCGACCGGGATGTCGGGCGGGGTCGGCGCCGCGGTCGCCGCCGTGGGGGCGGCGAGTGCGGCGGGAGCGGTGGAGGCGAACAGGCCGGCGACCGCGATCGCGGTCACGGCGGCGAGACGCCGGGAGACGTACAGGCTCATGTGGGGGACTCCGGGATTCCGTTGGGGATTGAACGGAACGTGCGGGGTGGCGCAATTGAGCGATCGTGCGTCAGTGCGAGCCTGATGTTCAGTGGAAGGGTGACTGCCCGTCAAGACCGAGATTCGGTCAGGGTCGTTCGGAAAACGGACGATCCCCGCCACGGAAGTTCCGTAGCGGGGATCGTGGGGGTATTGGGGGCTCGGCGCGGTGTCACGCCGGCTCGGTCGCCGGGGCCGGCACCGGAGCGGTGGCGGCGCGGGCTGCTTCGAGCCGGGCCCGGTTCTTCCGCGCCGTGCGCAGCGCGTCCCAGGTCAGCAGCGCCAGCGCGACCCAGACCAGGGAGAACCCGGCCCAGCGCTCCGGCGGCATCGCCTCGTGGAAGTAGACGACGCCGAGCCCGAACTGGAACACCGGCGCCAGGTACTGCAGCAGCCCGAGCGTGGACAGCGGGACCCGGATCGCGGCCGCCCCGAAGAAGACCAGCGGGATCGCGGTGACCAGCCCGGTCGCGGCGAGCAGCGAGGCGTGCCCGAGGCCCTCTGCGGCGAAGCTCGACCTGCCCTGGGCGCCCAGCCACAGCAGGTAGCCGAGGGCGGGCGGGAACAGCAGTGCGGTCTCGGCGGCGAGCGATTCGACCCCGCCCATGTTGAGCTTCTTCTTGATCAGCCCGTAGGTGGCGAAGGAGAAGGCCAGGACCAGTGAGATCCACGGCGGCCGCCCGTACCCGACGGCGAGCACCAGCACGGCGGCCACGCCGATGGCGACCGCCGCCCACTGCGCCCGGCGCAGCCGCTCGCCGAGGAGCAGCACGCCGATCGCGATGGTGACGAGCGGGTTGATGAAGTAGCCGAGGCTGGCCTCGACGACCGCGCCGTTGTTGACCGCCCAGATGTACAGGCCCCAGTTCACGGAGATCACCGAGGCGGCCAGCGCGGTCAGGGCCAGCTTGCGGGGCCGGCGGAGCAGGTCCCGTATCCAGGCCCAGCGGCGCATGGCCAGCAGCAGGATCCCGACCACGCCCAGCGACCACACCATGCGGTGGGCCAGGATCTCGATGGCCCCGGACGGCTTGAGCAGCGGCCAGAACAGGGGGACCAGCCCCCACATCCCGTATGCGCCGAATCCGTAGAGCAAGCCCGTGCGTTGCTCGTTCTCCGCCTTCACGGGGCCCTCCAGTCGTGATTCGGCCAACCTCACGAAGGTAGCGCCGCAGCGACCGGATGTCATGCCCGTTCACAGGAGATACTCATGACACGTCCCGGGTCTTGCGTGGCCGCGCCGAGGCGGACTCAGGCCAGCGCGGAGGCGATCGCGTGGGCCACCGGGGTCGTCGGGCGGCCGATGAGCCGGGACAGGCCCCCGCCGGTGTGGGCCAGCCGGCCGCGGGAGATCGCCGCGTCCACGTCGACGAGGATCGCCGCGAAGCCCTCGGGCACCCCGGCGCCGGTCAGGATCGACAGGTGCGCCTCGGCCGGGACCTCGCTGTACGCGACCTCCTTGCCGGTCTGCGCCGCGACCTCGGCCGCGTACTCCGCCAGGCTCCACGCGGAGTCGCCCGACAGCTCGTACACCCGGTTCAGGTGGCCCTCGCCGGTCAGTACGGCGGCCGCGGCGGCGGCGTAGTCCGCCCGCGCGGCGGAGGCGATCCTGCCCGCGCCCGCGCTGCCCACGACCGCGCCGTGCTCCAGGACGGTGCCCAGGTGCCCGGTGTAGTTCTCGTGGTACCAGCCGTTGCGCAGGAAGGTGTGGGGCAGGCCGGAATCGAGGATGGCCTGCTCGGTGACCTTGTGCTCGGCGGCCAGGTCGAAGTCGGCCTCGGGGCCGCCGAGGATCCCGGTGTACGCGAGCTGGGCGACGCCGGCGGCCTGCGCGGCGGCGATCACGGCGAGGTGCTGCGGAACGCGGCGGCCGACCTCGTTGCCGGAGATCAGCAGGACGCGGTCGCCGGAGCGGAAGGCGCCGGCCAGGGTCTCGGGGGCGTCGTAGTCCGCGATGCGCACCTCGACCCCGCGCGCGGCCAGGTCGGCGGCCTTCTCCTCGCTGCGGACGACGACGGCGACGCGCTCGGCGGGGACCTGGTTCAGCAGCTCCTCGACGACGAGGCGGCCGAGGGCTCCGGTGGCTCCGGTGACGACGATGCTCATGGGGTGCGCTCCTTGGGTGGGGACCGTGTCTTGTTTCGCGGTGTGACACCACCCTAGGGAGAGCGCTAACCTTTCGTAAGTACCCACTTCAAAGTAAGGTACTGGTATGAAGGTAAGTGAGCAGCCCCCGGTCAGCGTGAAGGCCCCGATGTGCCCCTCCCGCGGAGTGCTGGAGCACGTCACCAGCCGCTGGGGCGTCCTGGTGCTGGCCGCGCTCGTCGAGCGCTCGTACCGCTTCAGCGAGCTGCGCCGGGAGGTGGGCGGTGTCAGCGAGAAGATGCTGGCCCAGACCCTCCAGACGCTGGAGCGCGACGGATTCCTGCTGCGCGACGCCAAGCCCGTGATCCCGCCGCGCGTGGACTACTCCCTGACCGGGCTGGGGCGCGAGGCCGCCGATCAGGTGTGGGCGCTCGCCCGCTGGACCGAGCGGCGCACCGCCGACGTGCAGGCGGCGCGGGCCGCGTACGACGAGGCCCGGAGCTCCTGAGGCAGGAGCTCCGGGCCTCGTCGTACCGTCCGGCGGGCGCGGGTCAGCCGACGACGGTCCAGGTGTCGTTGCCGGCGAGGAGGGTGCTGAGGTCGCCCTTCCCCTTGGCGTCGACGGCCGTCTCCAGCTGCTCGGCCATCAGCGTGTCGTAGACCGGCCGCTCCACGCTGCGGAAGACCCCGATGGGCGTCTGGTGCAGGGTGTGCGGGTCGGCCAGCCGGGACAGGGCGAAGGCGGTGGTCGGGCCGGCGCCGTGCGCGTCGTGGACCAGGATCCGGGACGCGTTCTCGGGGGTCACCGTGACGACCTCCAGCTCACCGGTGGCCTGGTCGCGTACGACGCCCTTGTGCCCGTCGGCGCCGAAGCGGATCGGCTGCCCGTGCTCCAGGCGGATCACCGCCTCCTGCGCCTGCGCATTGTCCTTGAGGACCTCGAAGGCGCCGTCGTTGAAGATGTTGCAGTTCTGGTAGATCTCCACCAGTGCCGTGCCCTGGTGGTCGGCGGCCGCGCGGAGCACTTCGGTGAGGTGTTTGCGGTCGGAGTCGACGGTGCGGGCCACGAAGGTGGCCTCGGCGCCGAGCGCCAGCGAGACCGGGTTGAAGGGGGCGTCGAGCGAGCCCATGGGGGTGGACTTGGTGATCTTGCCGACTTCGCTGGTGGGCGAGTACTGGCCCTTGGTCAGTCCGTAGATCCGGTTGTTGAAGAGCAGGATCTTGAGGTTGACGTTGCGGCGCAGGGCGTGGATCAGGTGGTTTCCGCCGATGGAGAGCGCGTCGCCGTCTCCGGTGACCACCCATACCGACAGGTCGCGGCGCGAGGTGGCCAGCCCGGTGGCGATGGCGGGGGCGCGGCCGTGGATCGAGTGCATCCCGTACGTGTTCATGTAGTACGGGAAACGCGAGGAACAGCCGATCCCCGAGATGAAGACGATGTTCTCCTTGGCCAGCCCCAGCTCGGGCATGAAGCCCTGCACGGCCGCCAGTACCGCGTAGTCACCGCACCCGGGGCACCAGCGGACCTCCTGGTCCGACTTGAAGTCCTTCATCGACTGCTTGGCCTCGGCCTTCGGCACGAGGGAGAGCAGATGGGGAGCGTCGGTCACCTCAGTCATTGATGGCCTCCTCGAGAACCTTCGCGAGCTGCTCAGCCTTGAACGGCATTCCGTTGACCTGGGTGTACGACTGGGCGTCGACCAGGTACTTCGCCCGGATCAGGGTGGCGAGCTGCCCGAGGTTCATCTCCGGCACCACTACCTTGTCGTAACGCTTCAGGACCTCCCCGAGATTCCTCGGGAACGGGTTGAGGTGGCGCAGGTGGGCCTGTGCGACGGGGCTGGCGACATTGCGCAGGCGGCGGACGGCTGCGGTGATGGGGCCGTAGGTGGAGCCCCAGCCCAGGACGAGGGTGCGGGCGCCGTCGGGGTCGTCGACCTCCAGGTCCGGGACCAGGATGCCGTCGATCTTGGCCTGGCGGGTGCGGACCATGAAGTCGTGGTTGGCCGGGTCGTACGAGATGTTGCCGGTGCCGTCCTGCTTCTCGATGCCGCCGATGCGGTGTTCGAGCCCGGGCGTGCCCGGCACCGCCCACGGGCGGGCCAGCGTCAGCGGATCGCGCTTGAACGGCCAGAAGACCTCGGTGCCGTCCGCGAGCTGCTGGTTGGGCCCGGCGGCGAACTGGACCTTCAGGTCGGGAAGGTCGGCGACGTCCGGGATCCGCCACGGCTCGGAGCCGTTCGCGAGGTACCCGTCGGACAGCAGGAACACCGGCGTCCGGTACGTCAGCGCGATCCGCGCGGCGTCCAGGGCGGCGTCGAAGCAGTCGGCGGGCGTCCGCGGGGCCACGATCGGCACCGGGGCCTCGCCGTTGCGCCCGAACATCGCCTGCAGCAGGTCCGCCTGCTCCGTCTTGGTCGGCAGCCCCGTCGACGGGCCGCCGCGCTGGATGTCCACGATCAGCAGCGGCAGCTCCAGCGAGACCGCGAGCCCGATCGTCTCGGACTTGAGCGCGACTCCGGGCCCGGAGGTGGTGGTCACGCCGAGCGCGCCGCCGAAGGCCGCGCCGAGCGCCGCGCCGATGCCGGCGATCTCGTCCTCGGCCTGGAAGGTCCGCACGCCGAAGTTCTTGTGCCTGCTCAGCTCGTGCAGGATGTCCGAGGCCGGGGTGATCGGGTAGGAGCCGAGGTAGAGCGGCAGATCGGCCTGCCGGCTCGCCGTGATCAGTCCGTACGACAGGGCCAGGTTCCCGGAGATGTTCCGGTACGTGCCCGTCGGGAAGGCCCGGGTCGCCGGGGCGACCTCGTACGAGACCGCGAAGTCCTCGGTCGTCTCGCCGAAGTTCCAGCCGGCCCGGAAGGCCGCCACGTTCGCCTCGGCGATGTTCGGCTTCTTCGCGAACTTCTGCCGCAGGAAGTTCTCCGTGCCCTCGGTGGGCCGGTGGTACATCCAGCTCAGCAGGCCCAGGGCGAACATGTTCTTGCTGCGCTCGGCCTCCTTGCGGGAGAGCCCGAAGTCCTTCAGTGCCTCGACGGTGAGCGTCGTCAGCGGCACCTGGTGGATGTTGTAGGCGCCCAGCGAACCGTCTTCCAGCGGCGAGGTCTCGTAGCCCACCTTCGCCATCGGGCGCTTGGTGAATTCATCTGTATTGATGATGATCTCGGCCCCGCGCGGAACGTCCCCGATGTTCGCCTTCAGCGCCGCCGGATTCATCGCGACCAGTACGTTCGGGGCGTCGCCCGGCGTCAGGATGTCGTGATCGGCGAAATGCAGCTGGAACGACGAGACGCCCGGCAGGGTGCCGGCGGGGGCGCGGATCTCGGCCGGGAAGTTCGGCAGCGTGGAGAGGTCGTTTCCGAAGGACGCCGTCTCCGAGGTGAACCTGTCACCCGTGAGCTGCATGCCGTCACCCGAGTCACCCGCGAAGCGGATGATCACGCGGTCCAGACGGCGTACTTCCTTGCCCCCCGGAGCCGGGGGGGTCCGCTGTTCGCCGACTACGGCACCTTCGGCCCCGTCGGCCTGTTCGGCTGGACTACTGACCTGGCTGGTCACTGAACTGGACCTCCTTCGAGGCGTGGCGTTCCCGTTCCCAAGGTCAACCCTACGTCGGCAGGGCCGGCCTTCTCGGGGGACGCTCGTATTCTGGACCGTCGTCTGCGGCGGTCTGTCGAGAGAATCCCGTGGGATTACGCGGGTCCACGGGATTCCGAGAGATTCCGAGATTTCGTGCCGTGCAGAAATGGTGCGAGCCCCCAGCGGCCCGGTGCGGTAACGCCACACCTGACAGGGTGTCAGTTGATCAAGGTTTTGATCAATGCCCCCGATCTTTCGATCAAGACCGCAGGTAAGTGAGAACGGCCAGAACCCGCCGGTGGTCCCCATCGCTCGGTGACAGCCCGAGCTTCATGAAGATGTTGCTGACGTGCTTCTCCACCGCTCCGTCGCTGACCACGAGCTGCTTGGCCACGGCCGAATTGGTCCGGCCCTCGGCCATCAGGCCCAGCACCTCGCGCTCGCGCGGGGTCAGCCCCGCCAGCACGTCCTGCTTCCGGCTGCGCCCGAGCAGCTGGGCGACCACCTCCGGGTCCAGGGCGGTCCCGCCCCGGGCCACCCGTACGACGGCGTCCAGGAATTCCCGCACGTCGGCCACCCGGTCCTTGAGCAGATACCCCACCCCGGTACTGGAACCGGCCAGCAGTTCGGTGGCGTACTGCTCCTCCACGTACTGCGACAGCACGAGCACGCCTATCCCGGGATGCTCGCGCCGCAGCCGTACGGCGGCCCGCACGCCCTCGTCGGTGTGCGTCGGCGGCATCCGTACGTCCGCCACCACCACATCCGGCAGCGCATCCTCGGCGGCCAGCTCCGCCACCGTCTTGATCAGGGCTTCCGCGTCCCCGACGCCGGCCACGACGTCATGCCCCCGGTCGGTCAGCAACCGGGTCAGGCCCTCACGCAGCAGCACCGAATCCTCGGCGATGACCACACGCACCCTGTCTTCCACGTCCAGCAGCTCCCGCGTCCACGTCGTCCGATGTACCTGACGCAGCCAAGCATCCCAGCCCGGGGGCCGGATGGAGGCGAGTAGGGATCATCGGACGAGGCGTACGCGGGAGCCGGGAACGGGACTGCCGGGAAAGGCGCTGCCGGGAACGGACTACCGGGAACGCCAGGGGAGCTCGGCGGTGACGGTGGTGCCGCCGCCGGCCGGGGAATCGAGTACCAGCACCCCGTCCACGGCGTCCAGCCGCTCGGTGAGACCGGCCAGCCCCGTGCCGGAGCCCGTGCTGTTCGCGCCGCCGCGCCCGTCGTCCGCGACCTGGATCAGCAGCCGGTCCCCGGACTTCCACACGTCCACGCTCGCCGTGCGGGCCCCGGAGTGCTTGCTGATGTTCTGGAGCAGCTCGGACACCGTGAAGTACGCGATTCCCTCGATCGCGGCCGCGGGCCGCTCCTCCAGATCCGCGGACACCCGCACCGGCACCGCGCAGCGGGAGGCGACCGAGGACAGTGCCGCGTCCAGGCCGCGGTCCGTCAGCACGGCCGGGTGGATCCCGCGCGCCAGGTCGCGCAGCTCCTGGAGCGCGATCTTCACCTCTCCGTGCGCCTCGTCCACCATGCGGGCGGCGGCCCCGGGGTCCTCGGTCAGCTTCTCCTTCGCCAGTCCGAGGTCCATGGCCAGGGCCACGAGGCGGGCCTGGGCGCCGTCGTGCAGGTCGCGCTCGATGCGGCGCAGGTCGGCGGCGGCGGTGTCGACGACGACCCCGCGGTCGGACTCCAGCTCGGTGACCCGGTGGTCGAGGCGCGAGGGGCCGAGCAGCCCGGCGACGAGGACCCGGTCGACGGTGGTCAGGGCCCGCACGACCCAGGGAGTGGCCAGGGTGAAGGCCAGCCCGACCAGGCAGGCGAGGACGATCTCGGCGGGGGAGTCGAGGTAGAAGGTGTAGTCGTCGTTCTGGAAGAGCTGGAGCCCCGGCCAGTCGGTGTAGGCCGGGAAGACCCAGAACCAGACCGGGTACAGCAGGAAGGCCCAGCCGTACGTCCAGAACACCAGTGCCAGGGTGAAGGCGAACACGGCCCAGGGAAGGTGGATCACGGAGTACAGCGCGTGCCGCCAGGCGCTGCCGCTCTTGAGCAGGGCCCCCATGGCGGCGAGCGGACCCCGCTTCTCGGCCCGGACGGGCGCGGGCTCGGCGATGTCGACCCTGAGCATGGCCCGCGCCCGGCCCCGCTCGACGCGCCCGAACCCCCGGCACATGGCGAGCACCCCGGCGAGCACCGGGATCCCGAGGAAGGTGACGAGCAGCCCGGCGCCGAGGCTGACGCCGGTGATCGCGAGCGAGAAGTACAGCAGGCTCAGCGGCAGCCCGAGCAGCAGATACCCGAACTCCCGCCAGGTCCGCCCCTCAACTGGAGCCCGCAGCACACGCACGAAACCCATCATCCCGACCCGCCCTCCCAGACACTTCCCACGATCACCCCACCCTCCCGTCCGGGAGCCCCGGAAACCATCGGGCGGGTAGGCGTCCCCATGGTGGGGATAACCCCACCACCCCCCGATCCAGCCCGGCCGGACCCCGGCCGTACCCGGCCCCGGCCGGCCCCCGCGGGCCCGTCCGCCGGCGGGACGCGCGACACACGACCGGGACCCCCGCCCGTACCCACCCCGGACGGGGGTCCCGATCGAAGGGCCTCAGGGCCTGTCCGACCCTGATCCGCCGGACAGGCCCTGGCCGCCGGCTCAGCCGCGCCCGCGCCACGGCAGCTCCGCCGTGACCACCGTCCCCTCCCCCGCGGGGGAGTCGACCACGAACACCCCGTCCACGGCCCGCAGCCGCTCCGCCAGCCCCGCCAGCCCCGATCCGCCCGTCACGTCGGCTCCGCCCCGCCCGTCGTCCGAAACCCGGATCAACAACCGCCCCGAAGCGGTCCCCGAGCTCCGCCACACCTCCACGCTCGCCCCCCGGGCCCCGGCGTGCTTGCTCACGTTCTGGAGCAGCTCGGACACCGTGAAGTACGCGATCCCCTCGATGGCGGCCGCGGGCCGCTCCTCCAGATCCACCGCCACCTTCACCGGCACCACGCACCGCGAGGCCACCGACGACAGCGCCGCGTCCAGCCCCCGGTCCGTCAGGACCGCCGGGTGGATCCCCCGCGCAAGGTCCCGCAGCTCCTGGAGCGCCAGCTTCACCTCGCCGTGCGCCTCGTCGACCATCGCCGCCGCCGCGTCCGGATCCTCCAGCAGCTTCTCCTTCGCCAGGCCCAGCCCCATGGCCAGCGCCACCAGCCGCGCCTGCGCCCCGTCGTGAAGGTCCCGCTCGATGCGCCGCATGTCGGCCGCGGCCGTGTCCACGACCACCCCCCGGTCGGACTCCAGCTCCGCGATCCGCCGCTCCAGCTCGTCCGAGGGCGACAGCAGCCCTCGTACCATCAGCCGGTCCACGTTCGACAGCCACCGCACCACGTACGGCAGCACGGGCCACAGCACCAGCAGCCCCACCAGCGCCACCGTGAACGTCAGCACCCCCCACGGCAGCCGCACCAGTTCGTACAACACCGTCCGCCATGCCACCGGGTCCTTCACGCCCGCCCACAGCCAGGGGAAGAACCCGCCGGCCCGCCGCGGCCCCGGCAGCGGGGTCGGCTCCTCCACCCGTACGCCGAGCAGCACGCGCGCCCGCGCCCGCTCCAGCCGTCCCAGCTGGCGGGACCCGAGCAGACCGATCGCGAGCAGCGGAAGACCGATCGCGGTCACGGACAGGCCGCCGGCGGTCGCCACCATGGTCACCGTGTAGACGAAACCGACCAGCGCGAGCGGAAGATTGCCCAGCAGGTGGACGGTCTCTTTCCACGCCGCGGCCCCCAGGGCCGGGCGTACGGGCGGGGGCCGGTCGTTGTCGGGACCTGGGTGGGAGACTTGAATGGGCGCGGTCATGCCGCCCAGCCTGCCAATTCCGGGCCGCCGTTGCCATGGGGCAGCCGGGCCGCGGTAAACGGGGGATAACCCCACCCTGTGTGGGCCAGGCCCTAGACTCCCGTCCGTACCAGATCATCGACAGTGGCCAAGGAGCGAGGAACGGACGTGCCCGACCCAACGGTATCGACCGTAACCGTGCTCGCGGCGGACTATTTCCGGAGTTATTCGGTCGTCGGCCTGCTGGCCGTCCTCGGTGTGCTCTTCGTGGCCGTCGCGTTCGGCGCGGGCCGCCTGCTGAGACCGGTCGTCCCGACCCCTGAGAAGCTGCTGACGTACGAGTGCGGCGTGGACCCCGTCGGCGAGGGCTGGGCGCACACCCAGGTCCGCTACTACGTCTACGCGTTCCTCTACGTCATCTTCGCCGTCGACTCGATCTTCCTCTTCCCGTGGGCGACGGTGTTCGCCGACAGCGGCTACGGCGCCACCACGCTCGTGGAGATGTTCATCTTCCTGGGCTTCCTGGCCGTCGGCCTGCTCTACGCGTACAAGAAGGGCGTCCTCGAATGGACGTGACACCGGCCGTGACACCGGCCGAGCCCCAGCTGCTCCCGGAGCCCAGGCGCCTGGGAGTCCTCTCCCGCCTCGCGCCCGAGCCCATGAAGGTGGTCCTGAACTGGGGCCGCCGCTACAGCCTGTGGGTCTTCAACTTCGGCCTCGCCTGCTGCGCGATCGAGTTCATCGCCGCGTCGATGGCCCGGCACGACTTCATCCGCCTCGGCGTCATCCCGTTCGCGCCCGGCCCGCGCCAGGCGGACCTGATGATCGTCTCGGGCACGGTGACGGACAAGATGGCCCCGGCCGTGAAGCGGCTGTACGAGCAGATGCCTGAGCCGAAGTACGTCATCTCCTTCGGCGCCTGCTCCAACTGCGGCGGGCCTTACTGGGACTCGTACTCGGTGACGAAGGGCGTCGACCAGATCATCCCGGTCGACGTCTACGTCCCCGGCTGCCCGCCGCGCCCGGAGGCGCTGCTCCAGGGCATCCTCAAGCTCCAGGAGAAGATCGCCAGGGAGTCGCTGGCGGACCGCTACGCGACCGACCCCTCGACCGCCCAGCTCACGAGCGGCCTGGTCAAGCCCCCGCCGGCACCGGGAGCGGGCGCATGAACCTCTACGACTCCCTCCCCGACGCGGTGGCAACGGTCTTCGGCGCGGAGGCGCTGGCCGACCACTCCTACGACGTCCTGACCGTGGACGTCCCCGCCGGAAGCTGGATCCCGTCGCTGGAGATCGCCCGGGACAAGCTGGGCTGCACCTACTTCGACTGGCTGAGCGCGGTGGACGAGCCGGGCACCGGCTTCCGTGTCTGCGCGCACGTCGTGTCCCTGGAGAACCACCGGGTACGCCGCCTGCTGCTCCGTACGACGGTCCCGCACTCGGCGCCCTCCCTCCCGTCCGCGGTCGCGATCTACGCGGGCGCCGAATGGCACGAGCGCGAGACCCACGAGATGTTCGGAGTGGTCTTCACGGACCACCCGCACCTGGTCCCGCTCCTCCTCCCGGAGAACTTCGAAGGCCACCCCCTCCGGAAGGACTTCGTCCTGGCCGCGCGCGTCGCGAAGGCCTGGCCGGGAGCCAAGGAGCCGGGCGAGGCACACGACCCCGCCGCCCCGAAGCGCCGCCAGATGCTCCCGCCGGGCGTCCCGGACCCCAACGACTGGGGCCCGATGAAGGGCCAGCTCCCCCCGGCCCCCACCCGCCCCGCCCGCACGGCCCGCACCCCCCGCGCAGCCGCCGCCGGCGCCCCGGCGGCCGAAGCCCCCGCCCGCCCCGCCCGCCGTACCCGCTCGGTCGCCGACGGCCCGGCCGGCCAGGCGGCGCAGCCGGAGGCAGCGGCCGCTCCACAGGCCGACGCCCCCGAGCGCAGCACCCCCCCGGCAGCCGAAGGCCCGGCCGGCCGGGCCGTCACCCCGGCCCAGCCGGAAGCCGAAGCCCCGCCGCGCCCCGCCCGCCGTACCCGCTCCGCATCGGACGGCTCGGCGAGCCAGGCCGGGACCCCGGCCGAGCCCGGGACCGAGGGCGCGCCGCAGGCGGACACAGCCGCGCGCCCGGAGGGCCAGGCGATCCGGGGCCGCACGGTGGCGCCGGGCAGGCGCCCCGCCCCCCGCAGCGCGGACGCGCCCTGGCACAGCCCGCAGCCCGCCTTCACGGGACCCGGACCGGACCCCGATCCGGATCCCGAGCCCGCCCCCGCGGCGGACCCGGGCCCGAAGGGCGAGCCGAAGACCACGCCCGACCCCGGCCCGCGGCCCGATGCCGAGCCGAAGGCCACGCCCGATCCCGGCCCGCGGCCCGACGCCGAGCCGAAGCCCGTACAGGCCCCCGGCCAGGACGACGCCGAGGCAAAGCCCGACCCCGTTCCCGGCGCCGAGTCCGCGCCCACCGGCACACCCGAATCCGAACCCGACCCCAACGGAGGCGACGCGTGAACGACGTCCTCGACGTCGCGCTGCGACTCATCGTCGTCTTCGCCGTGTTCCTCGTGCTCCCGCTCGTCGTCGGGCAGACCGAGCACAAGGTCATGGCCCACATGCAGGGCCGCCTCGGCCCCATGTACGCCGGCGGCTTCCACGGCTGGGCCCAGCTCGTCGCCGACGGCGTGAAGTTCGCGCAGAAGGAGGACATCGTCCCGGCGGGCGCCGACCGCCGCATCTTCCAGCTCGCCCCCGCCGTCGCCCTCCTCCCGTACCTCCTCGTCCTCGTCGCCGTCCCCATCGGCCCCGGCGAAGGCGCCGTCGGCCAGGTCATCGACGCCGGACTGTTCTTCGTACTCGCCGTCATGGGCGTCGGCGTCCTCGGCAGCCTCATGGCCGGCTGGGCCTCGGCCAACAAGTTCTCCCTCCTCGGAGGACTCCGCACCGCCGCCCAGCTCCTCGCGTACGAGCTCCCCATGCTGCTCGCCGCCGCCTCCGTCGCGATGGCGGCCGGGACCGTGTCCCTCCCCGGCATCGTCGACGCCTTCCAGTGGTGGTGGCTCCCCTGGCAGATCACCGGCGCGCTCGTCTTCTTCACCGCCGGCCTCGCCGAACTCCAGCGGCCCCCCTTCGACATGCCCGTCGCCGACTCCGAGATCATCTTCGGCGCGTACACCGAGTACACAGGCCTGCGCTTCGCGCTGTTCCTGCTCGCCGAGTACGCCGGCATCGTCGTCCTCTGTGCCCTCACCACCGTCCTCTTCCTCGGCGGCTGGCACGGCCCGATCGCCGGCGGCTGGGTCTGGACCCTCCTCAAGACCGCGGTCCTCGCCTTCGTCGTGATCTGGCTCCGCGTCAGCTACCCGCGCCTGCGCGAGGACCAGCTCCAGAAGCTCGCCTGGACCACACTCATCCCGCTCGCGCTCGCCCAGATCGCGCTCACCGGCATCGTGAAGGTGGCGATCAGCTGATGCCCATCCCCGGATCAGGCCTCGCCAAGGGCCTCGCCGTCACCCTGCGCACGATGACGAAGCGCGCGCACACCGCCCAGTACCCCGAGGTGCAGCCCGAACTCCCGCCCCGCACCCGCGGGGTCATCGGCCTGTTCGAGGAGAACTGCACGGTCTGCATGCTGTGCGCCCGCGAGTGCCCCGACTGGTGCATCTACATCGACTCCCACAAGGAGACGGTCCCGGCCGCCGCCCCCGGCGGCCGCGAGCGCAGCCGCAACGTCCTCGACCGCTTCGCCATCGACTTCTCCCTCTGCATGTACTGCGGCATCTGCATCGAGGTGTGTCCCTTCGACGCCCTCTTCTGGTCGCCGGAGTTCGAGTACGCGGAGACGGACATCCTCGAACTCACCCACGAGCGCGACAAGCTGCGCGAGTGGATGTGGACCGTCCCGGCCCCGCCCGCCCTGGACCCCGCCGCGGAGGAGCCCAAGGAGATCGCCGCCGCCCGCAAGGCGGCGGAGAAGGCCGGAGCCGCGGCCGCCGCGGCAGCCGCCGCCGCAGCCGAAGCCGCCGCGCCCACGACGCCCGAGACCGACAGCCCCACCACCCCGGAGGGAGACGCGTGAGCGACCTGAACCCCGCGGCCACCACCCTGGCCGCCGCGGCGACGGGCCACGGGTTCCTCTCCCCGACCGGCGTCGAGATCGCCTTCGTCCTCGTCGGCCTCGCCACCCTCGGCGCGGCCGTCGTCACCGTCACCACCAAGCAGCTCGTGCACGCCGCGCTCTGGCTGGTCGTCGCCCTCGGCGGCATCGCCGTCGAGTACCTGCTGCTGACCGCCGAGTTCATCGCCTGGGTCCAGGTCCTGATCTACCTCGGCTCCGTGGTCGTCCTCCTCCTCTTCGGGCTGATGCTCACCAAGGCCCCCATCGGCCGCTCCCCGGACGCGGACTCGAACAACCGCTGGGTGGCCCTCGGCGTCGCCCTCGTCGCGGCCGCGTCCCTCGTCTGGGTCGTCGCCGACGCCTTCCGCACCACCTGGATCGACCTCGACGGCCCCGCCCAGGGCTCCACCAAGGTCTCCGGCGAGATCCTCTTCCAGCACTGGGTGCTGCCCTTCGAAGCGCTCTCCGTCCTCCTCCTCGCGGCCCTGATCGGCGCCATCGTGCTCTCCCGCAGGGACACCGCGGCCGGCGGATCCGACGACGACACGAACACGAAGGGGCAGCAGCGCTGATGCACCTCGCCTACCCCGCCGTGCTCGCGGCGCTCCTCTTCTGCACGGGCCTGTACGGAGTGCTCGCCCGCCGCAACGCCATCTTCGTCCTGATGTCCGTCGAGCTGATGCTCAACGCCGTCAACCTCAACCTGGTGGCCTTCGACGTCTGGCTGCGCGACGCCCTGCACGGCGGCCAGGCCCTCACCCTCTTCACCATCGCCATCGCCGCCGCCGAGATCGGCATCGGCCTCGCGATCGTGCTGATGGTGTACCGCAACCGCGGCACCTCGGACGTGGACCGGCTGCGGGACACCGCCGAGGGCCACGAGCCCGCCCCGAACGACCAGACCACCCCGAACAACCAGAGCGAGGTCACCGCGTGAGCACCACGACCCTCGCGGTCCTCGTCCCGCTCCTGCCCTTCCTCGGCGCGGTGGCGGGACTGCTGCTCGGCCGCCGCGCCCCCGGGTTCGTCCGGCCGCTCGCCGTGCTGCCGGCGCTGGCCTCGGCCGTACTGGCCGTGCTCGTCGCCGTCCGCCAGGGCGGCGGCACGCCGATCCTCGCCTCGACGGAGCTGACCCCGACCGGCTCGGTGCCGATCGAGCTCTCGCTCTACCTGGACGGCTTCGCCGCCCTGGTCGCCGTGCTGGTCGGCGTCGTCGCCACCTGCGTACAGCTCTACTCCACGGCGTACCTCCGCGAGGACCCGCGCTACCCCTCGTACGCCGCCCTGGTCTCGCTGTTCACCTCGGCCATGCTGCTCGTCGTCTACTCCGGCGACCTGATGGTGCTGCTCGTCGGCTGGGAGGTCATGGGCATCTGCTCGTACTTCCTCGTCGGCCACTACTGGGAGACGGAGGCGGCCCGCTCCGCCTCCCTGAAGGCCTTCCTCGTCACCAAGCTGGGCGACGTCCCCTTCCTGATCGGCCTGTTCGCGCTCGCCACCGACGCCGACTCCTTCGAGATCCCCAAGATCCTGGGCACCGTCGCCGCGGGCGGACTCGACCACCCCACGCTGATCGCGCTCCTGCTGCTCGCCGGAGTCGCGGGCAAGTCCGCGCAGTTCCCGCTGCACACCTGGCTCCCCGACGCCATGGCGGGCCCCACCCCGGTCTCCGCGCTGATCCACGCCGCGACGATGGTCGCCGCCGGCGTCTACTTCGTCGCCCGCCTCCTCCCGGTCTTCGCGGCCTCGCAGGCCGCACTGGTGGTCATGGCCGTCATGGCGGCCGTCACGATGGTCGGCTCCGGCCTCGCCGCCCTGGCCCAGGACGACATCAAGCGCGTCCTCGCCTACTCCACGATCGGCCAGCTCGGCTACATGACCGGGGCCCTGGCCGTCGGCGACCGCGGCGCCGCCGTCTTCCACCTCCTGTCCCACGGCGCCTTCAAGGCGCTCCTGTTCCTCGGCGCGGGCGTGATCATCCACGCCGCCGGTACGAACTCCCTGGCCGCCATGTCACGGATGGACGGCCTGGCCAAGCGCATCCCCGATGCCTTCTGGACGATGACGATCGCGCTGCTCGCGCTCGCCGCGATCCCGCCCTTCGCCGGCTTCTTCTCCAAGGAAGCCGTCCTCGTCGCCGCCGAGCACGCCGCCGGCGGGCACTCGGAATCCGCCCCCAGCGCGGCCGGCTGGATCGTGCTCGTCTCCGGCGTGCTGACCGCCCTGCTCACCGCCGCCTACGCCACCCGGCTGTGGCTGATGGCCTTCCGCGGCCGGGGCCCCGCCGCCCCCGACCACGGCAAGGAGCCCGTCGCCATGACCGGCGTGCTGTGGGTGCTCGCGATCCCGTCCATCGGACTCGGCCTCGCCGCCGGCCCGATCGCCGACTGGTTCGACGGCAACGGACTCACCCCGACGCCGGTCACCTCCGTCCTCGGCACCGGAGCCGCCGCCGTCGGCGCGGTCCTGACGTACGCCCTGTGGCAGCGGGCCACCGCGCAGGCCGCCACGGCTCCGGCCGTGGCCCGACCCACCACCGCCGCCGCGGCCGAGCAGCCCGCCGCCGTGGCCGCCGGAGTGTCCGCGGCCACCGCGGCCGCGGAATCCGCGGCCGAAGCACCCGAGGTCGCGGAGGTCACCCACGAGCACCCCGCCGTCCCGGCGGGTCCCGCCGCCGACCCCGGCCGGGCGCTGCTCGGCCCCCTGCACCGCCACGCGGCCGACGGCTTCCACCTCGACGCCGTCTACGACCGGCTGTTCGTCCGCCCCGTCCGCGCCGCCGCGAGCCTCGTCCGCTTCCTCGACCGCGAGGTCGTGGACACGTACGTCAGCGGCGCCGGAGCCGGCCCCCGGCTGCTCGGAAGCCTCGTACGCCGGGCCCAGACCGGCAACGTACAGAGCTACCTGAGCGCCCTGCTCGCCGGCGCCCTGGTCCTGGCGATCGCCACCGCCGTCCTCGCCAACGTCAACGCCGGATCGTGAGCCGTGAGTCAGCCGTGATTGATATCAGCCCGTCCGTGATGCAGTTCCTTCTGGCGTTCGTCGTGGCCGCACCGCTCCTCGGCGCCGTCGCCGCCCTCCTGCCCGCCCCGCCCGGACTCAAGGGCAAGAGCCCCGAACAGGCCGTGCTGCGCCACGGCGTGACCGTGACCGGCGTGATCCTCGCCGCGGCCATCGCCCTCTCCCTGGGCTTCGACCACGGCACTCCGGCCCGCTTCCAGGCGACCACGGACATCAGCTGGATCCCGGCGCTGGACGTCCGGATCCACCTCGGCGTCGACGGCATCTCGCTCCCCCTCCTCCTGATGACCGCGCTGCTGTTCTTCCTCTGCGCGCTCTACAGCTACTTCAAGCTTCCCGAAGGCCCCTCCCCGAAGGCCTTCGTCGCCCTGCTCCTCGTCCTCGAATCCGGCACCCTCGCGACCTTCGCCGTCCTCGACCTGCTGCTGTTCTTCCTCGCCTTCGAGATGGTCCTCATCCCGATGTACTTCCTCATCGCCCGCTGGGGCGGTGCTCAGAGGCAGGCCGCCGCCTGGAAGTTCATCCTCTACACGCTCCTCGGATCCGTGGTCATGCTCCTCGGACTGCTGCTCATCGGAGTGAACAGCGGCACCTTCGACATGGTGGCACTCGCCTCCGACAACGGCCGCGAACTGAGCCACACCACCCAGCTCCTGGCCGTCCTCGCCATCGGCATCGGCCTCGCCGTGAAGACCCCGATGTGGCCGCTGCACAGCTGGCTGCCCGACGCCCACACGGCCGCCCCCACCGTCGGCTCCGTCCTGCTGGCCGGCGTCCTGCTCAAGATGGGCACCTACGGGTTCGTCCGCATCCTGCTCCCCGTCACCCCCGACGGCATGGCGACGTTCGCCCCCTACCTGGGCGCCTTCGCCGCCGTCGGCATCGTCTACGGGTCGCTCGCCTGCCTCTCCCTCGCCCGCAAGGGCAACAAGGGCGACCTCAAGCGCCTCATCGCGTACTCGTCGGTCGGCCACATGGGCTTCGTCCTCCTCGGCATCGCCTCCATGACCCCCACCGGCGTCAACGGCGCGCTGTTCGCGAACATCGCCCACGGCCTGATCACCGGCCTCCTGTTCTTCCTCGTCGGCGCCCTCAAGGACCGCTACGGCACCGCCGACCTCGACACCCTCGCCGGAGCCACCGGCGCCGCCCTGTACGGCCGCGCCCCCCGCCTCGGCGCCTTCCTCGCCTTCGCCGCCGTCGCCTCGCTCGGCCTGCCCGGCCTCGCCGGCTTCTGGGGCGAGATGCTCGCCCTGTTCGGCGCGTTCGAGCCGGCGCGGGGCCTCTCCCGGCCCGCCTTCCTCACGTACATGGCCTTCGGCGCGTTCGGCACCCTGCTCACCGCCGCCTACCTGCTGATCGTCGTACGCCGCGTCTGCATGGGCGACCCCGCGGTCCGGCCGGAGCACCCGTCGGGCCCCGCGCTCGAACTCGCCGACATCCAGCGCTACGAGTTCGCCGCCTGGACCCCGCTCGTTGCCCTCACCGTCCTCGCCGGCCTGTGGCCCGCCGTCCTCCTCGGCCTCACCGACCCGGCCGTCCAGAAGCTCCTCGCAGGAGGCAACGCATGACGGCCCTGACGGCCTCCGTTCTGTCCGCTCCGTCGGCGGCCCCGGCCGCCGAGGCCGCGAGCCGCGTCCAGAGCGTCGACTGGCTCGCGATCACCCCCGTGGTCCTCACCGCCGCCGTCGCCCTGGTCGTCCTGGTCGCCGACCTCTTCGTACCGGAGCGGCGCAAGCCCCTGCTCGGCTGGCTCTCCGTCGCCGGCCTCGCCGCCGCGACCGCCACCCTGCTGCCGCTGCGCGCCGGCGACCGCGCCACCTTCTGCCTCACCACCGACCCCGGTGCGTGCAGCTACACCGCCGACCACTTCGCGCTCGTCATCCAGTTCCTGGTACTGGCCGGCGCCCTGGTCACCGCCCTGCTGTCGGTCACCACCGTCCGCGAGGCGCGCATGCCGGCCGGCGAGTACTGGTTCCTGCTGCTGTCCTCCGCCGCCGGCGCCGCGCTGCTGCCCGCCTCCCGCGACCTCGCCACCCTGATCGTCGCCCTCGAAGTCGCCTCGCTGCCCGCGTTCGCCCTCGTCGGCATGCGCCGCGGCGACCGCCTCTCCTCCGAGGCCGCCCTCAAGTTCTTCCTGTCCTCCGTCACCGCCACCGCCGTGTCGCTGATGGGCGTCAGCTTCGTCTACGCCGCCACCGGCACCCTGCACCTCACGCAGGTCGCCGACCGGCTCGAAGACGTTCCCGGGCAGCTCGACACCCTCGCCATGGCCGGCGTCGCGCTCACCCTCGTCGGCTTCGCCTTCAAGACCGCCGCCGTCCCCTTCCACTTCTGGGTCCCGGACACCTACGTCGGCGCGCCGCTGCCCATCGCGGGCTACCTCTCCGTGATCGGCAAGGCCGTCGGCTTCACCGGCCTCATCCTCGTCACGGTGATCGCCTTCCCCGCGTACTCCGACATCTGGGGCCCCGCCCTCGCCGTCCTCGCCGCGCTCACCATGACGCTCGGCAATGCCGCCGCCGTGCGCCAGAACGCGGACCGGCCGAACAGCGCCGTCCGGCTGCTCGCCTGGTCCTCCGTCGGCCAGGCCGGCTACCTGCTCGTCCCGATCGCAGCCGCCGCGTACTCCGAGCGAGACCAGATCGGCGCCACCGTCGCCTACGCCCTCATGTACGCCGCCGTGAACCTCGGCGCCTTCGCCGTGGCCGCCCTGGTCGCCCGCACGAAGCCGCAGAACCGGATCAGCGACTACCGCGGCCTCTACGCGGAGCGCCCGGCCGCCGCCCTCGCGCTGGCCTTCTTCCTGCTCTGCCTGGCCGGACTGCCGCCGGGCCTCATCGGCCTCTTCGCCAAGGTCACCGTCTTCCGCGCCGCCGTCGACGCGGGCCTGGGCTGGCTGGCCGTGGTCATGGCGGTCAACGTCGTCATCGCCCTGTACTACTACCTGCGCTGGACGGCGCTGCTCTTCCGCGCCCCGGATGCCCCCGCCGAAGGCGCCCGGACGAAGGCCCCGTGGCCGGTCACCGCCGCCATCGCGGTCACCGCCGTCATCGCCGTGGTGCTGTCGGCAGCCCCGCAGCTGGTCCTGCGCTTCGCGTCGGGCGGCCTGTTCCCGCAGTAGCCCGCGGTAACGCGGGCCGGTGCCGGCCCGTACTCGGCCCGTACGCGCCGGTACGCGGGCCGGTGCGTCGGCCCGTACGCGGGCCCGCGCGCCGGCGAACCCGTACGCCGTGACCCGTACGGCCCAACGCCCGCCGCATCCCCGCCGTCCCGGCCTCCCGGGCGGCGGGCCCGCCGAGCCCTGGGAACCAGACGCCCTCACCTCGCGTTGAGCCAGGAGGGAGGGTCCACTGGACCGTAGACCCTCAGATCCAGGACGGGGCTCCCCTGCCGCACCATTTGGAGGGCGTACCGTGCACCGCCGGCACAACGGGCTGAAGACCGCCGTACTCCTCGGCGGGCTGTCCGCACTCATCATCCTCATCGGAAGCTTCTTCGGGCGGGGCGGCCTGATCATCGCCGTCATCGTCGCCCTGGGGACGAACGCGTACGCGTACTGGAACAGCGACAAGCTGGCTCTACGCGCGATGCGCGCCCGCCCCGTGAGCGAGTTCGAGGCTCCGCAGCTCTACCGCATGGTGCGCGAGCTCTCCACGTCCGCACGTCAGCCCATGCCCCGGCTCTACATCTCGCCGACCGAGGCGCCGAACGCGTTCGCCACCGGCCGCAATCCGCGCAACGCCGCGGTCTGCTGCACCGAGGGCATCCTGCGCATCCTCGACGAGCGCGAGCTGCGCGGGGTGATCGGCCACGAGCTGAGCCACGTCTACAACCGCGACATCCTCATCTCCTCCGTCGCCGGAGCGCTCGCCTCCGTCATCATGTTCCTGGTGAATTTCGCATGGCTGATCCCGATCGGCCGGTCCAATGACGACGAGGGGCCCGGCATCCTCGGCATGCTGCTGATCATGATTCTGGGCCCGCTGGCCGCCTCCGTGATCCAGCTGGCCATCAGCCGCTCGCGCGAGTACGAGGCGGACGCGTCCGGCGCCCAGCTCACCGGCGACCCGCTCGCCCTGGCCGGCGCCCTGCGCAAGCTGGACGCCGGCGTCAAGCAGCTCCCGCTGCCCCCCGAGCCCAGGCTGGAGACGGCGAGCCACATGATGATCGCCAACCCGTTCCGCCCGGGCCAGGGCCTTTCCAAAATGTTCTCGACGCACCCTCCGATGGCCGAGCGCATCGCCCGGCTCGAACAGATGGCAGGACGTAGCCGATGAATACCATCCTCAACATCATTTGGCTCGTACTCAGCGGCATCTGGCTCTTCCTGGGCTACTGCCTCGCGGGCGTGATCCTCTGCATCACGATCATCGGGATCCCGTTCGGCATCGCGGCCTTCCGCATCGCCCTGTACGCCCTCTGGCCCTTCGGCTACACCACCGTCGAGCGCCATGACGCGGGCGCGGGATCCTGCGTCGGCAACGTCCTGTGGCTGGTCCTGGCGGGCTGGTGGCTGGCCCTCGGCCACATCGTCACCGGCATCGCCCTGTGCGTGACGATCATCGGCATCCCGTTCGGCATCGCCAACTTCAAGATGGTCCCCCTGTCCCTGCTCCCGCTGGGCCGTGAGATCGTCCCGACCGACGCGCCGTTCGCGTCCCGGTAGTGCCCCCTGCCGGCTCGGCCACGACGCTCTCGGTCATCGTGCCGATGTACAACGAGGAAGAGGCCCTCCCCGCCCTGGTGGGCCGCCTGCGCCCGGTCCTCGACGACACCGGCGTGCCCTACGAGGTCCTCGCCGTCGACGACGGAAGCACCGACCGGACCGCCGAACTCCTCGAGAAGTTCCGTACGGACTGGCCCGAGCTCCGCATCGTCCGGCTGCGCGGCAACTCGGGCCACCAGGCCGCCCTGCGCGCCGGACTGCACAGCTCGGTCGGGGCGTACGTGGCCAGCATCGACGCAGACCTCCAGGATCCGCCGGAGAAGATTCCGGAGATGCTGGACCTGGCACGGTCCGAGAGCCTCGACATCGTCTACGGCGTCCGCTCCGACCGCAGCACCGACACCGCCTTCAAGCGCCGCAGCGCCGGTGCCTACTACTGGCTGATGCGCCGCATGGTCGGCAAGCAGGTGCCCGCGCAGGCCGGGGACTTCCGGCTGCTCAGCCGCGAGGCCGTGGAGGCCCTCACCTCCCTGCCGGACCAGCACCAGGTCTACCGGCTGCTGGTGCCGTGGCTCGGTTTCCCGAGCGGGCAGGTGACGTACCGGCGGGCCGAGCGGGTGGCGGGCGAGACCAAGTACCCGCTGAGCAAGATGATCCGCCTCGCCGTGGACGGCATCACCAACTTCTCGGCCGCGCCGCTGCGGCTGGCGACCTGGCTCGGCGTCATCAGCTTCGTCACCTGCTTCGTGATGATCGCCTGGACGCTGGTGGTCTTCCTGCTCGGCAAGACCGTGCCCGGCTGGAGCTCGCTGTTCGTCGCCATGCTGTTCCTGGGCGGTGTGCAGCTGATCTGCGTGGGGCTGCTCGGCGAGTACATCGGCCGGATCTACACCGCCGTGCAGCGTCGGCCCACGTACTTCATCGGGTACGACTCGGCGCGCGAAGACGCGGGCAAGAGCGCGGGGAAGAACGGGAACTGACGGCGACGCCGACTCGCCCGCCCTCGCCGACTGGCTGCGCGGCCGGCTCGACGGCACCGCCTGGTTCTGCGGCGACGCGCAGGACGCGGGGCTGGAGATGGAGCTCTGGGCGGAGTTCAGATCCCGGCTCTGAGCCGGCCGCGCACCGCGTAGGCGGCGGCGCCCACGGCCAGTACCGCCGCCCCCGCGACCGCCCCCGCGGCCGGCAGCGCGCAGGCCAGTACGACACAGCCGGACAGCCCGACCGCTGCCACGGCCCGGCCCTTGAGACCTGAATCGAGAGTCCACGCGGAAGCGTTCGCGATCGCGTAGTAGGCCAGCACCCCGAAGGACGAGAAGCCGATCGCGCCCCGCAGATCGGCGGTCGCCGCGAGCACCGCGACCACTGCACCCACGGCGAGCTCCGCATGGTGCGGCACCTGATGCCGGGGGTGCACGGCGGCCAGCGCGCGGGGGAAATGGCCGTCCCGGGCCATCGCCAGGGTGGTCCGCGACACCCCGAGCAGCAAGGCCAGCAGCGAGCCCAGCGCCGCCAGGGCCGCCCCGACCCGGACCACGGGGGTCAGTCCGGGCAGGCCGGCCGCCCGTACCGCGTCGGCCAGCGGGGCCGGCGAAGCCGCCAGGGCCCCGGCACCCAGCACCGACAGCACCGCCACCGTCACCGCGGCGTACACGAGCAGGGCGATCCCCAGGGCGAGCGGCACCGCCCGCGGGATCGTGCGCTGCGGATCACGCACCTCCTCGCCCAGGGTGGTGATGCGGGCGTACCCCGCGAATGCGAAGAACAGCAGTCCGGCCGCCTGCAGCAGCCCGCCGGCTCCGCCGTCGCCCAGGCCGCCGAGCCGTCCGGCGTCCGCCGCCCCGGAGGTCAGGCACCCCACCACGACCGCGGCCAGCACGGCCAGCACCACCGCCACGATCACCCGGGCGATCCGGGCCGACTTCCGGACGCCGCCGTAGCCCGCGGCGGTCAGCGCCACCACCGCGGCGACGGCCACGGCATGCTGCCGCCCGGGCCAGACGTACGCCCCCACGGTGAGCGCCATCGCCGCGCACGACGCGGTCTTGCCGATGACGAAGCCCCAGCCGGCCAGGTATCCCCAGAACGGGCCGAGCCGCTCCCGCCCGTACACGTAGGTCCCGCCGGAGGCCGGATAACGGGCGGCCAGCCGTGCCGAGGAGTGCGCGTTGCAGTAGGCGATCAGCGCCGCCACCGCCAAGGCCGCGAGGAGCGCGCCCCCCGCGGGCCCCGCCGCACCCGCCGCCGGGGCGAGCGCGGCGAAGATGCCCGCTCCGACCATGGCGCCGAGCCCGACGACGACGGCGTCGAATACCCCCAGCGTGCGCTTCAACTCGTTGTCCACGGGGCGGAGGGTAGCCCCCCTAGATGACGCCTTCCCTGCCGGTCAGTGGCGTCCGGTTCTGTTCCCAGCCGTGGAGGGCCGTCAGGCAGGCGTGGTCGAGGTGGCGCAGCCCGCTCAGGTCGAGGCGTACGGGGTGCCCGGCCGGCAGCGCGTCGAGCGCGTCGAGCAGCTTCGGCAGCCGAAGGAAGCTGGCGCTCCCCAGGACCTGGACGTGCAGCTCCCCGCCCTCCCACACCTCCTCGATGTGCACGTGGGAGGTCTCCCAGGCCGCCTTGACCACGGCGAGCCCCAGTCCGATCAGCACGCCCTCGAAGAGGTTCGTGGCCACGACGGCCCCGGCCGTCGCCACCAGCACCACCGCCTCGCCCCGGTGCGAGCGCCACAGGCCGGCGACGGCCCGGGCCGGCAGCAGTTTCCAGCCGGCGTGCAGCAGCACCCCGGCCAGCGCGGCGAGCGGGACGATCCGGAGCAGCTGGGGGAGTGCGACGGCGAACAGCAGCAGCCAGCCGCCGTGCATGATCCGTGAGGCCCGGGTGCGGGCCCCGGCCTCCACGTTGGCCGCGCTGCGCACGATCACGGCGGTCATCGGCAGCGCGCCGAGCAGTCCGCAGACGGCGTTGCCGACTCCCTGCGCCACGAGCTCCCGGTCGTAGTGGGTCCGCGGACCGTCGTGCATCCGGTCGACGGCGGCCGCGCTGAACAGGGTCTCGGCGGAGGCGATCAGGGCCAGGGCGATCACGGTGCCGAGCGCCCCGGCGGAGGCCAGCATCCCGAAGTCGGCCCAGCGGGGCGGGGCGACGGCCCCCAGGACGCCGGTCACGGTCACCTTCTCGACGGGCAGCCGCAGCATCACCGACACGGCGGTGGCGGCCGCCACCCCGACCAGCGCGCCCGGTACGAGCCGCAGCCGGTCCGGCATCCGGCGCCAGGCCACGAGGACGGCGATGGTCCCGGCCCCCAGCGCCACGGCGGCCCAGTCGGCCTCCGCGGCGAGCGCCGGCACCGCGGCGAGCTTCTCCAGGGTCGCGCCGGGAGCCGGTACGCCGCCCAGGGCGTACAGCTGCCCCGCGATCAGCACGAGCCCGATCCCGGCGAGCATCCCGTGCACGACGGCGACGGAGATCGCCCGGAACCACCGCCCGAGCCGCAGCGCCCCCATGCACAGCTGCAGCACCCCGGCGGCCAGCACCAGGACCCCGAGTGCGCGGGCCCCGTGCGTGTGCACCGCCTCGTAGACCAGCACCGTGAGCCCGGCGGCCGGCCCGCTCACCTGGAGCGAGCTCCCCCGGAACCATCCGGCGACCAGCCCGCCCACCACGCCGGTCACGATGCCCAGCTCCGCGGGCACGCCGGAGGCGACGGCCACCCCCACGCAGAGCGGCAGTGCGACGAGCGCGACAACGACGGACGCCCCGAAGTCTTCGCGAAACGTTCCGACTCCGGGCATCCGTGACCCTCCCCTGTCCCGCGGCGATGAATACCGCCAGGTTGGCGGGTGCGCGCACGGTTGCCCAAGTGCTCATTGGGGGCTGGTGAGGCGCACGCGCCGCGCACGCCGGGTACATGATCCGCACGCCCCCGATGACGGCCGCCGGAGGGCAGAGGGGACCGCGATCGACGCCGATCTCGGCGAACTGCACGGCCCATCGCCGTTGCCTCTGTATCGGGGAGAGGGACAGTGTGCTTTCCGTCGAGGTCTCGGGGCGGAAGACGGCCCGCACCTGCGCGGCACTCGGGTCGGCCCACGGGCGGGACCAAGGGTTAGCGGTTGCCTCGGGTGCTCGCTGCTCGGTGAGGTAGGCGGCGGAGTGCCGTCCGGGCAGTCGGCTGCCGAGTGAGGCGGAGCTTTGCGAAACGCACGGGGTCGCGCGGATGACCGCGCGGCGAGCGGTGCAGGTCCTTCGGGAGCGCGGTCTCGTGGTCACCGAATGGGGGAAGGGCAGTTTCGTCCGGCAGGGTGACTAGGGCTCGAACAGGAAGCCGTCAAACAGCACGCGACCCCGGTTCCGAATCTTGGAACCGGGGTACTGTTTGTTTCAAGTCGGCAGGTGTCAGCGGACAACAGGACCCCGGCCGGCCCGCCAGTCGTTGATGCGCTTGCGGATGCTCGGCACCATCGGGAGATCGTCAATCGCATCCTGGGCGAACCATGCGACCTCGAATGACTCGTCCGAGGTGCGGAGCGTGCCGCCGGTGGGGCGGGCCAGGAGGCAGATCGAGAACTCCTGACGCACCTCCCCGTCGGAGTAGGCGAACACGTGCCCGGGGTTGGTGTACGTCCCGACGATGCCCGTGATCTCGACGGTCACCCCGGTCTCCTCGAACGTCTCCCGGATGGCGCACTCTCCGATGGACTCTCCCAAATCCATCTTTCCGCCGGGCAGGGCCCACATCCCGTTATCGGTGCGCCGCTGCAACAGCACCCGTCCGTCCTCGTCGACAACGACGGCAGAAGCGGCAGGCACCAAGCTGTTCGCCTCGGGAGCGTTGGGGTCGTCCTCGTAGTCACGCCTGGCCATCTTGCGGTGCCTCCCTGATGTCGCGCCCTCGGGTCCACAGCTCCTCGACGTGTGCGGAGAAGCGATCGAACATTCCGTCCGTCTGCGCACGCCGCAGGTGCATCATCGGCGAATCGTGACCGACCCTGCGGGCAAGGATCGGTGTCACGATCATCTCGTCATCGAATCGGAAGACCGAGAGGTTGACGTGGCCTGTCTCGAAACGGCCCTCGATACTGGTGACGTCCCGCAGCTTCTCCAACTCGGCGAGTGTCACCGCGATTCGAGTGGAGAGCGTGAGCGGTACGCCTTCCTCAGCTTCGCGTGCCGCGGTGACAGGACTGGTGGGGTCACCGATCAGGAACCGGACTCGGCACCCGCTCTGCGCCTTCCGACGTAGGGCGCCGGCCAGGTTCGCCTGCTCCAACCACAGGAAGTAGTTGGTGTATCCGGCGAACACCAACTCCCGCTGCGCCTTGGTCACCAGGGAACGCCACAGGCTTGACGGTGCTGCCGAACGGTAGGGAAAGACCTGAACGATTTCCCGATCGGGCCCCGTCGCGAGTGCCGAGCGGATGGCATTGGGCCACAACACTTTCTCCTCCTCGCCTAATGCCTCGCAGGCTGCCCATCTGTGGCGGGCGTGGGGGACGCGGTTCGGCTCGGTGATCCATCGGCCGATCGTCTTGGCATCGACACCGCAAGCCTGTGCGAGTTGCTTCTCGGTCATCTTGGCACTCGCCATCGCGCGGCGGAGAGCGTGGTTCACAGTTCGCCTCCCTGGGCCGTTGGGAACGGGACGAACCGTATTAGCGGAGCGTCCCAAACGTCCGCCAAACGGGGTAGTAACGCTCTGACGTGGGACGCAGCATCGTTATGTGCCCGGCGTACCCCCTGTGAGCAGACTCCTCCGGGCCGCGACGCGTAGCGAACCGCTGCTAGAGAGAGGCCAGTTATGCGTAGTAAGTCGCCGATGCTCGGTGCTCTTGCCGGGTGGCCGCTGTGATCCGGGGCCTGGGCGATGAAGAGCCGCGCGTCCTGATGACGCTCCGGGTGTCCCGTGACTCAGGGCAGACCTGGGAGCAGGAATCCGCTGTGGACGCTTCGCGGGCCCCTCTGCCTGGCGATGCTCGTCGGCTCCATCGGCCTGTACGCCGCAGGCATCTACGTCACCTCGTAGCCGGTCAGTTCAGCCGGCATTCCCAAGCCCCTCCCGGTTCCCGCGACGACACCGGACCCGGGAGGTTGCACCGCCGCAACGGGAACCCCCGTTGCGATCACCAGCCAGCAAGGAAGGTGACCAGCATGGACAAGATCATCACGGCAAGCGACCCCGAGCAGGACGAGGAGGTTGTGGCCCTCGGCAACGCGGCGGCCCTCACAAAGGGCAGCAGCAGCGAGAGCGTCGAGAACAAGCGCTCCCCGTACTCCGCCTGATCCCCAGCGGCGGCACCCGGTCCGGGTGCCGCCGCGCCCTTCCACGGAGGTGATCACATGGGCTGGTTCGGCGGCTACCTCACGAGGGCCCCTCGGCCGGCGGTCCCTGTCGGGGCGCAGATTCTCTTGCAAGACCCTCCGGTGTGGTCCGACGGCGTGCCGGTTCGGCTGGTCGACGGGCCTGACGGGCGACGGCTGGTCGTATTCGGCCCGTGTGGTGCCACGGGGGACGACCTTGATCGGGTGGTGTGGGCCGGGGATCTCCGCTCGCTAGATTCGGCGGCCACGGCCTGGGCGGGCGCCTACACCTTGCTCTACGGCGATGGCCACGGCGGACAGACGGTTTGGGCCGACCCCGCGGGGGCTTGCCCGCTCTACACATGCACCTTCAACGGGTCGACCGTGTGGGCTTCAAGCTCGGTGGCCTTGGCCGCCCTGTGCGGCTCGCTGCCGGATGCCGGATGGATGGCTGTCCATCTCGTGGACCCCACGGGATGGACGCCGGGATTCTCCGCCTGGTCCAGCGTTGAACAGGTGGCGCCCGGCCACAGGGTCGCCGCCGGCCTTGGGACTGAGCCTGTCCCTGTCCCGTACTGGACGCGGCCCACCCTCTCGCGAGAGGAAGCGGTGGACCGGCTGCGGGATGACCTGGCGGAGGCGGTCCGCATCCGCGTCGCCGGCCGCCCGGCTTCCTCTGATCTCTCCGGTGGACTGGATTCCAGCACCCTCGCGGCACTGGCTGCCCGCTGTGGACCGGTGACCGGGGTCACGTACCACCCCGAAGGGATCAAGGCGGGCGGCGACGTCGACCACGCGCGTCTCGTGGCGCGTGCGCACCCCGCGATCCGACATGAATTCATGGCCCTGGGCGACTCGCACCTTCCGTTCAGCGAACTTGACGCCTTACCGCTCACCGATGAGCCCGCGCCGTCCGCGATCACCGTGGCGCAGTTCACCGCGCAACTGCGGTTCCTTGCCGACCACGGCGCCGTGGTCCACCTGACCGGAGATGGCGGGGACAACCTGTTCATGCCGCCGCCGGTCCATCTGGCAGACCTCGCCCGTTCGGGCCGCTGGCTGCGACTGGCGGCCGATGCGCAGACCTGGGCTCGTCTCTACCGGCAGAGCCCTTGGCCTCTCCTCGCGAGCGCGGTACGACGGCCTCGCACGTTGGCCGGCGCATCGAGGCCCATGCCGTGGATGACCGACTGCGCCAAGGAACTGGCTGCACCCGTCACGGCGGCCTATCCGGACACGCTGAGCATGGGACACGCGGATCGTGCCCTACTGGCCGAAGCCAGGTACGTGGGACGCACCGCGGCGACCGAGAACCAACTCGCCGCCGCGCACGGTATCGAGATGCACAACCCCTTCACCGACACGCGAGTCGTGGAAGCTGCCTTGGCGGCCCCGGCTGTCGAGCGCTGGTCCGCTCGTCGGTACAAACCGCTGCTCTCCGACGTCGTGGCCGGCCTACTGCCGCCGCCAGTTGTCCGACGGGGCGCCAAAGGCATGTTCGCCGTCGATCACCACCACGGGTTGCGCGCCAATCTGCAACGGACGCTCGATTTGGCAGACGGGCGCCTCGCAGACCTCGGCCTCATCAACCCGGCGGCGGTCCGCGCGACGCTACGCCGTGCCGTCCTCGGAGTCGACATCCCTTGGGGCCGAATCGAACCCGTCCTCGGGGCGGAACTGTGGCTGAGGGCTGCAGAGAAGGTCGATCAGTGGATCACCTGGGAGGAGAGAGCCGCATGATTCCCGTTCCTACAGCGGAGACCCGGACCGCCGTGACCGACCGCGCTGGGGTCGTCGTCAACTACCGCACTGGCGCCACCATCGTCCTGACGGGCGGTGCCCTGGATGAATGGCTGTCCGCCGTCCGGCAGACCAACGCACCCGAGCCGGTTACCGTCACCAGCCCCGGCGCGTCATGGGGGACGCACGAGACGGCGGCCCGACTCGAAGCCCGTGACGCCCCGCCCTGGGCTTGGCGGGTCGCTGCGCTGGCCTGTGTCGCTCTCACGCTTACCGTCCGCCAGACCGGCCGTTCTGAGCGTAGGTTCGGGCGCCTGGTCCGCCTTGCCGAGGTCGGCGACGCGTTGCCTCCGGCTGGCACTGCTCACGCTCGCACGGCGGTGCGCTCCGTCCGGTGGGCCGCGCGTGCCATTCCGGCCCGGGTCGCCTGCCTTGAAGAGTCCACCGCGGCTTCCCTGCTCCTCGCGGCCGGCGGCCGTGGGAAGGCGTGGCGCCACGGTGTCGCCGCTGACCCGATCCGGCTTCACGCCTGGATCTCCGATGAACACGGACGCCCGGTGGAGGAACCCGGGCACACTGACGACTACACCCCGATCAACGCGTCCAACCCCTCTGGAGCCGAACCCCGATGAGCACTCCGCACATCCTGCTGGCCGGCGAGCGCGTCAGTCTCGCGATGACCGATCGCGACCACCTGCCCGACTACCACCGGTGGGAGAACGACCCCGCCACAATCCTCGGCTACGGCACTCAGGTGACCCAGTCCTGGGAGGTTCGTGCCGGCGGTTGGGAGGGCCAGGGCCGTAACCGCGACTACGCCCAGTTCGAGATCATCACTCCTGACGATCACACCCCGGTCGGGCTCACCACCTTGCAGATCGACTCGGCGGTACGGACGGCTGAGTTCGTCATCCTCATCGCCCCCGAATTCCGAGGGAAGGGGCTCGCCACCGAAGCCACCGCCCTGACCCTGCGTTGGGCCTTCGAGTACGCCGCGCTGCGCATGGTCTGGCTCAAGGTTCTGGAGGCGAATGCCGCAGGCGTGACGGCGTACCAGAAGGCTGGATTCCAGGCCGCCGGCCGCCTGCGACAGTCCGGCTACTGGCTCGGTCGATCCTGCGACGAGATCCTGATGGACGCCACCGCCGACGACTTCCTGAGCGCGGCCGAGTCCGTCTGAACACGACGCCGCCGCCCCGTCACCCGTGCTCGTGGGTGGCGGGGCGGCGCTGGCGAACTGCTACGCGGTGTGTGGGGCGGCGGCCTGGTCGGTGAAGCGGGCAGCGATCGCAGAACGCAGGCCGTTACTGGCGTCCGCGGTGCCGTCGGTCTCGCGGCGAAGGCCGGCGAGACCGACCTTGATCGGCGGTTGTACGTCGACCCTGCCGCCGGCAAGGAGAGCTCTCGGGCAGCTGCCGAGCGGTGGCGCACGTCGGCGGTGCGCCCGTCCACAACTGCCTCCCGCGTCGAACGGGGTCTGCGGAATCACGTCCATCCGACGTTCGGCGACAGGCCCGTAGCCAGCATCCAGTATCCGCCCATCGGACATACAAGCGTGGATCCAAGGACCGATCGCAGGTGCTCGCGCCCTCGACGCTGGCCGTGACGTACGAGTACCTGATCACGCCGCTACAGACGGCCGTCCGAGACCGGATCATCGCGGGCAATCCGTGCGAGGGCGTACGTCGCCCAAGCAGCGTAAGGCCGAGATTGTGCCCCTGCATTTGGATGCGGTCCGGGCACTCATGGATGCCGCGCCCGATCGGTACCGGGCCCTGCTCCTGCTCGCCGCCTCATCCGGCCTGCGGCAGGGGGAGTTGTTCGGTCTGGAGGTCGACGGCGTCGACTTCCTGCGCCGCGAGGTCACCGTGCGCCAGCAGCTCATCGACCCGGACGGCGACCTGCCGTACATCGGCGACCCAAGACGCATGAGAGCTACCGCACGGTCCCGCTCACCAAAGCGGCGGTGGACGCCCTCGCCGCGCACCTCGAACGGTTCCCCGCGCCGGCGGCGTACGAGCAGGCGCGTGCGGCGTGGCTGCGGTCAGGCAAGCCCAAGGGGGGCGAGCCTGCCCGCATAGAGGCACCGGACGGCGCGAACCTGCACGACCTGCGGCACTCCTACGCCTCGCTGCTCATCAAGCACCGCGAGAACGTCGAGACGGTTCAGAAGCGACTCGGTCACGCCAAACCGTCGATCGCGCTCGACACGTACACGCGCCTGTGGCCCGACGAGGAAGACACAACGAGGGCCGCCGTCGAGGCCGTGCTCGGCGATGTGCCCCCGTTGTGCCCTGCAAGGTCTGCCTGGCCACGTCCGTGCAGGTCAGATCACTTGATCAGCGGTAGTTCACGAACTGGATCGCGAAGTCGAGGTCCTTGCCCTTGAGGAGGGCCTGGATGGCCTGCAGGTCGTCACGGCTCTTGGAGCTGACGCGCAGCTCCTCGCCCTGGACCTGGGCCTTGACGCCCTTGGGACCCTCGTCCCGGATGATCTTCGCGACCTTCTTGGCGTTCTCCTGGGAGATGCCCTCCTCGATCGAGGCGAAGATCTTGTACTCCTTGCCGGACAGCTGCGGCTCGCCGGCGTCGAGCGCCTTCAGCGAGATGCCGCGCTTGACCAGCTTGGTCTCGAACACGTCGAGGACGGCCTTGACGCGCTCCTCGGAGTTCGCCTCCATCAGGATCTTCTCGCCGGACCAGGCGATGGTGGCGCCGGTGCCCTTGAAGTCGTAGCGCTGCGAGAGTTCCTTGGCGGACTGGTTGAGGGCGTTGTCGACCTCCTGCCGCTCGACCTTCGAGACGATGTCGAAACTGGAGTCGGCCATGTGCTGTGGCTCCTTGAAGTCGGCTGTCATTGCCCCGGAGGGCGCGGCCGGACATGCCCGGACCGCTCGGCAAAGCCTAGCCACCGCGCCCGCCCCGGGTGCTGATCAATCCGGTGGCGAAGCACCCCCGGGCATCAGGTATCGTTTACGTCGTTGCCAGGGAGCACCGCCGCGAGGCGGAAAAATGGCAGCGATCATGGCGGTGTGCCCGAGTGGCCAAAGGGAGCAGACTGTAAATCTGCCGGCTCAGCCTACCCAGGTTCGAACCCTGGCGCCGCCACGCGAGTGAAACCCCCGTTTACTGCGGAAACGCAGTGGCGGGGGTTTTCTCGTACGAGCGCCGCATCGTACGTATCGTCTGCGTCGCGTGTTCGTTCTCCGGACGTGACCTTCATTTCTGACACGCGCGGGAGGGTCGGCGGCGGCGTGCTCCTCGCCCTCCTCGGAGCCGGGATCCCGGCCCTCGTCGGCGCGGCACTGCACAGCCACGTGGGCCAGCCCTACCAGGAAACCACCCTCTACTTCGGCACCGAGCGCCCCGGCGGCCGGGCCCCCGTCGCGGAGCAGGAGTTCATGGGCTTCCTGGACCGGGAGATCACCCCCGCCTTCCCCGAGGGACTCACCCTCCTGGACGGGCGCGGCCAGTGGCAGCGCGCCGGCAAGGTCATCCGCGAGACCTCGTACGAGGTGGTGCTCCTCTACCCGGAGAAGGAGGCCGAGGAGCGCAGCGCGCGCATCGAACGGATCCGGCAGGCCTACGAGGACCAGTACCAGCAGGACTCCGTCGGACGCTCCGACGACAAGGTGAGCGCCGAGTTCTGAGCCTCAGTTGCCCGCGACGGCCTTGACGGCCACCTCGACCGGGGTCGATCCCTCGACCAGCTCCAGCGTCAGGCCGGCCGTCGCCGGGGTCTCGACCAGCTCCGCCAGCACGACCGCCACGTCGTCGCGCGGCACCGCCCCGCGGCCCGTCCGCGCCTCCAGCCGCACCTGCCCGCTCCCGGGGTCGTCGGTCAGCGACCCGGGCCGCAGGACCGTCCACTCCAGGCCCAGCCGCGTCCGTACGTGGTCGTCCGCCTCGCCCTTCGCCCGCAGGTAGAAGTCGAAGACGTCCTCGCCCTCGTGCTGTGCGTCCGCGCCCATCGAAGAGACCATCAGGAAGCGCCTTACCCGCGCCCGTTCGGCCGCGTCCGCGAACAGCACCGCCGCGCCCCGGTCCACGCTGTCCTTGCGCGCCACACCGCTGCCGGGGCCCGCGCCGGCCGCGAACACCGCGACGTCCGCGCCCTGCAGAATGCCCGCCACGTGCTCGACCGAAGCCGACTCCAGGTCGCAGAGCACCGGTTCGGCGCCCGCCTCCCGCAGGTCGTCGCCCTGCTCCGGATCGCGGATGATGCCCGCGACCTCGTACCCGCGCGCGGCGAGCAGCTGCTCCAGCCGCAGCGCGATCTGACCGTGTCCACCCGCGATGACGATGCGCATGCCCCGACCGTACGACGAGCCGGGCGCCCCCGCCCGCGAAAGTGTCCGCCGCAGGACCGGCGGACACTCAGGGCCCGGGCTCCACACGGCCCTGCCGGGGCAGGTCCAGGGCCACCGCGACCGCCGAGTCGCAGTACTCCCGTACGGCACTCGTCCGGGCTACCACCCGGCCGCGGTGGATCACGATCCGGCTGTACGCCAGGGACAGCACGCCCGCGATCCGCTCCCCCCGCACGGCCAGCAGCTCGGCCGGGAACCCGGCCTCCACCCGGACCTCCGGCAGGCCCATCGCCTCCCGGGCGGCGCCGCTGACGGACGCGTAGGCCTCCGGCGCCCGCAGCCCGCCCTGGGAGGCCAGCAGGAAGGCGGCCTCCAGCGGGTCGCCGCGGCCGACCGGGTTCCCGGCGTCCCGCAGCGCCCCGCTGCCGGCCGCGACCCGGACCTCGGCGGCGCGCAGCAGCCGTACGGGCGCGGTGCGCAGACCGCGCCGCTCCAGGGCCGCGCAGTCGCCCTGGGGCAGGCAGGTCACCCGTACGCCGGCCGCGGCCAGCTGGTCGGCGGCCCGGTGCGCCACGTCCAGCGGGAGCCGTGACAGGCCCCCGCAGGGGCCGATCGTCACCCCCGGGCGCAGTCCGCCGGCCATCGCGGCGAGGCGGGCCAGCCGGCCGGGGTCGTCACCGTCCGTGTGCAGGTCCACCGGGCAGCCGTGCTCGGCGGCGAGTTCCAGGACGGCTTCGAGGAAGCCCGTCGGGTCCGGGTCCAGGTCCGGGCAGCCGCCGATGACGGAGGCGCCCATCTTGACGGCGTCCCGCAGCATGGCCAACCCGTCGGCGCCGGCCACGCCCGTGAGGAGGCGGGGCACGGCGACGGTGGTCAGGTCGGTGAGCCCGCGCAGCGAGCGGCGGGCCTGGAGCACGGCCTCCATGGGCCCCAGGCCGTGCACGTCGCCGATCCGGACGTGGGAGCGCACGGCCGTGGCCCCGTGCCCGAGCTGGAGCAGGGCGGCCTCGGTGGCCCGGCGCTGCACCTCGTCGGGGGCGTACGAGACGGGCCCCTCGCCGTCGGCGGTCAGGGCGGTGTCCCCGTGGGCGTGCGGCTCGGCGGGGGCGGGGAGCAGCAGGTAGCCGGTGAGGTCGACCCGGGCGAGCGCGGGGGAGGGCAGGCTGCCCGCGGTGCCGACGGCCTGGATCCGGCCGCCGCCGAGCCGGACGTCGACCGTACGGCCGTCCGTGAGGCGGGCCCCGGCGAGCAGGAGGGTGGTGGACTCGGCGGCGGGCGCGTTCGCGTTGCCGGGCGGGCGCTGGGGCCCGTGGCCGCCGCCCTCACCACGGCCGCCCGGCGGGAAGGGGGACGGCTGCTGCGGCTGGCTGTCGGACATCGCGCTCCTGCGGTGGCTCGGGCGGTTCCTGGGCCGAGTGGCCGCGGCCCGCGGCCCAAGATCACGCAGCGTGCTCAGAGCCTAGGGCGCAGGGCTCCCCGCTTCGCGGAAGAGCGCAATAGTCGTACCGGTGTGGTGCCCGCGCGCCGCGGGGCGCAGGCATGCGCCGGGCCGGGTGCGGATGCTTCCTCGTCGCGCGTACCGCTCCCGACGGGAGCGACGGGCGCGGAGTGCCTCGCGGGGCGGCTGGGAATGTGAGCCTGGACACAATCTGCCCCGAAATGGGCCTCGGTGGCGCCGGGACCCTGATCGGGGAAGCCCCGGCAGCCCCTCGGAGGCCAGTCGCCGCAAAGGATTTGGGCGATGGGCGGGCAACCGTGTAATGTCTTCATCGCTCGCCCCAATAGCTCAGTCGGTAGAGCGTCTCCATGGTAAGGAGAAGGTCTGCGGTTCGATTCCGCATTGGGGCTCTGGTGAGAGAGGTTCCCCGCCCTCGGGTGGGGAGCTGATCACATCAAAGCGGCGTAGCTCAGTCGGTAGAGCAAGCGGCTCATAATCGCTGTGTCACCGGTTCAAGTCCGGTCGCCGCTACCCAACAGTAGCCGATTGCGGGGTCGGTCTCCCGATCGGCTACTCTTTTATGCGTTCATCCGTCCCATAGTCCGTCAAGGAGCACTCACGTGGCTGCCACCGACGTCCGCCCGAAGATCACGCTGGCCTGCGTGGAGTGCAAGGAGCGGAACTACATCACCAAGAAGAACCGGCGTAACAACCCGGATCGCATGGAGATGAAGAAGCACTGCCCGCGCTGCAACTCGCACACCGCGCACCGCGAGACCCGCTGACCCTAGCGAGTCTCGAAATACAGGCACCGTCATGAGGTCGTCCCCTTCTTTGGGGGACGGCCTCGTGTCGTTTCCGTGATCGCCGGCCTGTGATCGTTTTCCTCATGTGACCGACTTTTACCAAATCAGGAGGTAGGGAGCCATGGCGCTCGACCAGTCCTTCGTGGGGCGGAGCTACCCGCCCACCGATCCGTACGAGGTCGGCCGGGAGAAGATCCGCGAATTCGCGGTTGCGGTGGGAGACGCGAATCCCGTCTACACCGACCCCGATGCCGCCAAGGCGTTCGGTCACCTGGACGTGATCGCCCCGCCGACCTTCGTGTTCGCGATCACATTCGCGGCGGCGGGCCAGGTCGTGGAGGACCCGCAGCTGGGTCTGGACTACAGCCGCGTCGTGCACGGCGACCAGAAGTTCGCGTACTCGCGTCCCGTGCGTGCGGGTGACCGGCTGTCGGTGACCTCCACGATCGAGGCCGTGAAGTCGATGGCCGGCAACGACATCATCGACATCCGCGGCGAGGTCCACGACGAGACCGGCGAGCACGTGGTGACGGCGTGGACGAAGCTCGTCTCCCGCGCCCCCGAGGAGGCCTGAGATGACCGCGCAGATCAAGTACGCCGACGTCGAGGTCGGCACGGAGCTGCCGGCGGGCTCCTTCCCGGTGACGCGCGCCACGCTGGTGCGGTACGCGGGCGCCTCGGGCGACTTCAACCCGATCCACTGGAACGAGAAGTTCGCCAAGGAGGTCGGACTGCCGGACGTGATCGCGCACGGCATGTTCACGATGGCCGAGGCGATCCGCGTGGTCACCGACTGGGTCGGCGACCCGGGTGCGGTCGTCGAGTACGGGGTCCGCTTCACGAAGCCGGTCGTCGTCCCGAACGACGAGGCGGGCGCGCTGATCGAGGTCACGGCCAAGGTCGCGGCGAAGCTGGACGACAACCGCGTACGGGTGGACCTGACGGCGATGAGCGCGGGCCAGAAGGTCCTGGGCATGTCGCGCGCCCTGGTGACCCTGGCCTGAGCCCGGTGCAACATGCCGAGCCGGGCGCCGGACGGGGGATCCCGCCCGGCGCCCGCTCAGCTGGTGCCGATGCCGTGGGTGGTGCCCTCCGCGACGGCCCTGAGCATGTCGGGGTTGGCGACGTTGTGGATGGCGGTGATACGGCCGTCGGCGCCGAAGTCGAAGGTGACCGTGGCGACCACGCGGTCCGCTCCGCTGAACACCATGCCCGGGCCGCCGTTGATCTCGACGAGTTCGGCCTTCATGCCGGCGGGGGCGATGCCCTGGTAGGTGACCGTGCCGGTGGCGGCGAACCAGGCGGCCACCGTCGGGGCGCCCACGACCGGACGCATGGCCTGGCGGACCTTGCCGCCTCCGTCGGTCCACAGGGTGACGTCCGGGGACAGCACCTCCATCAGGGCATTGACGTCCCCGCCCGTCGTGGCGGCGAAGAACGGCTCGGTCACCTCGCGCTGCCGCGACCGGTCGGCGGTGAAGCGCGGCCGTCGGGCCCGTACGTGCTCGCGGGCCCGGTGCGCGGCCTGCCGCACCGCCGCCTCGGAGCGTTCCAGCGCCTCCGAGATCTCCGCGTGGCTGAAGTCGAAGACCTCCTTCAGCACGAACACCGCACGCTCCAGCGGACTGAGCGTCTCCAGTACGACGAGCACGGCCATCGACACCGACTCGGCGTCCAAGACGGTCTCGGCGGTGTCGCCCGTGGTGAGGATGGGCTCGGGCAGCCACGGACCGACATAGGTCTCGCGCTGGTACCGGGTGGACCGCAGTCGTGCCAGCGCCACGTTGGAGACGATCCGCGTCAGGTACGCCTTGGGCTCGGCCACCTGTGAGCGGTCGGCGGCCGACCACTTGATCCAGGCGTCCTGGACCGCGTCCTCCGCGTCGGCCGCGGTGCCCAGGATGCGGTAGGCCACCGAGAAGAGCAGGTTCCGGTGCCGGTGGAACACCTGCTGGTCGAGGTCGGCGGACGGGCCCGTCATCGGACCGCGCCGTTCCGGGTGAAGCGGCCGCCGCGGGGCCATACGGCCCCCGAGGCGGGCACCTTCTTCATGCGGCCGTACGCCGGCCAGGGCGCGGCCGTCACCGCCTCCTTGTACCGGGCCGCCGCGCGGCCGGTCAGGTACATGCGCCGGGGGCTGTCGTCGGGGCGCGTGAACTGCACCACCGCATCGCCCCGTCCCAGGCTGACCGGCGTGTGGTAGTAGCCGAAGCGGAACGGCCGGGGCTGCTTGCCCTTCAGCGCGCGGACGATCGACACCGCGGCGTGCACACCGGTCGGCATGCCGCCCTGGCAGGTGCCGTGCATGACGCCGTAGCCCTGGCGGATCGCGGCCGCGTCCCCCACGGCGTACACCTCCGGGTGCGACACCGACCGCAGCGCGGCATCGGTGACGACGCGACCGCGTTCGTCGACGGCCAGCCCGGCGGCTGCCGCCAGCGGCGACACCCGCGTACCGCTGGTCCACAGGACCGCGTCGGCGGGGATGCGCTCGCCCCCGGCCAGCTCGACCGCATCGGGCAGCACCTCCACCACCTCGGCCCCGCTGCGCACCACCACGCCCAGGCGGTCGAGTGCGGCCCGCAGGTACGCCCCGGCCTTCGGGGTCATGGCGGCGCCGGGTTCCTGCCGGCCCAGCAGGAGGACGTTCAGCTGCGGGTGCCGCTCGGCGATCTCCGCGGCGGACTCGACACCGGTCAGCCCGCTGCCGCCGACGACCACCGTGCCGCTGCCGAGCCGCTCCAGCCGGTCGGCCAGCACCCCGGCGTCCTCGGCGCTGTTCAGGGTGTGGGCGTACTCCCCGGCGCCCGGCACCGCCGACAGGTCGGCCACACTGCCCAGCCCGTACACCAGGGTGTCGTAGTGAAGGACCCGGTCGTCATCGATCCGGACCGTTCGCGCGTCCGCGTCCACCGCCGTCACCCGGCCGCGGACGAACCGCGCGCCCGTACCTTCCAGAAGTTCCGGGATGCCCAGACCGGCGACCTCCTGCCCGGTGGCCGTCATGTGCAGCCGCAGCCGCTCGGTGAACCGTTCCTGCGCGTTCACCAGGGTCACCTGCACGTCCCGGCGCCGCCCCACCCGGGCGCCGAGCTGGACGGCCGCGGACATCCCCGCGTATCCCGCCCCCAGGACCAGGACCCGGTGGGTGGCGACCGTGCCGTCGGCTCCGTCTCGTGCGCTCATCGCTTCGCCTTCCTCCACTCGCTGTTGACGATCATCGGATGCAAGCTGCCGCCCGGTTCGTGACACGGGTCCGGTGTGACGCGCGACACGGCGGCAGCCCCCGGACCGGCCGGGGAGCGGAGGGGTTGACTTAGTTAGTGATTGAGCACTAACTTTGAACCATGGCAAGGATGAGTGCGGAAGAGCGGCGCGAGAGCGTCATCCGTGCGGCGGTGCACGAGTTCGCCCGCGGCGGCTATCACGGGACCTCCACCGAGGCGATCGCCAAGCGGGTGGGCGTCTCGCAGCCGTACCTGTTCCGGCTCTTCCCCGGCAAGTCGGCCATCTTCCTCGCCGCCGCCGAGCGCTGCCTGCGGGAGACCCGCGACCTCTTCGCGGCGGCCGCCGAGGGGCTGGAGGGCGAAGAAGCCACGCAGGCCATGGCGAACGCGTACGCCCGGATCATCGCCGAGGATCCGGACAAGCTCCAGATGCAGCTCCAGATGTACGTCGCCGTCGCCGCCGCCGACGCGGCCGGTGATCACGAGCTCGGCGAGCTCGTGCGCAAGGGCTGGACGGAACTCTGGGACACCGTTCACGGACCCCTCGGCGGGGACGTGAAGGAGACCACGGCCTTCATGGCCTACGGAATGCTGATCAACACGCTGGCCGCCATGGGCTTCCCGCCCGGGCACCGGGTCTGGGAGGGGCTGTACCCCTCCGCCCGCGTCGGCGGCGAGGACCGGCCGGGGGCGTGAGTCCCAGGTGTCCCGCGCGCCGCATTTTCATGGGCGCGGAAGTTAGTCAGCAATAACTAACAAACTGTCCTCACCATCAGGGGGAATCGTGAACGGCAAGCACGACACACAAGACACCGCGCTCCGCGGACCCGCCGTCTGGGCGCTCGTCCTCACCTCCGTCGCCGGCTTCATGGCCGCCCTCGACAACCTCGTCGTCACCACCGCCCTCCCCGCCATCCGCAAGGACCTCGGCGGCGCGCTGGAGGACCTGGAGTGGACGGTGAACGCGTACACGCTCACCTTCGCCGTCCTGCTCCTGTTCGGCGCGGCCCTCGGCGACCGCTTCGGACGGCGCCGGCTCTTCATGGGCGGCCTCGCGATATTCACCGGAGCCTCCGCCTTCGCCGCCCTCTCGCCCGGCATCGACGAGCTCATCGCCGCCCGCGCCGTCCAGGGCGTCGGCGCCGCGGTCATGATGCCGCTCACCCTCACCCTGCTCACCGCCGCCGTCCCGCCCGCCCGCCGCGGCATGGCCCTCGGGATCTTCAGCGCCGTCAGCGGCCTCGCCGTCGCCAGCGGCCCCCTCGTCGGCGGCACCCTCACCGAGCACATCTCCTGGCAGTGGATCTTCTGGCTGAACGTCCCGATCGGACTGGCCCTGATCCCGCTCGCCCGCCTCAAGCTGGCCGAGTCCACCGCCCCGAACTCCCGTCTCGACGCACCCGGAACGCTCCTCATCAGCGGCGGCCTCTTCGGCATCGTCTACGCCCTCGTCAACGCCAACGCCCACGGCTGGACCAGCGCCCCCGTACTCACCGGCCTGATCGCCGGCACCGCGCTCGTGGGTGCGTTCGTCGTCTACGGCTTCCGCAGCGCGAACCCCATGCTGCCCATGCGCCTCTTCCTGAACCGCGGCTTCCTCGGGATCAACCTGGCCAGCCTCCTGATGTACCTGGGCATGTTCGGCTCGATCTTCCTGCTCAGCCAGTTCCTCCAGGGCGTCGCCGGCTACTCGCCCACCCAGGCCGGCGTGCGGATGCTCCCCTGGACCGCCATGCCGCTGGTCGTCGCCCCGATCGCCGGCATCCTCTCCGACCGGATCGGCGGCCGGCCCGTCGTCGCCGTCGGGCTCGCGCTGCAGGCCCTCGGCCTCGGCTGGTTCGCGGCGGTCCTGAGCACCGACGTCTCGTACGCCGCCCAGCTCCCGGCACTGATCGTCAGCGGCATCGGCATGGGCCTCTACTTCGCCCCCGCCTCCAACATCCTGATGTCCACCGTGTCCCCCGCCGACCAGGGCAAGGCCTCCGGAGCCAACAACGCCCTGCGCGAGGTGGGCGGCGCCCTCGGCGTCGCGGTCCTGGCCTCGGTCTTCTCGGCCCAGGGCGGCTACGAGTCCCCGCAGGCCTTCACCGACGGGACCGTGCCCGCGCTGTGGATCGGCGCCGCCGCGGTGGCCGTGGCAGCCGCCTTCGCCCTCCTGGTCCCGGGCAAGCGGAACGAGAAGCCCGCCGCACCGGCCGCCGTCGGCGACACCCCCGAGACCGGATACGCGACCTCCGCCAAGATCCCCGCAGCCGGCTGACCTCCCCGGAAAGGAACGCACGCCATGCCCGACGTCCCCTGGTCCACGCCCACCCCGCCCGCTCCCGACGCCGAGGTCTACGTCATGGCCTCCCGCTTCGAGACCCGGACCCTCGCCGGCGCCTTCCGGTTCTTCCTCAAGTCGCCCGGCATCGTCCTCCAGATCCGCAAGGCCCCCGGCGCCCACGGCGCGGCCCTCCGCGCCCGCCCCTTCGGCCGGACCTTCCTCACCCTCTCCGCCTGGCAGGACCGCGACGCGCTCCACCGCTTCGCCCGCAGCGAGCCGCACCGCTCCAGCTCCCGCGCCGCCGCCGCGTTCATGCGGGAATCGGTCTTCACCTTCTGGACGGCCCCGGCCTCCGCCCTCCCGGTCACTTGGGCCGAAGCGGAGCACCGGCTCGCCGAGGAGGCCGCACGCTCGTGACGTACGGTCCGTGGCCCCGCAGGGATGCGAGGGGTACGGACCGTACTCTTGTCCACGTGCAGGAACTCCACGACGCCCCCCTCGCCCCCCTGACCACCTTCCGCCTCGGTGGCCCCGCCACGCGTCTGGTCACCGCGACCACCGACGCCGAGGTGGTCGACGCCGTCCGCGCCGCGGACGAGAGCGGCACCCCGCTCCTCGTCATCGGCGGCGGCAGCAACCTGGTCATCGGCGACCGCGGCTTCGAGGGCACCGCCCTGCGCATCGCGACCACCGGCTTCCACCTGGACGGGACGCGGCTGGAGCTCGCCGCCGGCGAGAACTGGAGCGACGCCGTCGCCCGCAGCGTCGAGGCGGGCCTGGCCGGCATCGAATGCCTCGCCGGAATCCCCGGCTCCGCCGGTGCCACCCCGATCCAGAACGTCGGGGCGTACGGCCAGGAGGTCTGCGACACGATCACCGAGGTCGTCGCGTACGACCGCACCACCAGCGAGACGGTCACCCTCACCGCCGCCGAGTGCGCCTTCCGCTACCGCAACAGCACCTTCAAGGACCAGCCCGACCGCTACGTCGTCCTCCGCGTGCGCTTCGCCCTGGAGGACGCGGACGGCCTGTCCGCGCCGATCAAGTACCCCGAGACCGCCCGCGCCCTCGGCGTCGAGGCCGGCGACCGGGTCCCGGCCGCCACCGCCCGCGAGACCGTACTGCGGCTGCGCGCCGGCAAGGGCATGGTCCTCGACCCCGCGGACCACGACACGTGGTCCGCGGGCTCCTTCTTCCACAACCCGATCCTGAGCGACGAGGCGTACGCCGCCTTCCTCACCCGCGTCCAGGACCGGCTCGGCCCCCAGACCGCCCCGCCCGCGTACCCCGCCGGGGACGGCCGTACGAAGACCAGCGCGGCCTGGCTGATCGACAAGGCCGGCTTCACCAAGGGCTACGGCACCGGCCCGGCCCGGATCTCCACCAAGCACACCCTCGCGCTGACCAACCGCGGCGAGGCCACCACCGAGGACCTCCTCGCCCTGGCCCGCGAGGTCGTCGCGGGCGTCCACGCGGCCTTCGGCGTCACCCTGGTCAACGAGCCGGTGACGGTCGGCGTCAGCATCTGAGGAGTCCCGGCCGCCATGCTCTGTCCACTGCACGGGGCCGGTACGGACCCCACCCGCCTGGTGGGGCGCACGATCAGCAGGATCGTCGCGTCCTGGCACGTCTACGAGGGCGAGCGCTCCGAGGCGCCGCTCGACGTCTGGCTGATCGACAGCGAGGGCGAGTCCACCAGGATCAGCACCGGGTCCGACTGGTGCCTCATCGTCGAATCCGCCCCGCCGCACGAGCCGTACGACATGGGGGAGTGGGGCCGGATCGAGGTCGGCGAGGACCTCGGCGACCACCCCTTCCTGCGCCACCTCGGCGACACGGTGACCACCGTGGCCGAGTTCGCGGCGCCGGAGACCGGGCGCACGCAGCTGGAGATCGGCTTCCCCGACGGCGACCGGGTACGGGCCGACTGCTGGGAGGGCGACCTGCGGCTCACGCGGTGAGTCCGGGGCGGGGCGGGAGCCTCAGGTCGCCAGCCAGTGGTCGATCCCGGCCAGCAGCTTGTCCTGTACGTCCTCCGGAGCGGCGCTGCCGCGCACCGACTGCCGGGCCAGCTCGGCGAGCTCCGCGTCCGTGAAGGCGTGGTGGCGGCGGGCGATCTCGTACTGGGCCGCCAGCCGGGACCCGAACAGCAGCGGGTCGTCCGCGCCGAGAGCCATCGGCACCCCGGCCTCGAACAGGGTGCGCAGCGGGACGTCCTCGGGCCGCTCGTAGACCCCGAGGGCCACGTTCGACGCAGGGCAGACCTCGCAGGTGATCTGCCGGTCCGCGAGCCGCTTCAGCAGCCGGGGGTCCTCGGCGGCCCGCACGCCGTGGCCGATGCGGGAGGCGTGCAGATCGTCCAGGCAGTCGCGGACGGAGGCGGGGCCGGTGAGCTCGCCGCCGTGCGGGGCCGCGAGCAGGCCGCCCTCGCGGGCGATGGCGAAGGCCCGGTCGAAATCGCGGGCCATGCCGCGGCGCTCGTCGTTGGAGAGTCCGAAGCCGACGATGCCGCGGTCGGCGTAGCGGACGGCGAGCCGGGCGAGGGTGCGGGCGTCCAGAGGGTGCTTCATGCGGTTGGCGGCGATGAGGACCCGCATGCCGAGGCCGGTCTCGCGGGAGGCCGCCTCGACGGCGTCCAGGATGATCTCGACGGCCGGGATCATGCCGCCGAGCAGGGGGGCGTAGGAGGTGGGATCCACCTGGATCTCCAGCCACCCGCTGCCGTCCCGTACGTCCTCCTCCGCGGCCTCGCGGACCAGGCGGCGGATGTCCTCGGGCTCGCGGAGGCAGGAGCGGGCGGCGTCGTACAGCCGCTGGAAGCGGAACCAGCCGCGCTCGTCGGTGGCGCGGAGCTTGGGCGGCTCGCCGGCGGTCAGCGCGTCGGGGAGCCGCACGCCGTACTTGTCGGCGAGCTCCAGGAGGGTCGAGGGGCGCATCGACCCGGTGAAGTGCAGGTGGAGGTGGGCTTTCGGCAGAAGCGTGAGATCGCGTACGTGCTCCATCCGGTGATCCTGCCGCACATGTCACCCGTTCGGCAGCCCCATTCCCTGAACGGGACCTTGCCCGAACGCAAAAACGGGGTCGGCGGGCCGCGACCCGGACCCCGAAAGGCGGTGGGACCACTCTGAAGGGGCACAGGGCCGTCGAACAACGGAATTTCCGGTGTCGCCGAGGGGCACGGTCACGA
>NZ_JBHYXN010000024.1:0-124462 GCF_042752335.1 Streptomyces sp. NPDC059355 | reverse complement strand
GGCGGCGCCCGTGCAGCGCTTACGGCGGGGGCCGGGACGGCGGCCCGCCGCGGCGGGGCCGCGGCGGGTGCCCGCGCCGCGGGAGCCGCGCCCGGCTCCGCCCGCCGCGGCCCGGCGGCGGCTCGCGCAGCTGCTGGCCGGCCGGACGGGCGTGGGCAGCGGCGGCGGGCGGCGGGGGGCCGCCCCGGACCTGACGGAGCTGCTCCCGCAGTGGCTGGCCGCTGCCCGTCGGCACGGGTACCGGGCGCCGCACGCACTGGTGCCGGCGCTGCTGGACGCGGCGCGGGCCCGTACGGACCTGCGCGCCCCCGCGCTGGCCCTGGCCGGGGCGCGGGGGCTGTGGCTGGCCCGGCTGAATCCGGACTGGCGGTTCGCCCTGCGCGGCGGGGCGGGCGGCGCCGGGGAACTGCCTGCCCCCGAGGACCGGGTGGGGGTGGAAAGGCTGTGGCAGGAGGGGCTGTTCGCCGAGCGCGTGGCCCTCCTGGGCGCCGTACGGGCGCACGAGGCGGCGGCTGCGACGCGGCTGCTGTCGACGACCTGGGCCACGGAACGCGCCGAGGACCGGCTGATGTTCCTCGACTCGCTGCGGGTGGGACTGGCCGGAGGGGACGAGCCTTTCCTGGAGGCGGCCCTGGGCGACCGGAGCCGCAACGTCCGGGCGACGGCGGCCGAGTTGCTGTCCGCGCTGCCGGAGTCGGCGCTGGCCGGACGGATGGCGGAGCGGGCACTGGCCTGCGTGGGGCCGGACGGGGTGGTTCCGCCGGCCGCATGCGATGCGGGGATGCTCCGCGACGGAGTGGTCGAACGGCCGCCGGCCGGGCGCGGGGAACGGGCCTGGTGGCTGGGCCAGCTCGTGGAGGCGGCGCCGCTGTCCTGCTGGCAGGAGCGGTTCGGGGGGCTCGGCCCGGCGGAGATCGTGGCGCTGCCGGTGGGCGGGGGCGAGAGCCGGCGGGAGGAACTGCACGCGGCGTGGTGCCGGGCGGCGGTGCGCCAGCGTGATCCTCAGTGGTCGAAGGCGCTGCTCGGCTCGGCGTCGGCGCCGCCCGCGACGGCCCCGGGCACCGCGTCGCTCGCGGAGCGGGCGAAGCTGTTGTCGGTCCTGCCCGACGGGGAACGGGCGCAGTGGGTCGCGGAGTTCATACGGGCCCACGGCCTTTCGGAGGCCTTCCAGCTGCTCGGGGTGTGCGTGGTCCCGTGGGCGGGGACGCTGGGGCGGGCGGTGGTGGACGCGCTGGACGCCGCGCGGGAGGCGGGCAGCTACCCGTGGAGCTTCAGCGGGGTGATGGGGCTGGCCGAGCGCTGCCTGGATCCCGAAGAGGCGGAGCGCCTGGAGGCGGTGGTGGCGCGGGGCGCCGGTTTCGCCGACCCGGCGGAGGCCGCTTCCGGCGCCGCCGCGTACTGGGCCGAGGCCTTCCAGCGCCTGGTCGCCACCCTGCGCCTGCGCGCCGCGATGCTGTCGGAACTGGCCCCCGCATGACTTTCGCGCGCGCATGACTGCGCGTGGCGGGGCGCGGCCGCTCGCACCCCCGGGCGCCGCAGGCGGCCCGGGGGTGCGAGCGTATCGGCAGCGGCGCCCCGGCCGCCCTCGGAGCTACTGGCGGACGTGGGTGCGGACCCAGTCGACGATGGCGGTGGTGGTGGCGCCCGGGGTGAAGATCTCGGCCACGCCCTTGGCCTTCAGGGGGGCGATGTCGTCCTCCGGGATGATGCCGCCGCCGAAGACCTTGATGTCCTCCGCCTCGCGCTCCTTGAGGAGTTCCAGAACACGCGCGAACAGCGTGTTGTGGGCGCCCGAGAGGATCGAGAGGCCGATCGCGTCGGCGTCTTCCTGAATGGCGGTGTCCACGATCTGCTCGGGCGTCTGGTGGAGGCCCGTGTAGATGACCTCCATGCCCGCGTCCCGCAGCGCACGCGCGATCACCTTGGCCCCGCGGTCGTGGCCGTCGAGACCCGGCTTGGCCACCACCACACGGATCGGACCGGTCACACCCATCGCACTGCCTCCCGAGTGAACGAACGTTAAGTACAGCATCGCGCACACCCCCGTTTCACGGTCAACCAGGAGGGGGAAATCACACGTGGGACGGCGTTGATTCACCGCCAGGGGAGCCGCACCGGGGGCGCCGCGTCACCGTACCGACAGCCGCACGGCACGGTGGCGCGGTCGGCCGCAGCCCGCAGGCCATTCCGAAGGCGCCGGCCCAGAAGGCTGAGGGGGGCCGTCCATGGGGGTGTCCATACCCGTACCCGTTTCCGGGGCCGCGCTGCGGGCGGGCGTGCTGGAGGCAGTGGTCCTCGGCGGCCACCTGCTGCTCTACCCGACGGGGATACGGCCCGAGAAGCCCGCCGCGACAGGCGGGAAAGACCTCGGCCGGCCTCCCGTGCTGCTGCTGCACGGGTTCACCGACAACCGGTCCGTCTTCGTCCTGCTGCGCCGCACCCTCGCCGCCGGCGGACGGCGGCACGTGGAGGCGTACAACTACTCCCCCTTCACACGCGACCTGCGCGTCACCGCCCGCCACCTCGCCCGTCGCGTCGAGGAGCTGTGCGAGCGCACCGGGCAGGAGCGGGTGGACCTGGTCGGGCACAGTCTGGGCGGGCTGGTCGGGCGGTACTACGTCCAGCGCCTCGGCGGCGAGGCCCGCGTCCGCACGCTCGTCACGCTCGGCACTCCGCATTCCGGTACGCGGGTCGCCCCCTTCATGGACGCCTACCCGCTGGTCCGGCAGATGCGGCCGGACTCCGAGGTGATGGCCGAGCTGCGGGCACCCGCGCCCGGCTGCCGGACCCGATGTGTGGCGTTCTGGAGCGAGTTCGACGAGCTGATGGACCCGACCGAGACGGCACGCATCGAGCACCCGGACCTCCAGGCGGAGAACGTACAGGTCACCGGTATCGGGCACCTCGCCCTCCCCGCGCATCCGGCCGTCACGGCAGCGGTCCGGCGCGCCCTCGACGGGCCCGCCCCGGCCGCCCTGGCGAGCCTCGGGGACACCGCTTCCGTCGCGTGAACGCCAACCCATCGAAACTCGAACGGATTTCGAACTCAAGGCCAAGGCTCGGCCTTGGTGCGACCGAAAGACGGCCGAATGCCCGGTTCCGCAAAGCCGGCAACCCCTGGAAGATTGTCGTTGCCAGTAACCGCCGGGTACAGTCACGCCACTGCTCTCCCCAAGGAACCTCCCGTTCCCTGGCCACCCAGGCCCCCCACTGCCGAGGCGAAAGAGAAGTTGGTGAACGACCGCCCCTCGCCGGGCCTGTACCCCGATTCCGGGTACGACGGCCTTTCCAACACCGCTTTCGCTGGCGACTCGGCCTATGTTTCCTATGAAACACAGGGTCAGGGGTACGACTACGCCTCCTCCTACCCCTCGTACGAGACCGGCGCCTACGACTCCACCGCCTGGTCCGCGCAGGACGGTTACGCGCAGGACGCCGGCTACCTCTCGACGATCCCCGCCCAGGGCGGCGTCCCCGAGGACACCGCCACCGGGCAGTGGGACGCGAGCGCCTGGAACCAGCAGAGCGGCGCCGCCGACTACCAGGCCACCGCCCTCGGTTACGAGCAGACCGGGCAGTGGGCGATGCCGGGTTACGGCACCACGGGCACCGAGACCGGTGCGTACGACGCCACCGCCTGGAACACGGTCCCGCAGCACGAGCAGCAGACCCAGACCTTCTCGTACGACCACCACCAGTACGAGCTCCAGGAGCAGCAGCACCAGGAGACGGCCTACGCCTACGAGACGCCGGCCGCCGAGGGGTACAGCGAGACCGCCGTCTTCGAAGTCATCGACACCGAAGGCATCGAGAACGCCGATGCCGAGTCCGGCTTCGACCTCGCGCCCGAGCCCGAGCCCGTGCACGACCTGCCCACCCAGGCCATGCCGGTCACCCTGGACGCCGCGCCCGCGCCCCGCGCCTCGCGCCGCGCCGGCGCCAAGTCGAAGACGAAGTCGGCCCCCGCCGCTGCCGCCACCTCCCGGCGCCGCACCCCGGCGAAGCGTTCCGCCCTGCTGACCGTGGCCGTTCCCTCCGCCTGCGTGATGGGCGTCGCCGGTGTCGCGGCCGCCTCCGTGGGCGGGCTCACCGGCACGGAAAAGCCCGCCGAGGGAACCACCACGATGGCCGCGCCCGACCCGGCCTCGGTGAAGCCCGTGGCGGCGAACAGCAAGCTCGACACCCAGCTGACGGCGCTCAGCGCCGACGCGGGCGACTTCGCGGACCGCGCGAGCCGCACGCAGGAGCGCATCGACCTGCGCCAGCGCCAGGAAGACGACAAGAAGCGGAAGGCGGAGGAGGAGGCGGCCAAGGAAGCGGCCCGCCCCAAGTTCGCGATCCCGGTCGAACAGCACGGCCTCAGCGCCAGCTTCGGCCAGGCCGGCGGCATGTGGATGTCCGTGCACACCGGCATCGACTTCCCGGTCTCGTACGGCACCACGGTCATGTCCGCCACCGACGGCACCGTGCGCACGCAGTGGAACAGCGCGTACGGCAACATGGCCATAGTGACCTCGCCCGACGGCACCGAGACCTGGTACTGCCACCTCAGCAGCACCAAGATCCGGTCCGGCAAGGTCAAGGCGGGCGACGTCATCGCCTACTCCGGCAACTCCGGCAACTCCACCGGCCCGCACCTCCACTTCGAGGTCCGGCCCGGCGGCGGCTCGGCGATCGACCCCCTGCCGTGGCTCCGCAGCCACGGTCTGGACCCGACCTGAGCCACCTCGGCGCGAAGGCCCGGGCCTGAGCCCGGGCCCGGCACCCCCCGTTACAGCTTCTGCACCGGCGCGTAGCGCAGGAGCAGGCGCTTCGGCTTGTCGTCCCCGAAGTCGACGGTGGCCTGCGCGTCCGCGCCGGCGCCCCGGACCTCCATGACCGTGCCCAGCCCGAACTGATCGTGCGTGACCCGGTCCCCGACCGCCAGCGCGATGACCGGCTTGTCGGCGGCCCGGCGCGTCGCGAACCCGGACGGCCCCGACTTCGTCCGCGACGAGGACAGGAACGCCTCGGGCGAGGTCCCGAACGTGGCCTTGCCGCCGCCCGAGCCGGAGGATCCGTACCCGGAGCCGGAACTGCGCATCGGGCCCGCCGGCTTCTGCGCCGCGCCCGTCCGCTTCCACTGCAGGTACTCGGCCGGGATCTCCTCGAGGAACCGCGAGGGCGGGTTGTACGAGGGGGTGCCCCACGCGCTGCGCATGCCGGAGCGGGTCAGGTACAGCCGCTCGCGCGCACGCGTGATGCCGACGTACGCGAGGCGCCGCTCCTCCTCCAGCTCCTTGGTCTGGCCCAGCGCGCGCATGTGCGGGAAGACCCCGTCCTCCATGCCGGTCAGGAAGACCACCGGGAACTCGAGGCCCTTGGCCGTGTGCAGGGTCATCAGGGTGATGACTCCGGAGCCGTCCTCGTCCTCGTCCGGGATCTGGTCGGAGTCGGCGACGAGCGCGACCTGCTCCAGGAACTCCGCGAGCGTGCCGCTCGCGGGGGCAGTCTCCGATGTCCCGGCGTCCTCGCCGCGGGCCTGCTCGAACTCCAGGGCCACGGCCGCGAGTTCCTGGAGGTTCTCGATGCGCGTCTCGTCCTGCGGGTCGGTCGAGGCCTGGAGCTCGGCGAGATAGCCCGTACGCTCCAGCACCGCCTCCAGCACCACCGCCGGGCCCGCACCCGCGTCGACGATCGTGCGGAGCTCCTCCATCAGCACGTTGAACCGCTTCACCGCGTTGGTCGAGCGGGCGGCCATGCCGAACGCCTCGTCCACGCGCCGCAGCGCCTGCGGGAAGGTGATCTTCTCGCGCATCGCGAGCGCGTCGATCATCGCTTCGGCTCGCTCGCCGATGCCGCGCTTGGGCACGTTCAGGATCCGGCGGAGCGGGACGTTGTCCTCGGGGTTCGCGAGCACGCGCAGGTACGCGAGGATGTCGCGGACCTCCTTCCGCTCGTAGAAGCGGACGCCGCCGACGACCTTGTAGGGGAGTCCGACGCGGATGAAGATCTCCTCGAACACGCGCGACTGCGCGTTCGTCCGGTAGAAGATCGCGACGTCGCCCGCCTTGGCGTCCCCGGCGTCCGTCAGCCGGTCGATCTCGTCGGCGACGAACTGCGCCTCGTCGTGCTCGGTGTCCGCGACGTATCCGGTGATGACGGCGCCGGCGCCGGCCTGGGTCCACAGGTTCTTGGCGCGGCGGTTCTCGTTGCGCTCGATGACCGCGTTGGCGGCGGAGAGGATCGTCTGCGTGGAGCGGTAGTTCTGCTCCAGCAGGATCGTCGTCGCGTCCTTGTAGTCCTCCTCGAACCGGAGGATGTTGCGGATGGTCGCGCCGCGGAAGGCGTAGATCGACTGGTCGGCGTCACCCACCACGCACAGTTCGGCCGGCGGCAGGTCCGGGTAGCCGGTGCCGACGAGCTCGCGCACCAGCGTGTACTGGGCGTGGTTGGTGTCCTGGTACTCGTCCACCAGGACGTGGCGGAAGCGCCGCCGGTAGTGCTCGGCGACGTCCGGGAACGCCTGGAGCAGGTGGACGGTCGTCATGATGATGTCGTCGAAGTCGAGCGCGTTGGCCTCGCGCAGCCGCCCCTGGTACATCGCGTACGCCTGGGCGAGCGTCTTCTCGAATCCGTCGGCGGCCTGCCCGGCGAAGGCGTCCTCGTCGATGAGCTCGTTCTTGAGGTTCGAGACCTTGGCGTTGAAGGCCTTGGGCGGGAACTTCTTCGGGTCCAGGTCCAGGTCGCGGCAGACGAGCGCCATCAGGCGCTTCGAGTCGGCCGCGTCGTAGATCGAGAAGGACGAGGTGAAACCGAGGCGCTTCGACTCGCGGCGCAGGATCCGTACGCACGCGCTGTGGAACGTCGACACCCACATGGCGTTGGCGCGCGGGCCGACCAGGCCCTCGACGCGCTCCTTCATCTCGCCGGCGGCCTTGTTGGTGAAGGTGATCGCCAGGATCTGGCCGGGGTGGACGCCCCGCGCGGCCAGCAGGTGGCCGATGCGGTGGGTCAGCACCCGGGTCTTGCCGGAGCCGGCGCCGGCCACGATGAGCAGCGGGGAGCCGGCGTGCACGACGGCCGCCGCCTGCTGCTCGTTCAGCCCGTCCAGAAGCATCGCGGGGTCGATGACGGGCTTGGGGGCGCCGTCCCGGTAGTACGCGTTACCGCCCATGGGCACGTCGAACTGCCCCCCGAACAGATCGTCCGCGCCTTCCTCCGGCGCGGGGTGATCCTCGGGCGGCGGGGGGACCTCGTCGGAGGGGGTGAGGTCCGCCAGGAAACTGTCGTCAAAGAGGCTGCTCATCGCTTTCCGAGTCTAGAGGTCGGGACCGACACGCCAGTACGAGTTCCAGGAGACCGGGGAAGCGGAGCTCCAGATCGTCGCGGCGCAGCGCGAGGTAGAGCTTGCGTCCTTGCGGGCGCCGGCAGATCACCCCACCCTCCCGGAGCGTTTTGAGGTGGTGCGTGACGCTGGATCGGGGCAGGTCAGGCACCACTTCGCCGCAGAACGCCTCCTCGCCGGAGGCGAGCTTGCGGACGATCTCGAGGCGGACGGGGTGCCCCAGGGCCGCGAGCACCTCGGCCAGGTCGAGGTCCTGGGTGCGGGGGTGGGTCGGCTCGGCGGCGGCAGGCATGTCCTCACTGTACGCAGATCTCGTACGGACACGGCCAGACCGTTCGAAGATCTCGTACATTGGGACGGACCCGCTTCCGGAGCCGACCTGGAGCCCCCGTACGCTCGACGCCATGGATGTACTCATCAATGTCTTCGTGGGCCTGCACATCATCGGCATCGCCTCCCTCCTGGGCGGTTTCCTGACGCAGATGAAGGCGATGAGCGCCGGCACCGCCCGCTTCGTGCCCGCGATGCTGCACGGCGCGCTGACGATGCTCGTCACCGGCGTCCTGCTGGTCGGCTTCCACGAGATGGACGGCGGCCACGTCAACAACATCAAGATCGGCGTGAAGCTCGCCGTCCTCTTCGTGATCCTCGCGCTCGTCTACGTGAAGCGGGACGAGGAGCACGTGGACAAGGCGCTGTTCGGCGCGGTCGGCGGGCTGACCGTGGTCAATATCTTCATCGCCGTCCTCTGGCACTGATCCCGGCAGCGAACCACAACAGCCACATCCGGCCACATCAGTTCACGTCGGGGCACTTGCGATCATCTCGTCATCCCACCGTTACCTTCGGGTCTAGCGTCCTCCTCCAAGCACCGAGCTCCCGAGCGAGGAAGGACGTGAGGCCCTCGTGGCCAGTCACCGAAAGCCCAGGCAGCGCCCGCTCCATCCGCTCTCCCGCGGCACCGTGCGGACCGCAGCGACACTCGCCCTCGCGGGCGCTGCCACCGCCACCGCCTTCGAAGGCACCTCGCAGGCCGACCCCCAGCAGACGCCCTCCCAGGTGAAGGCCGAGGTGGACCGGCTCTACGAGGAGGCCGAGGAGACGGCAGAGCGGTACAACGGGGCGAAGGAGCAGGCCGACGAGGCCCAGCGCGCGCTCGACGCACTGCGCGACGAGGCCGCCCGCAAGACCGACCGGCTCAACACCGCACGCCGGGCGCTCGGTTCCCTGGCCGCGGGCCAGTACCGCACCGGCGGCCTGGGGCCCGCCATGCGGCTGGCGCTGGCCGAGAACCCCCAGGACTACCTGGACCAGGCCTCTTTCCTCACCCGGACCGGGGACCGCAGCGCCGCCGAGGTCGCCTCCGTACGACGCGGGCTCGACGAGGTCGGGCAGCTCAGGGACAAGGCCTCCGGCCGGCTCGCCGACCTGCGCGCCCGCGAGGGCGAGCTCGCCGGGTACAAGGCCACCGTGGAGGGCAAGCTCGACAGCGCCAAGCGGCTGCTGGCCAAGCTCACCGCCGAGGAAAGGGCCGCGTACGAGGCCCAGTCGGGCGGCGCGGCCCCCGCCGGTCCGCGCGCCACGACCCCGGCGCCGCCGCCCTCGGACGGCACGCGCGCCGCCCGCGCGGTGGCGTTCGCGTACGGGGCGATCGGCAAGCCGTACATCTGGGGCGCGACGGGACCCGGCTCGTTCGACTGTTCCGGCCTGACCCAGGCGGCCTGGCGCTCGGCCGGGGTCTCCCTCCCCCGCACCACGTACACCCAGATCAACGCCGGGCAGCGGGTCTCCCGCGATCAGCTGGCCCCCGGTGACCTGGTGTTCTTCTACTCCGGGGTCACCCACGTCGGGATGTACATCGGCAACGGCCAGATGATCCACGCCCCGCGCCCCGGGTCGACGGTCCGCGTGGCCCCGATCGACTCGATGCCGTGGGCGGGCGCCTCCCGCCCCGCGTGAGCCGGCGGCGCGAGCGCCCTACGGCGCCTTGACCTGCGTGGTCAGCCAGGCGAACACCGCCGGGAGCTGCTTCGACCACGAGTCGAGGTTGTGCCCGCCGGTGACCTTCTCCGCGTGCACCGCCGTCGGGGTCTGGGCGATGGCCTTGAGGTCCGTGCCGGACAGGTAGCCGTCCTGCTCGGCGCCCGACATCCACAGCGTGACCGCCGGCGGGGTGGGCGCGCCCTTGAGCAGCGCCTTCAGGTTGTGGGTGCGCCGCATCTCCGGGTCCTGCGCGACCAGCGAGGTGGGCTCCTGGCCCGGGTCGTTGTAGCCGGAGAGGGAGACGGCCGCGCTGTAGCGGTCGGGGTGCAGGATTGCCAGCTTGGCGGCGCAGTACGCGCCCGCCGAGTAGCCGGCCACGCCCCAGGTGCGGGCCTCGTCGGAGGCCCGGAAGTTGTCGGTGACCATCTTGCGGACGTCGACGCTGAACCAGCTGTCCGCGTTGACCTTGCCCGGGATGTTCGCGCATCCGGTGTCGCCGTTGCCCAGCAGCATGGCGCGCGGCGAGACCAGGATGAACGGCTGCACCTTGCCGCTCTTCATCAGCGGCTCCAGCACCTCGGCCGCCTTGAGCCCCTGGAACCAGGACTTGCCCGTCCCGGGTATGCCCGGGATCAACTCGACCACCGGGAACTTCTTGTTCTTGAACGCCGGGTCGTCGTACTGCGGCGGGAGCCACACCATGACGTCGCCCTTGACCCCGGAGATCTTGCCGTCGAGCTCGGTCTTCTTGACCCGGCCGCCGAGGCCCTCGACCGGCTGGAAGTCCTGGAGCACCTTCGGCTCCGCCTTGACCTCCGCGGCCTTCTTCCCGCCGAGCCCGTCCGCACCGAGGTCGGGGGCGGCCGTGACGTACTTGCCGGTGCCGAGCAGATCGCCCCACGAGGCGTAGAAGTTCTCCTCGCGGTTCACCGAGATGAACACCAGCGCGACGGCGGTGACCTGGGCGAACACCACCATCAGGGCCCGGGTCGACACGCGTACGACGGCGGGGCCGCGCACCTTGCTCCACACGGCCAGCGGCAGGAGAACGGCGATCGCCGTGAGGGCGATCGCCGTCGCGAACAGGGGGAACCCCGTCAAGCTCATCACGCCACCCAAGAGGGCAGCGCGGCACCGCGCGGTTGCCCCCGCCCCTTGCGGCGTGGGTCACACCTGCGCGCGCATCACACCTGATCAGACGTCACATGAGACGTCACACCAGGCGGCGCGCCGTCGCCCAGCGGGTCAGCTCGTGCCGGTTGGAGAGCTGGAGCTTCCTGAGCACCGCCGAGACGTGGGACTCCACGGTCTTCACCGAGATGAAGAGCTGCTTGGCGATCTCCTTGTACGCGTACCCGCGCGCGATCAGCCGCAGCACCTCGCGCTCGCGCTGGGTGAGGCGGTCCAGGTCCTCGTCGACCGGGGGCGCGTCCGTCGAGGCGAAGGCGTCGAGCACGAAGCCCGCCAGCCGCGGGGAGAACACCGCGTCCCCCTCCTGCACCCGGAAGACCGAGTTCACCAGGTCGGTCCCGGTGATGGTCTTGGTGACGTACCCGCGCGCACCGCCCCGGATGACGCCGATGACGTCCTCGGCGGCGTCCGACACCGACAGGGCCAGGAACCGCACCGGGTTCTCGGCGGCCGCCATCAGCGGGGCGCAGCGCCGCAGCACCTCGACCCCGCCGCCGCCGGGCAGGTGCACGTCGAGCAGGACCACCTCGGGCCGGGTGGCGGTGATCACGGTGACGGCCTGGTCCACATCGGCGGCCTCGCCGACGACCTCGACCCCGGTCCGGGCGGTCTCGCCGATCTCGGCCTGCACGCCTGTGCGGAACATCCGGTGGTCGTCGACGAGCACCACCCGGACGTGCCTGCCCACTGCCGCGCTGCCGGTCGTCTCCTCGGTCATGCTGCGTTCGCCGCCCTCTCCATCTCCAGCTCGACTTCCGTGCCGCCGTCGGGCGCGGACCGCAGCCGTGCGGTCCCGCCGTTGCGCTGCATCCGGCCGATGATCGATTCTCGTACGCCCATGCGGTCGTCCGGTACCGCGTCGATGTCGAAGCCCGGCCCACGGTCCCGTACGGACACGAACACCGTCTGCCCCTCCACCTCGGCGTACACCTGCACCGGCCCGCCCTCGCCACCGTACTTGGCGGCGTTGACCATCGCTTCGCGCGCGGCCTGGATCTGTGCGCCCAGCCTTTCGTCGAGCGGGCAGTCCCCGACCACGACGACCTCGATCGGGACCCCGTGGTGGTCCTCGACCTCGGCGGCCGTCTTCTTGACGGCCTCCGCGAGGGTGGTGGGCTCCTCGGCCTCGTCCTTGCCGGTGCCCTCAGGCTTGTAGAGCCAGTTCCGCAGCTCCCGCTCCTGTGCGCGGGCGAGGCGGCGGACCTCGCCGACGTCCTCCGCGTTGCGCTGGATCAGGGTCAGGGTGTGCAGCACCGAATCGTGCACGTGGGCGGCGACCTCGGCGCGCTCCTGGGCGCGGATGCGCATCAGGCGCTCCTCGGAGAGGTCCTGGGTCATCCGGATCAGCCAGGGGCCGGCGAGCAGGGCTATGCCGACGAGGACGGCGAGGGCGGCGGTCAGCACGTTGCCGAGCTGGGCCGCCGAGCCGCGCACGACGATGAAGACGGTCAGGCCCACGCCGACCAGGGCGACCCCGGCGAAGCCGCGGGCGATCTGGAGCAGGCGCGCGTTGCGCCCGGCGGCGGCGCCCCAGTGGGCGCGGCGGGCATTGTCGGCCTGGCGCCATACGAGGACCACACCGGCGCCGACCAGCAGCGTCGGCCACACGTACCGGCCGGAGGTGCCGCCGAGCTGGACCTTGGAGATGAAGATGCCGGCGCCGATGCACAGGGCGATGAGGGCGGTGATCTGCCCCCGGTCCGGTTTGCGCAGGCGGCGGCTGCCATCGGCGAATGTCTCGAAGAAGGAGCGGTGTCCGGTGCGGCCGCCGATGCCCAGCGGTACGAAGACCCAGAACGCGGCATACAGCAGTACGCCCAGCCCGTCGCCCCACATGAACAGGCCGAGGAAGGCGAGCCGGACCCAGACGACCGGCAGCCCGAGGTGCCCTGCGAGACCGCGCGCGACACCGCCGAGCATCCGTCCGTCGGCGCTGCGGTAGAGCTTGCGCTGCGGCGGTTCGTCGGCGTCTGTCGTGTGCGGGGGACGGGGGGCGGTGGAGACGGGCATGCCATTGATGGTCACATGCGGGCCGGGTACGGGACATCAGGGCAGCCCCCCAGTTCCGTCGGGGGGATATCAGGGTTGCGCCAGGGTCGGGCCCGGTGCCGCGGGGCGCGGCGGGTTGTCACCATGGAGCCATGACCAAGCACGACTCCCCGCCTTCGCCGGCCGGTGCCACCGCGGCGCCGCCGCCCGGCGACCGGCCCGCAGACCGCGCCGCCGACCGGCCGCCGCTGCGCCGCAGCAAGCGCGACAAGGTCCTCGCGGGCGTGTGCGGCGGCCTCGGCCGGTACTTCGACCTGGACCCGGTGATCTTCCGGATCGTGCTCGGCGTCCTCGCGGGCACCGGCGGGGTCGGCCTGATCTTCTACGGCTTCGCGTGGCTGCTGCTGCCGGTGGAGGGCGAGGAGGACAGCGAGGCCAAGAAGCTGCTGACCGGCCGGGTCGAGGGGGCCACCCTCGCCGCGGTGTTCGCGGCCCTGGTGGGCTGCGCGCTGTTCCTGTCGATGCTGGACAACGGCGGGCTGGCCGTGTTCTCCGTCCTGGTCATCCTGGCCCTCGGCGGGGCCGGGTACTGGTCGCAGCGCCGCCGGAAGGCCGCCGCCCCCGAGGCCGAGCCGCAGGCGGTGCACCGGCCGGCCCCCGCCCCGCCGGAGACCCAGGCTCCGCCCGTGCCCGGCAGCCCGTCCTGGTGGCGGGACCCGCTGGTCAAGGACGGTACGACCGGCCCCGTGGGATCCACCGGGTACCTGTGGGGGCCGGACGATTCGGCCGATGCGAACGCCGCCCGGAACATCGGGGGCGGCCGCGGCGAGGACGCCCCCGAGCGGGCCGCAGCCCCGAGGCTCCCGCGCGGCGGCATCGGCGGCCGGGTGTTCGTCCTGGCCCTGCTGGCCGGGGGCGGCGTCACCGCCGCGGTCTGGCAGGGCAGCACCCTCTCGCACGCGCTGCAGTTGGGCCTGGCCTCGGCGCTCGCCGTGTTCGGGCTCGGCCTCGCGGTCAGCTCGGTCAAGGGCCGTACCGGCTTCGGCACCATCCTGCTGGCGGTGGTCACGGCCGGGCTGCTGGCCGGCGCCTCCGCGCTGCCGCGTGAGATCGGCACCGACTGGAAGTCCGTGGAGTGGCGGCCGGCCGCGGTGGCCGATGTCAGGCCCGTCTACGCGGCGGGCACCGGGCTGGCCACGCTGGACCTGAGCCGGCTGGACGTGCCGAAGGGCACCACGCTGTCCGTCCGGGCCTCCGTGGAGGCCGGCCGGCTCAAGGTGATCGTGCCCCGCGAGGTCACCGCGCAGGCCGACGTCTCGGTGAAGCTGGGCGACATCCACATGCCCGGGGAGACCAGCCAGGACGTACGGGTCAAGAGCGGCGGGGAAACCCGGCAGGCGACCTTGAAGCCGTCCGCCGGCACCGAGGCCGGGGGAACGATCGAGCTGGACCTGAGCGCAGGTTACGGACAGGTGGAGGTGGCACGTGCCGCGTCATGAGTTCCAGCCCGGACGGCTGCTGGCCGGCCTGATCCTGGTGGCCGCGGGCGTGCTGTATCTGCTCGACGCGACCGGGGAGGCGGACCTGCCCTGGTTCCTGGTCATCCCGATGACCATGGGCGGGCTGTGCCTGGCCGCGCTGGTGGGGATCGTGACCTATGCGATCCGGCGGGACCGGCGGGACCGGATCAGCGAGTCCAGCGAGAGATAGGGCGCCCCGGCCATGATCATCGGGATCCAGGCCATCAGGTACACCAGGTCGTTGCCGTAGTAGTACGGGCTCACCGGCCAGGACACCGTGAGCCACAGGCTGAGCGAGATCAGCGCTCCGCCGGCGGCCGCGACCCGGGTCAGCAGACCGGCCAGAACGCCGAGTCCCACCAGGAGCTCCCCGATGGCCAGCAACGCCCCGAAGCCGACGGGCGAGAGCAGCGCCCAGTCCACCAGGGCGGGGATCGCGGAGGTGTCGCGCACGCCGTGCATCTGCTCGCCGATGGAGCCGGTGCCGGAGGCGTGCAGGAACGCGGAGTCGGTCAGCTTGTCCAGGCCCGCGTAGGTGAAGGTCACGCCGAGGAAGATCCGCAGCGGCAGCAGGGCGTACCGGGCGGCCTGCTCCCGCAATCCGGACGGGCCGGAAGGACCGGCGGAACCGGAAGCGCCGGAAGAGCCGGCGGAAGGGACGTCAGTTCGGGTCACGTCCCATGTGTACCCCGGTTCACTCGGCCACGTCGATGGTGCAGCGGTTGGATTCCACTCCGGCGGCTGTCACCACCTGCACCTCGATGCGCCCGGGTTCCACTTCCGCCGGGACCGGCACGGTCAGGGTCGCGTCCGAGGGGTTGGTGAACCCGCCCGCGACCGGCACCAGCGGCACGTGCACGTGGACGGCCCCGACCCGTACGACCAGCCGGGCGAGCATCTCGGGGGTCTGCGCCCCGGGCGGCACGAAGCCCACCCCGCGGATCTCGATGTCGTCGCCGGGCCGGACGGCCGCGTCGAGGTCGCCCGGCTCCCGTCTGCGCACCACCGACAGGATCAGCGGACGGGTGACCTCCGCGTACTTCGCCGCCAGGTACACCGCCGCCGACAGGGCCACGAGCAGGGACAGTGCCCACGGCAGCCGCGGCAGCCGGTCCGGGAACCGGGCCATCGACACCGCCGCGAAGGCCAGCACCACCGTGGAGACCAGCACGTACTGCGCGTCCGGGAAGCTCCCCCGGCCCGCGTCGTCCGTCAGCAGGTCCACCCCGCGCGGCCGGTCCGCCGGCAGCTTCTGCATCCGCTGGCCCATGATCCGTACGGTGACCACCCGGCGCACCAGCACCGCCACGGCCGAGGTCAGCGCGACCACCGCCAGCAGCGGAAGCGCCCGTCCGAGCGCGAGCCCCGCGTACAGGGCCTGCCGCTCGGCGCCGGGCGGCGAGGCGGCGAGGCGCAGCGCGGGCAGCAGCGCGGCGAACGCCGTCAGCACCACCCAGGCGCTCGGCACCGCCTTCGAGGTGGACAGCCGGTTGTCCTCGCCGACCAGCGGGGCGAGCAGCCCGCCGCGCAGCGACTGGGCGCGGGCGGCGACCGTGAGCAGCCCGGCCAGGACCACCGCCGCGAGCAGCCCGGCGGTCCGCGCCGTGGACCAGCCGGTGCCGAGCGCGGTGCCGACCTGCACCAGCAGCAGCATCCCGGCGGCGATCCACACGGCGAGCACGGCCCGCCGCGAGAACAGGTACAGCCAGGAGTTGCCGGCTTCCCGGCCCCGGTCGGCGACCGTACGGGCCGACAGGGTCAGCTCGTCTGAGACCCACTGCCGGGACGCCCCTGCGGAGCGGGCCACCGCGGCCGGCAGCCCCTGGCCGGCGGCGAACTCGTCGCGCTTCTCGGTGAACGCGGCGACGGCGCGCCGGTGCCCCTCCTGCGCGCCGTGCGGGCAGTCGTCGCAGGTGCAGGCGCCGCCGTGGGTGCTTCGGGACATCTCTTGGACAGCCACGTGCGTGCCGCCTCTCTGAACTACGGTGCAATGCCAGCGAATTGTGCACCACTGCGGCAGTGCTCCGGATTGCGCACGATGTCAGAGCAGGTGATAAACCGTTCATGATGTTGACGCCACCCGCCCGGCCCGGTGTTTTCAGGGTGCGACGGTCTGCCAGAGCGGCTGGTAGCTGACCCAGGCGGCGAGATCCGAGCCGAAACGCTCCCGCGCGGCGAGGGCGGCGCGGTGGTCGATCGGCGCCGGCTTCCCGGCGGCCCGCGCGATCAGCTGCACCTGCGCCGCGCGCTCCGCCGCGATGAACCACCAGGCCGCCGCGTCCACCGAGTCGCCGACCGTCAGCAGCCCCCGGTTGCGCAGGACGAGCGCCTTGTACGCGCCCAGGGCGCGGGCGATCCGCACGGTGTCCTGCGGCCCGGCGAACCCGTCCAGGAGCGCGTGGTCCTCGTAGAAGGCGCAGGCCTCCTCGCTGATCGGGGCGAGCAGCTCGCCGAGCGCGGCCAGCGCCCTGCCGTACGGGGCGTGCGCGTGCACCACCGCCACCGCGTCGGGGCGGGCCCGGTGCACGGCCGCGTGCACGGCGAGGGCCAGCTCGTTGACCCGGCGCGCGCCCCGGCGCACACACCCGTCCCCGTCGACGAGCAGCAGGTCGTCGGCGCCGAGTGCGGACAGGGCCTGCCCGAACGGGTTCACCCAGTGGCAGTCCGCGAACTCCGGGTCCCGCACCGTGATGTGCCCGGCGACCCCGTCCTCGTACCCGAGGCGGCCGAACAGCCGCAGCGCCCCGGCGAGCCGCTCCTTGCGGTACGCGCGCTCCTCGGCCGGGTCGGTGTGGACGGGCGGCAGCGCGAACCGCAGCCGGTCCACCGGTACGGGCGCGGGCGCGGGCTGATCCGGCATGACCCCTCCTTCGGCTCGCCGCGCAAGGTACCGGCGGCCGCGCCAAGTGGCCATACACGCGGCGAAGCCGCCGCTCCCCGGGGGAACGGCGGCTTCGGCCACATGCGTGCGAAGGGTGGGGACTACTCCCACTCGATGGTGCCCGGGGGCTTGCTCGTGCAGTCGAGGACGACGCGGTTCACGTCCGGCACCTCGTTGGTGATGCGGGTGGAGATCCGCGCGAGCACCTCGTACGGCATGCGCGTCCAGTCCGCGGTCATCGCGTCCTCGGACGAGACGGGGCGCAGCACGATCGGGTGGCCGTAGGTGCGGCCGTCGCCCTGGACGCCGACGCTGCGGACGTCCGCGAGCAGGACGACCGGGCACTGCCAGATCTCGCGGTCCAGGCCGGCCGCGGTCAGCTCGTGGCGGGCGATGGCGTCGGCCTCGCGGAGCAGGTCCAGGCGCTCCTTGGTGACCTCGCCGACGATGCGGATGCCCAGGCCGGGACCCGGGAAGGGCTGGCGCTGGACGATCTCGTCGGGCAGGCCGAGCTCCTGGCCGACCATCCGGACCTCGTCCTTGAACAGCTGGCGCAGCGGCTCGACGAGCTCGAACTCGATGTCGTCGGGCAGGCCGCCCACGTTGTGGTGGGACTTGATGTTCGCGGTACCGGTGCCGCCGCCGGACTCGACGACGTCCGGGTACAGGGTGCCCTGGACCAGGAAGGCGACCGCGGGGCCGTCCTCCTGGAGGATCTCCAGCTGGGCCTGCTCGAAGACGCGGATGAACTCGCGGCCGATGATCTTCCGCTTGGTCTCCGGGTCGGAGACGCCGGCGAGCGCGTTCAGGAAGCGCTCCTGCGCGTCGACGACCTTCAGCCGCGCGCCGGTGGCTGCGACGAAGTCCTTCTCGACCTGCTCGGTCTCACCCTTGCGCATCAGACCGTGGTCGACGTAGACGCAGGTCAGCTGCGAGCCGATGGCCTTCTGGACGAGGGCCGCGGCGACCGCGGAGTCCACGCCGCCGGAGAGGCCGCAGATGGCGCGCTTGTCGCCGACCTGCTCGCGGATGGCCGCGACCTGCTCCTCGACGATGTTGCCGGTGGTCCAGGTGGGCTCCAGGCCGGCGCCGCGGTAGAGGAAGTGCTCCAGGACCTGCTGGCCGTGCGTGGAGTGCATCACCTCGGGGTGGTACTGCACGCCGTACAGCTTCTTCTCGTCGTTCTCGAAGGCCGCGACCGGGACGACGTTCGTCGACGCGGTGACGCTGAAGCCCTCGGGGGCGGCGGAGCAGGCATCGCCGTGGGACATCCACACCGACTGGTTCTCGGGGGTGCCCTCGAAGAGGGTGGAGCCGGCCTTGGAGACGGCGAGCGGCGTACGGCCGTACTCGCGGGCGCCGGTGTTGTCGACGGTGCCGCCGAGGGTGGTCGCCATCAGCTGGAAGCCGTAGCACATGCCGAAGACGGGGACCCCGGCACCGAAGAGCGCCTCGGCGTCGTCCAGGCGCGGGGCACCCTCCTCGTACACGGAGGACGGGCCGCCGGAGAGGATGATCGCCTTCGGGTCCTTGGCGAGCATCTCGGCCACCGGCATCGTGCTGGGGACGATCTCGCTGTAGACCCGTGCCTCGCGGACGCGGCGGGCGATGAGCTGGGCGTACTGGGCGCCGAAGTCGACGACGAGAACCGTGTCCGGGGCGCTGTCGTGGGCGGCGGAGGGTGCTTCTGGCACGGGGCGGCCTTCCGGCGGAAGAGGGTGGCTGTTCTGTCGATTCTACCGGTGGCGCCGGCTGCCACTTTGTCGCACCATCCGAGGCCCACGTCACGCGGGCGGCGGACGGGGCGTCTCACGATCCGGGCCGGGTTGGTCCGGATCGGGCCGGGGGGCCATAATCCGGTTCATGCGCAAGCAGCTGAGCTTCCTCTTTACCTATGGCACCGGCCGGTCCGGTCGCCATGGGTCCGTGTGATGCTCGCTTGAGCCGCTGACTTCCCAGAGCGCCCCGGTCCGACAGGACCGGGGCGCTCTGGCGTTTCCGCTCCTGCCGGTACGAACCACAGGAGTAAGAACATGACCGTGACCACCACCCCCGCGCAGCTGATCGCCGAGTCCCGCGAGCGGATCGACGCCATCGACGACCGGATCATCGGACTGATCCAGGAGCGGATGGCCGTCTCGACCGTCATCCAGGAGGCCCGGATCTCCTCGGGCGGCCGCCGGGTGCACCTCTCGCGCGAGATGGAGGTGCTCGGGCACTGGAGCGACGCCCTCGGCAAGCCGGGGACCACCCTCGCGATGACCCTGCTGGAGCTGTGCCGCGGCCGGGTCTGAGGACCGTGCCGGGCCTTACGCCTGTTCGTCACTCGTCCGGACCGTGACCGGCCCCGGCGCCCTTCGTTGGTGTGGATGGCCGCGTCAGCCAGGCGCGGGACCGCAGCACCACGCGTGGCTCTTCAGGAGCGATGAGACGTACGGCCCTTCGGGAGGTACGTCGTGGGACCTCGCTCCTTCGCGTGACCGGACGGCAGGGGACAGCAGCCCGGTCACCCCAAAAAAACGGCCGGCCCGGGGGACGCCCCGGACCGGCCGTTCCGTGTCTTCACCCCTCTACGCGGCCACGCGCTTACGCGTGCCCGCCGGAGCGGCGGCGCACCCCCACGTACAGCGCACCGCCGACTGCCACCGCACCCAGCGCGCCCAGCGCGATCGGGCCGACGGAGCTGCCGGTCGAGGCCAGGTTGCCGCCCGTACCGCCGGCGGCGGACACGGACGTGCTCGGCGAGGCCGACGCCGAAGCCGAGGCGGAGGCCGACGGGGACGGCGACGCGGAGGCCGAGCCGGACGGGCTCGGGCTCGTACCGCCCTTGACCTCGACCGCGAACACGGCCTTGGCGTTGGCCGCGACCGGGTCGAAGGAGAGCGGCTTGGTGCCGCCCGCGACCGGCTCGCCGACGGTGACCGAGCCCTTGGCGTCCGCCACGGCCTTCTCGATCTTCATCGTGAACCGGCCGGTGTACGCACCGGGGGCGTCCGCGAACAGCCCTCCGTCGCAGAAGTAGCGCGGCGCGCCCAGCTGGTCCGTACGGTCACTGCCGTCGGCGTTGACCGCGCGGCAGTTCGGGGGCACGCTCGTGACCTGCACGCCGGCCGGCACGACGATGTCGGTACGGGCCACGCTCTGGCCCGAGCGCAGGTGGCTGATCACGGCCGGGCCCTTGTTGCGGAAGCCGAGCTCGGCCGCGACCGTGTCGCCCACCTTGCCCGAGGGCGAGGCGGCGACCGCCTCGAAGTCGGCCCGGGCGCCCGTGGCGGTGAACTCGAAGCTGCGCTCGTTGTCGGCGGGGTTGAGGTCGGTGTCCTCGGCGCGCCGGGCGCTCCGCGGGTCCACGTTGGAGTCCGTGACCGGCACCGCGGCCGAGGCCTTGACGAGCTTCAGCGTCTTGCCGGTGGCCGGCTTGCCGTCGTTCGCGTCCTTGCCCGGCGCCGGGTCGGGGACGACCCCGTACCGCAGCCGGTCCTGGTAGGCGCGCTCGGTGGTCTTGAGGTGCAGCGGGGAGTCGGGGGCGAGCTGGTAGGACTCGCCCGGCAGGAACTCGCCCTCGACGCGGCAGACCGTGGTGGCGCCCATGCCGCCGTGGTCCTCACGCCGGCAGTTGTCGTACGCCTCCGCCGGCTCCACGCCTGCCGAGGCGTCCAGCTCCAGCGCGACCGACCGGGCGGGCAGCGTGCCCCGGTTCGCGAAGGCCAGCGGGAGGTCCTGCTGCTCGCCGGCCGTCACCTCGGACTTGAGCCTCAGCTCACCCAGGTGCAGGTCGGGGCCGCCGACGGTCAGCTTGGTGGTGACCGGCGTGACGCTCGCGCCCGCCACCTGGCCCTTGACCGCGATCTCGCCGCTCGTGCCGCTCTTGCTGCCCTTGGCGGCGGAGACCAGCAGGTCGAAGGTGTTGGCGTTCCCGGCGCCCCCGACCGACAGGCCCTGCTGCTTGCAGACGATCGCGGTGGCGCTCGTCGTGCAGTTCGGCCGGGGCTTGGCCGGGTCGAGCCGGACCGACGCCGCCCCGGCGTCCTTGGTCAGGTCGACGGTGACGGTGAACTCGCCCGGGAAGCTGTTCCCGGGGCCCACGTAGGCCAGCTCGTAGCGAAGGCTGCGCTCCTTCGGTGCGCCCGAGTCCGGGTACGGCTGGAGCACCAGGGCGGAGGGGCCGCCGAGGGGGAAGACCGGTTCCGCGGCGAGCGCGGGGGCGGCCGCGCCGAGGCTCAGCGCCGCCAAGCCCGTAGCGGCCAAAAGGGAGATGCGCTTGTCCATGAAGATCGAGACCGCCGAGTACGGGTCTCGGTTGCCCCCTCCGGAGGGTGACGGGCATCACATGCAACCATCCGGACTGATCACCTGTCACTTATGTACGCGGCGGCGGGTTCTGCGCTCGGAGGGGGAGCGCAGAACCCGCCGCCGCGACACGTGCCGGGCGGACCCGCGGGGCGGCCGTCAGGCCTTCTTCGGAACCTCCGGTACCGGCAGCAGCAACGGCAGCCGCAGCGCGCCGAAGGCCTCCTTCGGGACCGCCGGACGGGCCGGTTCCACCGCCGCCAGGCGGGTGTAGGCCGCGCCCTGCTCCGGCCGCGGGTCCCGATCGCCCTTGTTCGGCCAGTACGACATCGCCCGCTCCGCCTGCGCCGTGATCGTCAGCGACGGATTGACCCCGAGGTTCGCGGAGACCGCCGAGCCGTCCACCACCGAGATGCCCGGGTGCCCGTACAGCCGGTGGTACGGGTCCACCACGCCCTCCTCCGCGGAGGCGCCGATCGGACACCCGCCGAGGAAGTGCGCGGTCAGCGGGGTGCCCATCAGCTCCCCGATGTTGCTGCCGGGGAAGCCGTTGATCTCCTCGGCCAGCAGGGTGGCGGCCTCGGTGGCCTCCTTGATCTGGACCGGGTTCGGGGCGCCGTGCCCCTGGCGGGCGGTGAGCAGCCCCTTGCCGAGGCCACCGGGCTTGCGGTACGTCGTCAGCGAGTTGTCCAGCGACTGCATGACGAGCCCGATGATCGTCCGCTCCGACCAGCGCCGGTTGGAGAGCGAGCGCGCGAGCTGGACCGGGTGCCTGGCCGTCCGGGCGAACCAGGCCCGCACCCGGTGCCTGGAGTACGGCACCTGGAGGACCGTCATGAACCCCATGGCGTTGGAGCCCTTGCCGTAGCGGACGGGCTCGATGTGGGTGTCGGCGTCGGGGTGCACGGACGAGGTGATCGCGACGCCCCGGGTGAAGTCGGCCCGCTGCCCACTGCCGGGGCCGTGCCCGTGGCGCCTGCGGTAGCGGCGGTCGTCGGTCTGCGCGCCGACCAGCCCCTCGGAGTTGGTCCGGGTCAGCTCGCCGAGCCGGGCCGAGAGGCGCGGGAGCAGCCCGTTGTCCTTCATGGTGTGCAGCAGGGTCTGGGTGCCGTACGTGCCCGCCGCGACGACCACGTACCGGGCGCGCAGCTCCTTGGAGGCGCCCCGGCGGCGGGCGTCGGTGGGGACGGTGCGGATGCGGTACCCGCCGTCGCGGTGCTCGGCGAGCGCGGTGACGGTGGTCATCGGGTGGATGACGGCTCCGGCGCGCTCGGCGAGGTGGAGGTAGTTCTCGTTCAGGGTGTTCTTCGCGCCGTGCCGGCAGCCGGTCATGCACTCGCCGCACTCGGTGCAGGCCTTGCGGGCGGGGCCGACGCCTCCGAAGTAGGGGTCGGGGACCTCCTCGCCGGGGCGGGCCGTGAGGACGCCCCCGGCCTCGGCGTCCGCGCCGTCGCCGAAGAAGACGCCGACCGGGGCCATGTGGAAGGAGTCCCCGACACCCATCTTCTCGGCGGCGGCCTTCAGGTGGACGTCGGAGGGGGTCATCGTCGGGTTGAGGCGTACGCCCAGCATCCGCTTGGCCTGGTCGTAGTACGGGGCGAGTTCCTCGCGCCAGTCGGTGATGGACGCCCACTGCCGGTCCTCGAAGAAGGCGGTGGGCGGCACGTACAGGGTGTTGGCGTAGTTGAGCGAGCCGCCGCCCACCCCGGCGCCCGCGAGCACCATCACGTTGCCGAGCAGGTGGATCCGCTGGATCCCGTACAGCCCGAGGGCCGGGGCCCACAGGTAGTTCCGCAGGTCCCAGCTGTTGCGGGGCAGGCTCTCGCGGGTGAACCGGCGTCCCGCCTCCAGGACGCCGACCCGGTACCCCTTCTCGGTCAGCCGCAGCGCCGAGACCGATCCTCCGAAGCCCGATCCGATGACGATGACGTCGTAGTCGTACCCGTACCCGTGCTCGTTCTCGTCGGTGTTGTCCGACACTGCGGTGCCTCCCGGGCGGTGGTGCCTAACGGAATCGGAGCGTCTTCATGACCTTGAGGCTGCGGGTCATGAACGCCGCGTACTTCTCGTCGTCCATGCCCAGCGAGGGCGCCATCGGGAGCAGCCGCTGGTGGGCGACGGTCTGGGCCTCGGTGTACTTGAGGATGCCCTCGGAGCCGTGCCGGCGGCCGAGGCCGGAGTCCTTCATGCCGCCCATGGGCGCCTGGGCGCTGCCGTAGGCGGGGGCGTAGCCCTCGTTGATGTTGACGGTGCCGGTGCGCAGGCGGGCGGCGACGGCGTGGCCGCGGCGGGCGTCCTTGGTCCAGACGCTGGAGTTGAGCCCGTACGCGGTGGAGTTCGCCTGCGCGATCGCCTCGTCCTCGTCGGTGAACCGGTAGATCGAGACGACCGGGCCGAAGGTCTCCTCGCCGCAGACCGCCATCGGCGCCTCGACCCCGTCCAGGATGGTGGGCTCGTAGAAGAGCGGGCCGATGTCGGGGCGGGCGGTGCCGCCCGCGACCAGGGCGGCGCCCTTGGCGACGGCCTCGTCGACGTGCCGCTGCACGGTCTCCAGCTGGCGCTCGCCGACGAGCGAGCCCATGTCGGCGCCGTACGCGAGGGAGGCGCCGAGCCGCATGGCCTTCGTACGGGCGGCGAACCGCTCGACGAACGCGTCGGCGATCGAGGCGTGGACGTACAGCCGCTCGATGGAGATGCACAGCTGGCCGGCGGAGGAGAAGCAGGCGCGGACGGCGCCCGCGGCGGCCTTCTCGATGTCGGCGTCGGCGAGGACGAGCATGGCGTTCTTGCCGCCGAGTTCGAGGGTGACGCCGACCAGGCGGGCGGCCGCGCCCTGGGCGACCTCGCGGCCGGTGCGGGTGGAGCCGGTGAAGGAGACGTAGTCGGCGTGCCGGACCACCTCGGGGCCGACGACGGGTCCGTCACCGAGGACGATCTGGAAGACCTCGGCGGGCAGTCCGGCCTCGATCAGCAGGTCGCGGGCCCACAGGGCGGTGAGCGCGGTCTCGGTGTCGGGCTTCATGACGACGGCGTTGCCGGAGACGAAGGCGGGCAGCGCGTCGCCGACGGAGAGTTCGAGGGGGTAGTTCCAGGGGGCGATCTGGCCGACGACCCCGCGCGGCTGGCGCAGCTCGGTGACCTTGGTGAGGGTGGGGATGGCGCCCGTGTGGCCCTTGGGGCGCAGGTACGAGGGGGCCTTGCGGCCGTAGTGACGGGCGGCGACGGCGACCGCCTGGACCTCCTCGTGGGCGTGCAGACGGGCCTTGCCGGTCTCCAGCTGGATGAGGTCGAGCACCTCGGCCTGGCGGGCCAGGACCAGGTCGTGGAAGCGGAGCAGTACGGCGGCCCGCTTGCGTACGGGGACGGCGGCCCAGGCACCCTGGGCGGCGCGGGCCCGGTCGAAGGCCTCGGCGACGTCCTCGGGGGTGGCCTCGGGGAGGTCCGCCAGCTTCGCCCCGGTGAAGGGGCTGTGGTTGGCGGTCCGGCCGGAGCCGATCACTCCGCGGGTGAGCCGGGTGACCAGGTCGGGGGTCACCACGTCGGCCGCGGTGCGGGCACCGGCCGGGGCGGGGGCGACCGGGTTGGTGGGCTGCGGTGCGCTGCGGAGGGGGGCCGGGGCCTGCGAGTCCGTCATGGCGGTGAGCGTATTCCGCCCGGGGGGCTTTGGGTACCCGTCGGTAACCGGATTTTGCCATTTCTGCCAGCGATCGCTGGCAGGGTGCCGGAATCAGGGCTTCGCGGCGGGCGGCTTCCAGCCGCTCAGCACGACGTCGAACTGCTGCTCGGTCGTGGCCCAGTCGGCGACCGGGCTCGACATGTAGACCGCGTACTCCGTGCCGTCCGGGGCGACGTACATCTGCTCCTTCGCCCGGCGCGGACCCGGGTGGGTCTGCTTCTCCGTGTAGGTGAAGTCCCAGAGTGCGGCCCGGGTGCTGTCCCGGAAGGTGTTCTGGTTCAGCCGCACCTTCTTGTAGTCCGTCCGCTTCGCCACCTGCTTCTCCAGGTCGAGCAGGTGCGCGTACGGGTCCTGGTAGTCCGGGGTGGGGTCGGAGGCGATGCGGATGAAGTGCTTCCCGTCGTCGGGGGTGTAGTCGATCTGGTCGCCGTTCGCCTTGCGCGTCCAGCCTTCCGGGACGAACAGCGTGAAGCCGGCCAAGGGGTCGACGACCTTGGTGTACCCGGCGGGCGGGGCGGCATCGGCGACCCCGTCCTGCCGGTCGGGGGCGCTCGCGTTCTTGTCGGAGCCGCCGCCCCCCGCGTCGTCCCCGGTGATCTTCAGGACGCCGAAGACGGCGCCGCCGCCGACCAGCGCCGCCACGAGGGCGATGGCTGCGGCCCGCTTGATCCACCCGCCGCCCGGGGCCGCGGGTGCGGGGCCGGAGCCGGGCTGTTCGGGCAGGGCGGCGGTGCGGACCTGGTCGGGGGCCGGGGCGGGCGCCGCCTGCGGCTCCGTCTCCTCGGTGTCGGAGGCGTCGGCGAGTTCCTCCGGGGTCACCGCGCGCGTGGGCACGTACGCCTGCGCCGCCTTCGGCTGGCGGCCCTCCATGGCCTCGATCAGCATCCGCTCGGTCTCCTGCGCCGAGGGCCGCTCGTCGGGGTCCTTGCGCAGCAGGGCGGTGATGACCGGGCCCAGCGCGCCCGACTGGCGCAGCGCCGGCGGCTCGTCGTTGACGACGGCCTGGAGGCTGGAGATGGGCGAGGTGCGGCGGAAGGGCGAGCGCGCCTCGACCGCCGTGTACAGGGTCGCGCCGAGCGACCACAGGTCGGATGCGGTGCCGGGCGTTCCGCCGGTGACCCGCTCCGGGGCCAGGTAGTCGATGGAGCCGACGATCTCGCCGGTCCGCGTGATGGAGGAGTCGCCCTCGATCGCGGCGATCCCGAAGTCCGTGAGCAGGACCCGGCCGTCCTTGGCGAGCAGCACGTTGCCGGGCTTGACGTCCCGGTGCAGGACGCCGACCGCGTGTGCGGCGCGCAGCGCGCCCAGTACGTGGAGGCCGATCCGGGCCGCCTCGGGGGGCTCGATCCGCCCGGCCGCCTTGGCCGCGTCCGCGAGGGAGGGCCCGTCGATGTACTCCATGACGATCCACGGCCGGTCGTCGTGTTCCAGTACGTCGTGGACGACCACGACCGCCGGGTGCTGGATCCGGGCCGCGGCCCGGGCCTCCTTCTGGGTCCGGGCGTGCAGCACCTCCCGGTCGGCCTGGGCCACGTACAGACCCGCCGTCAGTTCCTTGACGGCGACGGTCCTGTGCAGCAGCTCGTCATGCGCGCGCCACACTTTGCCCATGCCGCCGCTGCCGATGGGCTCCACGAGCCGGTACCGGCCAGCGAGCACCGCGCCCGCACCTGTCTGCTGTTCCACGAAACCCCGCCACTCTGTGCACTTCGGGCCAGATTACGGAGCGCCCGGGGCTCCTGGAACCGTGAAGGCGCGGTTCCGGCAGCACTGTGACGCAATCGCCGTACTGAGTCACCGTCAGTCGGCCTCAACCGCCCGGTTTGTAACTCCCCGTGGCCTTCTCGAAGACCTCGGTGACCTTGCCTTCGCCGTCCTGCGGACCGGTCACCATGACGACGTGGTAGCTGCCGCCGAGCGCCACGACGAAATTCCGGGCAACGACGTTGCGGCCGGTGCCGTCGATCCACGTGTACCGGCCGGTGACGCGCAGCTGGTCGCCGACCTTGGTGGTCTTGACGTCGCCGCCGCTGGCCCAGGTGGAGGACCGGTACGGGGCCAGCTCCGGCTCCTTGTCCTTCTGGTACGTCGCCGGGTCGGGATTGCCGTCGACCTTGTCGCGGCCGGGGACGACGGTCAGGACGTACGGGCCGTCGGTGTACCGGACCTGCCCCGCCTCGTTCATCCCGCGCCGCTCCCAGCCGTTGGGAACGGCGATCTCGAAGTGCTCCGGGTCCTGCTGGGTGGTGTAGCCGGGGGGAGCGGAGGCGGGGGCGGCGGGGCTCTGGCTGGGCGAGGGCTTCGGCGACGCGGGGGCCGAAGGCGCCCGGGACGGGTCCTGCGTGGGGGACTTGGCGACGGCGGCCGGCTGCCGCCCGGACTCCTCGGGCAGGAAGAGGAGGGCGTAGGCGACCGCTCCGGCGAGCAGGACGAGGACGCCGAGGAGCAGGCTCCGCCCGAAGGCGCGGGGCTTGCGGGCGGCGGCGGGATTGCGGTGGCGGCCGTGCAGGTCGCCGCGCCGGCGCACGACGGGCAGCCGCGCGGGATCCGGCTCCGGCGCCGGGAGCGCGGTCGAGCCGCCGTCCGGCTCGGGGGCGGACCGTACGAGCGAGCGCAGCCAGCCGCGGAGCTCCTCGAAGTCGGGGCGCTCGGTGGGGTCCTGGCGCAGCAGCGACTCCACGACGGGGCGCAGCGGGCCGCACTCCTCGGCGAAGGCCGGGGGCTCGGCGCAGACCATGTCGACGAGCTCGGTGACGCTGTCCTCGGGGTACGGGGCGTGCCCCTGGACGGCGCGGTACAGCAGCGCGCCGAGCCCCCAGAGGTCGGTGGCGGGCCCTACGGGCGCGGCCAGCTGCCAGGGCCCGGTGACGGACCCGGCCTGCTCGGGAGCCCACCGCTCGGTGACGGCCCCGACGACGGCCATCCGGGTCAACCGGGCCCGCTCGGCCCCCAGTCCCCGAAGCCCGCCCTCGCCCCATCCCCCGCCCGGCGCCCCGGGCCGCGGGCCCCCCTCCGGCACGGGGTTCGCGGACCGGAGCCGGGCATCCGGCTGCCCGGGGATCCCGTACGGAGCCGGCCCCGCGGAGCCCTGCGGCCCGGCCGGGGCGGGAGGCGCGTACGGGGCGGGAGGCGCGAGCGGGGCGGCTTCCGGGCCTTCGGCGCCCTGGCCCCCACCCGGGCCGAGGCCCGCCCGGGCATCCGGCCGCCCGGGGAGTTCGTACGGGGCCGCGCCAGGCCCCTCGGCCCCGTGCCGCCTCGGGAGCGGGTACGCGGCCGTGTCCGGGGCGCCGGACCCGGACGGCAGGTACGAGGCCATGTTCGGGCTCTCGGCCCCGGTGCCGTGCGGCGGGGTCCGGCCGTCGAGGAGGGACGGGGCCGGGGCTTCGGCCCGCGGGGAGCGGGGGCCGCCGGGCCCACCGTGCTCGCCCGTGTGGAGGTGGGCGGCCGGGTCCGGGGCCTCGGCCTGGCGGTAGCCCTCGGGCAGGGCCAGTTGCGCGGGCAGCGCGGGACGGCCCGGCGCCGGGCCGGGCCGCGGCTCCGGCTCGGTCCTCGGCTCCGGCTCGGTCCTCGGCTCCGGCTCGGGCCCCGGGTCCGGCTCGGGCCGCGGCTCCCGGTTCGGCTCCCGCTCCGACCGCTCGGCGGGCGGAAGTGCGGCCTGCCGGCGCGGCGTGGCCCCGTGCCACGGCGCACTCGTACCGCTCTCCGGACCCCCGTACGGGTACGAGTACCCCTGCGGGAGGTTCGACCCCTGCGGCCTCGGCTCCGGCTCGGAGCCGCCCTTGCGCTGCTCGGTGACCCGCGCGGCGGCGGCCTGCGCCCCCGCCCGGTACGCGGCGATGGCCCCGGCGCGGGCGGCGGCCTTGAGGTCGGGCCGCTCCCCCGTCGCGCCGGGGCTGATGTGGTCGGAGTACCGCGGGCCGGTGTCGTACCCGGGCGCCACGAGCGGCGCGTAACCGCCCCCGCCCGGAACGCCGTCCACCCCGTCGGCCGCCGCCTCGCCCCGTACGGCCAACCCGGCGCCGGGCGCCGCGTCCCGCGACGCCGCGGGCGGCGCGACCCGCCCCGGGGCACCGCCCGAGGCGGCCGTATCCGGGAGCGCGGGCGGCACGCTCCGCCCCTGCGCCCCGCCGGGGTTCGGCTCCGCTCCGGGCGCCCCGGCCGGGTCCGGGCCGGCACCGGAACTCCGGCCCGTGGCCCAGCCCTTGACCGGCGGCGGGGTGTCCCAGGCCCCGGCACGGGGCTGCGCGGACTCCGCGGGGACCGGGTCGTAGCCGCACAGGGCGTCCTCCGCGGCGCCCGCCGCCAGGCCCGTCAGAACGACCCGGCCGTCATCGCATATCAACACGGTCCGGACCGTGATGTTCCGGTGCGTCCAGCCGTGCGCGTGCAGCACCCGCAGGGCGGTCAGTACGTCCGCCGCCACCTCCGCCGCCCGGTACGGGCTCAGCGGTTCCTCGGCGATGAGTGCGGCCAGCGGGCGCGCCGGCACCAACTCGCTCACTATCCACAGCGACCCGCCCTCGGCGAACACGTCGAAGACCTGGTCCAGCCGGGGATGGTCCGGTACGGACGCGGCCGCCTGCGCGGCGGCGATCGCCCGGCGCACGGCCGGGAGTTCTCCCATGGCGGCCGCCGCCGGAGGCCTCGGCGTCTCCCCGTCCAGCAGCTCGGCGTCCACGATCTCCGGTAACGGCACCTGCCGTACCAGGACTTCCTGTCCGCTGCGCGTGTCGAAGGCGCGGGTCTCGACCAGTTCGTACTCGTGCGACGGCGGCAGCGGCAGACGGTAGCGGTCGGCCAGGATCCGGCCCGCGTAGTCCTCCACTTCGCCTCCCCCGAGTGCCGGGGCGCACGTCCCCCATGGCCCCACTGCCACGATACGTCGCGCGGGCCGCCCGCGTCCCGGGGCTGGAAAGGCTCGTCACCCGTCAGTGCGAGGGCCGTCGTCCCGGTGGACCCGTCGGCGCGTCGCCCGCCGGCCCGGCGTGGCGGTTCAGCCCAGGGGCTGGAAGGTCTGGAACGCCGTGTTGCGCATCGTGGTGCACTCCGGGCCGTCCCACTGGTCGGCCGGGCAGCTGATCATGATGGCGTAGCCGTGCTTCGCGTCCACCTTGAAGCCGCGGTTGAGCACGCGGACCTTCATGCCCTTCTGCTCCCGCTCGAACTCCCAGTCCGCGACGGTCGGGTAGCCGTTGTACTCCGTCGTGTCGATCCGGATCGTGCGGTAGTTGGTGCTGGAGCTCGCCGTTCCGGCGACCGCCTCGGCCCATGCGGCGCGGGCGTCGTTGCCGGGGCTGGCGGTGTAGTCGACCTGGATGCGCGGGAAGCCGCCGTCGCGGCTGTATATCGCGCCGGAGTTCTCGCCGGCTATGCCCGTCACCTTGAAGCCCGACGGCATCGCCATCGAGAAGTGGAACCCCGGGTCCGTCACCTTCGTGTAGCCGTCGGGGAGCGCTGCTCCGGAACCGCCCGGAGCGGAGCCCTGGCCCTGGCTCTGGCCTTGTCCCTGGCTCTGCCCCTGCGCCTGGCCCTGCTGCCCGCCCGGGGACTGGCCCTGGCTCGGCTCGCCACTGGCACTGCCGGTGCCACCCTTGCCCGACGTGGCGTTGGTCGCGCCGGTCTTCGCGGACGGGGTGGGGTTCGGGCTGCCGGAGACCGTCGTACCCGGACCGCCCTTGCCCTCTTCCTTCTTCTTGTCCGCCGCGTCGTCACCGCTGAACGCGTACGCGATGAGCGAACCGATCACGGCGAGCGCGACGACCACACCCGCTATCGCGAGAGCGATCGTACGGCGGGACATGACGTCGGTCAGCGGCGCCGGGACCGGCGAGGGCCTGCCCGACACCGGCGCGGCGGCCGGGGACTCGGCCGCCGAGGCCGCCGTGGTCGCCGCCGCGGCGGCCGCCGCCTTGCGGGTCGCCTTCAGCGCGGCGCGGGCCCTTTCGCGCTGCTCGCGCTCCAGCCGCTCGCGCTCCTTCTTCTCCGCCTTCTCGGCGGCCCGTTCGGCCGCCTTCTCGGCGGTGGCCTTCGCCACGGCCTCCTTGGCGTCGGCCAGGGAGATCTGCCGGGTCTCCTCGACGGCCGGGGCGAGCACCGGGGCGGCCACCGGCTCCGGCGCGTTGACGACGGCGGTGAGCATCGCCCGCGCACGGTCTTCGTCGAGGCGGTGGGCCGGGTCCTTGGCCAGCAGGCCGTAGATGACCTCGGTCAGCGGACCGGCGTTCTTGGGCGGTTCCACCGGCTCGGTCATCACGGCGGTGAGGGTGGCGAGCGCGGAGCCCTTGTCGTACGGGGGCACGCCTTCGACGGCGGCGTACAGCAGGCCGCCGAGGGACCACATGTCGGCGGGCGGGCCCGGCTTCTGGCCGCGGGCGCGCTCGGGGGAGATGTAGGAGGGGGCGCCGACGAGCATGCCGGTCGAGGTGACGGAGGGGTCGCCCTCGACCTGGGCGATGCCGAAGTCGGTGAGGACGACGCGGCCGGTGCGGGCGATGAGCACGTTGGACGGCTTGACGTCCCGGTGCAGGATGCCCTGGCCGTGCGCGGCGCGCAGGACATCGAGGACGGCGAGGCCGACCTCGGCGGCGCGGTGGGGGGTCAGCGGGCCGTTCTCACGGATGAACTCGGCCAGCGAGGGGCCCTCGATGAGCTCCATGACGATCCACGGGCGGCCGTCCTCGTCGACGACGTCGAAGACGGTGACGGCGCCGCCGCTGCGGATGCGGGCGATGGCCTTGGCCTCGCGCAGGGTGCGGGTGATGAGGCGGCGCTTCTCGTCCTCGTCGACGCCGGTGCTGAAGCGCAGTTCCTTGACGGCGACGGTCCGGCCGAGGGTCTCGTCCTCGGCGCGCCAGACGGTGCCCATGCCGCCCTTGCCGAGCACTTCGCGCAGCCGGTAGCGCCTCGCGAGCAGGCGCCCCTCGTCCTGCCCGCCTTCGGCGGCCTTGGCGGCGGCGGCCTTGACGGCAGCGGCGACGGCGTCGGCCTTCTCGACGACGGGGTTGCCCGCGGGGGCCCTCTTCTCGTCCGCCGCCTCGGCGGACTTGCCGAGGTCCGGCTTCGCCGCGGCCGGGCGGGCGGGCTCCGTGTCCTGCGACGCGGCGGCTCTGCCCGCACCCGCCGCCGACTCCGCGACGCCGCCGACGGTCTTGGCCGGGTCGGCCTTGCCCATGTCGGCCTTGGCCGTGGCCGGCTCCTTGGCCTTCGGCTCCGCCGACACGGCAGCCGCCGCGGCGGACTTGCTCAGATCGGCCTTCGCCGCGGGCGGGCCGGCCGGCTTCGCGTCCGCCGGCGCACCGTCACCGGCGGCGCCCGGGTCGGACCCGCCTCCGTCGGCGGCACCCGCCGCAGGCTCGGCGTCCTCGATCGCCGCCGCGCCCGCGCCCGGTTCGGGCTTCGCGTCGTCAGGCTCCGCCGCGGGCGGGGCGGCAGGCTTCGCAGTGCCCGGCTTCACCGCCGACGGAACAGCCGACTCCGCCACAGGCGTGGCGGCAGGCTTCGCCGCTCGCGCAGCCTCCTGCTTCGCCGCAGGCGACTCGGCGGGCGACTCGGTGTGCTCCGGCTTCGACATGCGTCCCCTCTGCGATCGTGCCGCCTGCTGCCCCCGGGATCCCCGGTGGCCCGCTCCGGGAGAACCCGTGCGGTAACCCGCCCCGGCAGAACCTTCATTGTTCCTCACTCCGCAACGGACGGGCGCCCCGGGTCCGCGGTTCCCCCCTGCGCATCCCGGAGTTACAACGGAACGATGTCGGGAGCCCCCAACCGCGCCGCATCCGCCGTCTGGTCGTCCGGCTGACGCTGCGATTCCCGTTCCGCCTGCACCCGCTTCTCGTAGTGTTCCACTTCCTTCTCGATCTGCTGCTTGTCCCACCCCAGCACCGGAGCCATCAGTTCCGCGCACTCCCGCGCCGACCGCGTCCCCCGGTCGAACGTTTCGATCGAGATCCGTGTCCGCCGCGTCAGCACGTCGTCCAGATGCCGCGCCCCCTCGTGCGAGGCCGCGTACACCACCTCGGCCCGCAGGTAGTCGTCCGCCCCGCCCACCGGCTGCCCCAGCCCCGGGTCCACCGCGATCAGGTCCAGCAGTTCGTCCGTCATCGAGCCGTAGCGGTTCAACAGGTGTTCCACCCGCGCCACGTGAAGGCCCGTCCGGGCCGCGATCCCGGCCCGCCCGTTCCACAGCGCCCGGTACCCCTCGGCCCCCACCAGCGGCACGTCCTCCGTCACGCACTCCGCGACCCGCTGGTCCAGCCCGTGCACCGCCTCGTCGACCGCGTCCTTCGCCATCACCCGGTACGTCGTGTACTTGCCGCCCGCCACCACCACCAGCCCCGGCACGGGATGCGCCACCGTGTGCTCGCGCGAGAGCTTGCTCGTCGCGTCCGACTCGCCGGCCAGCAGCGGCCGCAGGCCCGCGTACACCCCTTGTACGTCGTCCCTCGTCAGCGGTACCGCCAGCACCGAGTTGACGTGCTCCAGCAGGTAGTCGATGTCCGCGCTCGACGCCGCCGGATGCGCCTTGTCCAGGTCCCAGTCCGTGTCCGTGGTGCCCACGATCCAGCTGCGGCCCCACGGGATGACGAAGAGCACGGACTTCTCCGTGCGCAGGATCAGGCCCGTCGAGGAGTGGATCCGGTCCTTCGGTACGACCAGATGGATGCCCTTCGACGCCCGGACGTGGAACTGCCCCCGCTCCCCGATCAGCGCCTGCGTGTCGTCCGTCCACACCCCGGTCGCGTTCACGATCTGCCGCGCGCGGATCTCGTACTCGCCGCCGCCCTCCACGTCCTGCACGCGCGCCCCGACGACCCGCTCACCCTCCCGCAGGAAGCCGACCACCCTCGCCCGGTTGGCGCACTGCGCCCCGTAGGCCGCCGCCGTCCGCACCAGCGTGGCCACGTACCGCGCGTCGTCCATCTGGGCGTCGTAGTACTGCAGCGCGCCCACCAGCGCGTCCTTGCGCAGCGCCGGCGCGACCCGCAGCGCGCGCTTGCGCGACAGGTGCCGGTGGACCGGCAGCCCCCGCCCGTGCCCGCTGGAGACCGACATCGCGTCGTACAGCGCGACGCCCGATCCGGCGTAGAGCCGCTCCCAGCCCTTGTGCTGGAGCGGGTACAGGAACGGCACGGGCTTCACCAGGTGCGGAGCCAGCCGCTCCAGCAGCAGGCCGCGCTCCTTCAGGGCCTCCCGTACGAGGGCGAAGTCGAGCATCTCCAGATAGCGCAGGCCGCCGTGGATCAGCTTGCTGGACCGGCTGGAGGTGCCGGACGCCCAGTCCCTGGCCTCCACCAGCCCCGTGGAGAGGCCTCTGGTCGCGGCGTCGAGCGCGGTGCCGGCGCCCACCACGCCCGCGCCCACCACCAGCAGGTCCAGTTCCCGCTCGGCCATCCGGGCGAGCGCCTCTTCACGCTGGACCGGCCCCAGTGTCGCTGTCCTCACGGCTGCCTCCCGTCGGTGCGGGTCGTTCCCGCTCGGTGCGGGTGACCCCGCTCACATCCCCCGCTCACGATTCTGACCCGCCGTACCGACATCAGCCACCGCCTGTGGACAACACAACGGCGACCATCACCCCGTAATACGACACATCGGTCATATATACGCCTAGTCTGACATCGCGCCAGCTCCACACTCCACCTGCTCGGTCCACAGGAGTTGCGCACCCAGCCCCCTCATGCATGTCAGGGAAGGGACGGCACCCCATGCCCGCAGATCTCGCCGTCATCGGACTCGGCCACCTCGGCCTCCCGCTGGCCCAGGCGGCCGTCGCCGCCGGAATCGAGACGGTCGGCTACGACAGCGGTCCGGCGACGGCCGCAGCCACGGGACCCACCGGGGCCACGGCCACCGCCACGGACTCCACCCTCACCGCCGCCGAGATCCGCCGCATGTCGGCCGCCGGCTTCCGGATCACCACCAACCCCGCCGAACTCGGCCGGGTCCGCACCGCCGTCATCTGCGCCCCCACCCAGCTCGGCGCCGACCGCGCGCTCGACCTCTCCGCCGTCGGCGAGGCGGGCCGCACGCTCGCCGCCCGGCTGCGCCCGCACACCACCGTCATCCTCGAATCCGCCGCCCACCCCGGCGTCACCGAGGACTACCTGCGCCCCATCCTGGAGGCCGGCTCCGGACTGCGCGCCGGCCGGGACTTCCACCTCGCCTACTCCCCCAGCCGCCTCGACCCCGGCAACCGGACGCACGGCATCGCCAACACCCCCAAGGTGATCGGCGGCCTCACCCCCGCCTGCACCGAGTCCGCGCACGCCTTCTACGCCCGCCTCACCGAGAAGGTGGTCCGGGCCCGCGGCCTGCGCGAGGCCGAGACCGTGCAGCTGCTGGAGACCAACTACCGGCACGTCAACATCGCCCTCATGAACGAGATGGCGGTGCTCTGCCACGACCTCGGCGTCGACCTCTGGGACGTCATCCGCTGCGCCGAGACCAAGCCGTACGGATTCCAGGCCTTCCGGCCCGGCCCGGGAGTCGGCGGCCGCAGCGTCCCCCTCGACCCCAACTACCTCCCCCACACCACCCGCACCCCGGGCCACCCCCTGCGCATGGTCGGCCTGGCGCAGGAGATCAACGGCCGGATGCCCCAGTACGTCATCCAGCGTTCGGCCACCCTGCTGAACGAGCACGGGAAATCGGCCCGCGGCGCCCGGGTCCTGCTGCTCGGGGTCACGTACAAGCCCGACCTCGGCGACCAGGAGGGCTCGCCGGCCCGCGAGATCGCCAGCCGGCTGCTCGACCTCGGCGCACTGGTCAGCTACCACGACCCGTACGTCGCCGGATGGCGCGTCAGGGACCGGCCCGTGCCCCGTGCCGAGTCGTTGTACGAGGCCGCCGCCAACGCCGATCTGACGATCCTGCTCCAGCACCACCGCACGTACGACCTCCAAGGCCTCGCGGTGAAGGCGCAGTTGCTGCTGGACACCCGCGGGGCCAGCCCTGCGGGGGCGGCGCACCGTCTCTGACGCCGCCGGACCACGCCCGACCACCCCCGACCACGCCGGGAAATCGCTTCAGCGGATGTCGGAACCGCCTGCTAGCCTGCGGCGACTTATCTCATCCATACGTCCCCGGCCGACCTCCGCGGACACCCGTATGCCCGAATCCCTGGGGGGGGATTTCCACCATGAGCCAGCACATCCAGCCGCCCGCGCCCGAGTCCGGCGCGCCCGTCGCGGCCCCCGCCGTCCCGTACCCCGCCGAGCCCGCCCGCACCGGCAACATCGGCCTGGGCATCGCCGCGGCCGTGGTCGCCGCCCTCGCCGCGGCCGCCGCCTACGGCGGGATCATGAACGCGATCGACCGCCAGGTCGGCTACGCGGCGGTCGGCGTCGGCCTGCTGATCGGCTTCGCCGCCGGCAAGCTCGGCGGCAAGAACCCGGTGCTCCCCGTGGTCGGCGCGGTCCTCTCCCTCGGCGCCGTCTACCTCGGCCAGCTGTTCTTCATCGCGCTGGCCCTGGCCGACTACGGCAACGTCGGCCTCGGCGAGGTCTTCGACAAGGCGGGCGTCGGCGGCCTGAACGACATCTGGCAGGAGGGCGCGGACGCGATGGACTACGCCTTCCTCGCCATCGGCGGCTTCGTGGCCTTCGGCGCCGCCAAGAAGGCCGGCGCCTGAGGCTCCGCCCGACGGACGACGCCGGCCCGGCCGCCGGGCCGCCCGGGGTCGCCGGCCTGCCCGCAGCCCGGCTTGCCGGGGAACGCCCCGTCCTCTCCGGGCAGGGCCTGAGCCGACGCCGAAGGGCCGGCTCCCCGATCCGGGGAGCCGGCCCTTCGTGTCGGCGTACGTGCGGTCAGCGGCGGTGCTGGGAGTCCGCGACCGTGACCTCCACGCGCTGGAACTCCTTGAGCTCGCTGTAGCCCGTGGTGGCCATCGAACGGCGCAGGGCGCCGAAGATGTTCATCGAGCCGTCCGGGGTGTGCGACGGGCCGGTGAGGATCTCCTCGGTGGTGCCGACCGTGCCCAGGTCGACCTTCTTGCCGCGCGGCACGTCCTCGTGGACGGCCTCCATGCCCCAGTGGTTGCCCTTGCCGGGAGCGTCGGTGGCACGGGCCAGCGGGGAGCCCATCATCACGGCGTCCGCGCCGCAGGCGACGGCCTTCGGGATGTCGCCCGACCAGCCCACGCCGCCGTCGGCGATGACGTGCACGTACCGGCCGCCGGACTCGTCCATGTAGTCGCGGCGGGCCGCGGCCACGTCCGCGACGGCGGTGGCCATCGGGACCTGGATGCCGAGCACGTTGCGCGTGGTGTGCGCGGCGCCGCCGCCGAAGCCGACCAGGACGCCCGCCGCGCCGGTGCGCATCAGGTGCAGGGCCGCGGTGTACGTGGCGCAGCCGCCGACGATGACCGGGACGTCGAGCTCGTAGATGAACTGCTTGAGGTTCAGCGGCTCGGCGGCGCCGGAGACGTGCTCCGCCGACACCGTGGTGCCGCGGATGACGAAGATGTCCACGCCCGCGTCGACGACGGCCTTGGAGAACTCGGCGGTGCGCTGCGGGGAGAGCGCGGCGGCGGTGACGACACCGGAGTCGCGGACCTCCTTGATGCGCTGCCGGATCAGGTCCGCCTGGATCGGGGCGGAGTAGATCTCCTGGAGGCGGCGGGTGGCGGCCTCCTCGTCCAGCTCCGTGATCTCGTCGAGCAGCGGCTGCGGGTCCTCGTAGCGGGTCCACAGGCCTTCGAGGTTCAGCACGCCGAGGCCGCCGAGCTCGCCGATGCGGATGGCGGTCTGCGGGGAGACGACCGAGTCCATGGGGGCGGCGAGGAACGGGAGCTCGAAGCGGTAGGCGTCGATCTGCCAGGCGATCGAGACCTCCTTCGGGTCCCGCGTACGCCGGCTCGGGACGATGGCGATGTCGTCGAACGCGTACGCCCTGCGGCCGCGCTTGCCGCGCCCGATCTCGATCTCAGTCACGTGTGGTGGCCTTTCCTCTGGGTCTGCCCGTCCAGTATCCCCGAACCCCGGCCCCCCGCGTTCCGGTGACCGCTGTACGGACGCAACGGAAAGGGGGCCGGTCCGGCCGGACCAGCCCCCTTCATGCGCTGTGGACTCAGCCCTTGCGGCTGTAGTTCGGCGCCTCGACGGTCATCTGGATGTCGTGCGGGTGGCTCTCCTTGAGGCCCGCCGACGTGATGCGGACGAAGCGGCCGCGGTCCTGGAGCTCCGGCACCGTGCGGCCGCCGACGTAGAACATCGACTGGCGCAGGCCGCCGACGAGCTGGTGCACGACCGCGGAGAGCGGGCCGCGGTAGGGGACCTGGCCCTCGATGCCCTCGGGGATGAGCTTGTCGTCGCCGCCCACGCCCTCCTGGAAGTAGCGGTCCTTGGAGAAGGAGCGCTGGTCGCCGCGGGACTGCATCGCGCCGAGCGAGCCCATGCCGCGGTACGACTTGAACTGCTTGCCGTTGATGAAGAGCAGCTCGCCCGGGGACTCCTCGCAGCCCGCGAGGAGCGAGCCCAGCATCACCGTGTCGGCGCCCGCGACGAGCGCCTTCGCGATGTCGCCGGAGTACTGCAGGCCGCCGTCGCCGATGACCGGGACGCCGGCCGCCTTCGCGGCGAGGGAGGCCTCGTAGATGGCGGTGACCTGCGGGACGCCGATGCCGGCGACGACGCGGGTGGTGCAGATGGAGCCGGGGCCGACGCCGACCTTGATGCCGTCGCAGCCGGCGTCGATCAGCGCCTGGGCGCCGTCGCGGGTGGCGACGTTGCCGCCGATGACGTCGACGGAGGAGTTCGACTTGATCTTGGCGACCATGTCGCCGACCAGGCGGGAGTGGCCGTGGGCGGTGTCGACGACGATGAAGTCGGCGCCCGCCTCGATCAGCGCCTGGGCGCGGTCGTACGCGTCACCGGCGACGCCGACCGCGGCACCGACCAGGAGGCGGCCGCCCTTGTCCTTGGCGGCGTTCGGGTACTTCTCGGCCTTGACGAAGTCCTTGACCGTGATGAGGCCCTTGAGGATGCCCGCGTCGTCGACCAGCGGAAGCTTCTCGATCTTGTGGCGGCGCAGCAGCTCCATGGCGTCCACGCCGGAGATGCCGACCTTGCCCGTGACCAGCGGCATCGGGGTCATGACCTCGCGCACCTGGCGGCTGCGGTCCGACTCGAAGGCCATGTCGCGGTTGGTGACGATGCCGAGCAGCTTGCCGGCCGTGTCGGTGACGGGGACGCCGGAGATGCGGAACTTCGCGCACAGCTGGTCGGCCTCGCCCAGCGTCGCGTCCGGGTGCACCGTGATCGGGTCGGTGACCATGCCGGACTCGGAGCGCTTGACCAGGTCGACCTGGTTGGCCTGGTCGGCGATCGACAGGTTGCGGTGCAGTACGCCGACGCCGCCCTGGCGGGCCATCGCGATGGCCATGCGGGCCTCGGTGACCTTGTCCATGGCGGCCGAGAGCAGCGGCACGTTCACGCGGACGTTGCGCGAGATGAGGGAAGAGGTGTCGATCGCGTCAGGCGACATGTCCGACGCGCCCGGCAGCAGCAGCACGTCGTCGTAGGTCAGTCCGAGCGTGGCGAATTTGTCGGGCACTCCGTCGGCGGTCATGACACCTTCCCAAATGGTCTTGCTCAGCGCGGATGTCCATGCTAACGGGATCCCGACGCGTCTCATTCCACGACCAAGGTCAAGGAGAAGTTTCGTCTGTTCCTACGAAACCTACTGCTCGGCGAGCGCGCGCAGCCGGCTGAGCGCGCGATGCTGGGCCACCCGCACCGCACCGGGGGACATGCCGAGCATCTGCCCGGTCTCCTCGGCCGTCAGGCCGACCGCCACCCGCAGTACGAGCAGCTCACGCTGGTTCTCCGGAAGGTTGGCCAGCAGCTTCTTGGCCCAGGCGGCGTCACTGCTCAGCAGTGCCCGCTCCTCCGGACCCAGCGAGTCGTCCGGCCGCTCCGGCATCTCGTCGGAGGGCACGGCCGTGCTGCCCGGGTGCCGCATGGCGGCCCGCTGCAGGTCGGCGACCTTGTGTGCGGCGATGGCGAAGACGAAGGCCTCGAAGGGCCGGCCGGTGTCCCGGTACCGCGGCAGCGCCATCAGGACGGCGACGCAGACCTCCTGCGCGAGGTCCTCCACGAAGTGGCGGGCGTCGCCCGGGAGCCGCGAGAGGCGGGCCCTGCAGTAGCGGATGGCCAGCGGGTGCACGAAGGCGAGCAGATCGTGCGTCGCCTGCTCGTCACCCTCGACCGCTCTGCGCACGAGCGCGCTGACAGCCCCGGCGCTGCCGCTCTTGGCGGCGCCGGTGGAGCCTGTGGCCGTGGGTGACCCCTGGGCCTCGTCGTCGCGCATCAATCCATGGTGCCTTGGCGCCGGAGCATTCGCGCCGCCACGGCCCGTGTTGTGCGTCGAAGCGTTATGAGCGGGTGCGCCTGAGCTCATCACTGCGCCCTCCCCTCCCGCTCGACCGAATACTCCCCGAGGCCCCATCCCAGAAAATGCGCCACACCTCAAGCATGCGGCATCGCGCGCGAAGCGACACGTCCCACGATTGTGCCCCGCCCATCCCCGGGTGCGCACCGGGTACGGGGGGGACGGGAACGGACGACGGCACTACGGGCACACGACGGGCATGCGCGGGGACGGCCGGGGCGGCCGAAGACAGCCGGTCGCGCGGCCTGCCGCCCCGCCCGCCGGTGGCGGACGGGACCGCTCTCAGCGTCCGGTCTGCGGTCTCGCGGTCAGCGGACCAGACCCCAGCGGAATCCGAGCGCCACGGCGTGCGCCCGGTCCGAGGCGCCCAGCTTCTTGAACAGCCGGCGGGCGTGCGTCTTGACCGTGTCCTCGGAGAGGAAGAGCTCGCGCCCGATCTCCGCGTTGGACCGGCCGTGGCTCATGCCCTCCAGCACCTGGATCTCGCGCGCGGTGAGCGTGGGCGCGGCGCCCATCTCGGCCGAGCGGAGCCGGCGCGGGGCCAGACGCCAGGTCGGGTCGGCGAGTGCCTGGGTGACCGTGGCCCGCAGTTCGGCGCGCGAGGCGTCCTTGTGCAGATAGCCCCGGGCGCCGGCGGCGACCGCGAGGGCCACCCCGTCCAGGTCCTCGGCGACCGTCAGCATGATGATGCGGGCGCCCGGATCGGCCGAGAGCAGCCGGCGCACCGTCTCCACACCGCCCAGCCCCGGCATCCGTACATCCATCAGAATCAGGTCGGAGCGGTCGGCACCCCAGCGGCGGAGGACTTCCTCGCCGTTGGCCGCCGTCGTCACACGCTCGACGCCGGGCACGGTGGCAACCGCGCGACGGAGCGCCTCTCGGGCAAGCGGGGAGTCGTCGCAGACGAGGACGGAAGTCATGACCGCCCTCCGCAGCTGCTGATGCGCGTCACCTTGAGCCTCCAGGCTGGTACGTATCGTCACCTGTGCGGTCGATGCCCCCGGACACCTGTCCGAGAACTTCTTGGTTCAACCGCCTTCGCACTCTCAACGATGGTCACTCGAAAGAGTTACGGGTCGGACGGACACCTTCGGCACTCTACGTGAGGAAGCGATCACGACGCGGGCGCCACTCTCGGCGTGTCCTCCATCTGGAGCTATGCCCTATTTGGCGGCTTTTCTTCCGTTTAGCACGTGTCTGAGGCTAGATTCCCAATGAGTCATATTTACATCTACTCCGACAGTAGGTGTGGAGACTTGGACCGTATCCGTCTCAGTACCGGCACCAAGAGGACTACCCATGGCAGATTTCTCCCGCCTCCCCGGACCGAACGCCGACCTCTGGGACTGGCAGCTGCTGGCCGCCTGCCGGGGGGTCGACAGCTCCCTCTTCTTCCACCCGGAAGGCGAGCGGGGCGCGGCGAGGAGTGCGCGCGAGGCCTCGGCTAAAGAGGTCTGCATGAGATGCCCGGTGCGCTCGGAATGCGCCGCGCACGCACTGGCCGTCCGCGAGCCCTACGGGGTGTGGGGCGGCCTCACCGAGGACGAGCGCGAAGAACTGATGGGACGCGCACGCCACCGCCTGATCCCCGCGTCGAGCACGATCGGACCCCTTCCGCCGCACTGATCCACGGTTCGCCGAAACGCCCGAAGGAACGTTTCCCCAGCCTGCACGCGGACCGGAACCGGCCCGGAACGTCACGCGATTGGCCGTACCGCCGTACGTCGAGCCGACGCCGTATGCCGTGCGGTCAACGCGTGGCGGCCCGCTCCAGTTCGGCCAGGGTCGCCGCCACGGCCGGTACGCGCGCCAGGTCGGGCAGGGTCAGCGCCACGACCTCCCGCTCCACCGCGGGCTCCACTGCCACCGTGCTCACGCCCTTGGCCCGTACGGACTCCACCGCCAGCTCCGGCAGTACGGCGACGCCCAGCCCGGCGCCGACCAGGCCGACCACGGCCGGGTAGTCGTCGGTCGCGAAGTCGATGCGCGGGGTGAAGCCCACCTCCTCGCACACCTCCACCAGATGGCGGCGGCAGCGCGGGCAGCCGGCGATCCAGGGCTCGTCGGCCAGTTCCGCCATGCCCACCCGCTCGGCCCCCGCCAGCCGGTGCCCCTCGGGGACCAGCCCGACGAGCCGGTCCGTGAGCAGCGGCCGCACCACGAGGTCCTCCCACTCGCCGTCGGAGGCCGAGCCGCCGGCCGAGGGGGAGGCCGAGCCGTACCGGAAGGCCAGCGCCAGATCGCAGTCCCCCTCGCGCAGCATCTCCACCGACCGCGGCGGCTCCGCCTCGACCAGCGAGATCCGGGTGCCGGGGTGCTCGGCGCGCATCGCGGCCAGCGCGGTCGGCACCAGCGTGGAGCTGCCGCTGGGGAAGGACACCAGGCGGACCCGGCCCGCGCGCAGCCCGGCGATGGCCGCGACCTCCTCCTCGGCGGCGGTCAGCCCGGCGAGGATCCCGGCGGCGTGCCGGACCAGGGCCGTACCGGCCTGGGTCAGCCGCATCTCGCGGCCGGCCCGGATGAGCAGCGGGGTGCCGGCCGACTGCTCCAGCGCCTTCATCTGCTGGGAGACGGCGGGCTGGGTGCAGCCGAGCTCGCGGGCGGCGGCGGAGAAGGACCCGGTGCCGGCGACGGCGCGCAGCACCCGGAGATGACGTGCCTCGATCATCCTTCGAGCATAAGCCCGACTTTGAGCCCGGCGCCAATATTCTCACGCCCCTTTGAGGGGGCTGGGTTACCGTGCTTCCCATGGCTCTGTTCCCCTCGGCTCCCCCGCACGTCGCCTCCGTGAACCTCGGCCGCGCGACGGCCGTCGACCACACCGACGCGGAGGGCGGGGTGACCGGTATCGGCAAGCGGCCCGTCCCCGGTCCGGTCCACGTGTTCCCGCCCGGGCCCAAGGGCGTCGGCGCGAGCGGCCTCGAGGGCGACGCCGTCTGCGACCTGCGCCACCACGGCGGTGACGACCAGGCCGTCTACGCCTACGCGCGCGAGGACCTCGACTGGTGGGAGGGCGAGCTGGACCGCGAGCTGCCCGCCGGGCTCTTCGGCGAGAACCTCACCACCTCCGGCATGGAGCTGACGGGCGCGCTGCTCGGCGAGCGCTGGCGGGTCGGTACGGGCGGGCTCGTCCTCGAGGTGGCGTCGGCCCGCATCCCGTGCCGCACCTTCCAGGGCGCGCTCGGCGAGAAGGGCTGGGTCAAGCGGTACACGCGGGCCGCGCGGCCGGGTGCGTACCTGCGCGTGGTCCAGGAGGGGCCGGTCTCCCCCGGCGACCCCGTCGAGGTCCTCCACCGCCCGGACCACGACGTGACGGTGGAGCTCTGGTTCCGGGCCTTCACCACCGACCGGTCGCTCCTCGCGCACACCCGGGCGGCGGGACCGGCGATGGCTCCGCAGTGGCACGAGGCGGCTCTCGCGCACCTGGAGAAGTACGGGCAGTAGTACGGAAGCAGGGGCGTACGCGGCCGGGAGCAGGGCGTTCGTAGCCGGAAGTAGCGGTTCCGCAGCGGGAAGCGACGGTTCGCGGCGCCGACGATCACGAAGGTGTACCGCCCGGCGGGCTCCCCTTGAGCTGTCGCCGGGGGCGGCTAGGTTGCGCTTATGACGACTGCGTTGATTACGGGATCCACGGCGGGCATCGGCGCCGCATTCGCCCGGCGGCTCGCCGCCCAGGGCCACAACCTCGTGCTGGTGGCCCGCGATGCGTTGCGGCTCGGCGAGCAGGCCACCGAGCTGCACGACCGGCACGGCATCGAGGCCGAGGTGCTGGCGGCCGACCTGTCCACCGACGAGGGCATCGCGGCGGTCGAGCGGCGTCTGGGCGACCGTACGCACCCGGTGGATCTGCTGGTCAACAACGCGGGCTTCGGCAACAAGGGCCGCTACCTCGAAGTCTCCATGGCCGACGAGCTGACCATGCTGAAGGTGCACATCGAGGCCGTCCTGCGGCTGACCTCGGCGGCCACCGGGTCGATGCGCTCGCGCGGCCGCGGCGGAGTCGTCAACGTGGCCTCGGTGGCGGCGTTCGTACCGCGCGGGACGTACGGGGCGAGCAAGGCCTGGGTCGTGCAGTTCACGCAGGGCGCGGCGCGGGACCTGTCCGGATCGGGCGTGCGGCTGATGGCGCTGTGCCCCGGCTTCGTCCGCACCGAGTTCCACGAGCGGGCCGGCATGGGCACGGACAACATCCCCAACTGGATGTGGCTGGACGCGGACAAGCTGGTGGCTGCGGCCCTGGACGACCTGGCGCGCGGGAAGACGGTCTCGATCCCGGATCCGCGGTACAAGGCGCTGATGGGCCTGGTGAAGCTGACCCCGCGCGGGCTGCTGGGCGGGGTGTCCTCGCGCACGGGCCGCAAGTACGGCCCCCAGTAGTCCGAGTGACTCGCGGGTAGGCCGGCTCCCAAACCGGCCGAACGGGTGAAATCTCCCTAAACTGGATACGTCCATCCAGCGCGGGAGTACGCCATGACATTCGTACAAATAGTCGATTACGAGACCAGCAGGCCCGAGGCAGTCAACGAGGTCATCGACCGGTACCTGGCGGAGACGAAGGGCAAGCGCACCGTGGCCCACACCGTGGTGGGCAAGGACCGGGAATCCGACACGCGCTACGTCGACGTCGTCGAATTCCCGTCGTACGAAGCGGCCATGAAGAACTCTCACCTCCCGGAGACGGACAGGATGTTCCAGGAGATGATGGCCCTCTGCGACGGGATGCCCCGGTTCACCAACCTGGACGTCGTCCGCGACGAGCACCTCAACGCGCTGCTCGCGAACCGCATGTACGAAGAGGTCGCGATGAAGGGCGACATGTCCGTCATCGACGAGATCTTCGCGGCGGACTACCGTGACCACGACATCAGCCGGCCCGAGGACAAGATCGGCCGCGACGGCATCCGCGAGGACGTACAGATGTGGCGCGGCGCCTTCGACCTCACCTTCACGCGGGATGCCCAGATGGCCCAGGAGGACTACGTCACCACGATGTGGACCTTCAACGGCAAGCACAAGGGCGAGTTCATGGGGATCGCCCCGACCGGCAAGGACTGCACGATGACCGGCACGACGGTCTTCCGGTGCGAGGACGGAATGATCAAGGAAGGCTGGTGGCACTACGACGCCATGCGCCTGATGAGGGAACTGGGCGCGATGTGACGGCACCCCGCCTACGGGAAGGCCCCGTTCCGCCGATGCGGAACGGGGCCTTCTCGATGTGGGGCGCGATCAGTGGCTGTGACCGTGACCGCCGTGGCCGTGACCGGAGTCGCCCTCGTCGTCGGCCGGCTTCTCGACGACCAGGGTCTCGGTCGTGAGCAGCAGGGAGGCGATGGAAGCGGCGTTCTCCAGCGCGGAGCGCGTGACCTTGACCGGGTCGATGACGCCGGCCTTGACCAGGTCGCCGTACTCGCCGGTGGCGGCGTTGAAGCCCTGGCCCTTGTCGAGCTCGGCGACCTTCGAGGTGATGACGTAGCCCTCGAGGCCGGCGTTCTCGGCGATCCAGCGCAGCGGCTCGACGGCGGCGCGGCGGACGACCGCGACACCGGTGGCCTCGTCGCCCGACAGGCCGAGGTTGCCCTCCAGCACCTTCACGGCGTGGACGAGCGCGGAGCCACCGCCGGAGACGATGCCCTCCTCGACCGCGGCGCGGGTCGCCGAGATGGCGTCCTCGAGACGGTGCTTCTTCTCCTTGAGCTCCACCTCGGTGGCGGCGCCGACCTTGATGACGCAGACGCCGCCGGCGAGCTTCGCCAGGCGCTCCTGCAGCTTCTCGCGGTCCCAGTCCGAGTCCGTGGACTCGATCTCGGCCTTGATCTGGTTGACGCGGCCGACGACCTCGTCGTGGCTGCCGCCACCGTCGACGATGGTCGTGTCGTCCTTGGAGATGGTCACGCGGCGCGCGGAACCGAGCACGTCCAGACCGGCCTGGTCGAGCTTGAGGCCGACCTCCTCGGCGATGACGGTGGCACCGGTGAGGGTGGCCATGTCCTGGAGCATCGCCTTGCGGCGGTCGCCGAAGCCGGGGGCCTTGACGGCCACCGCGTTGAAGGTGCCGCGGATCTTGTTGACGACGAGGGTGGAGAGCGCCTCGCCCTCGACGTCCTCGGCGATGATCAGCAGCGGCTTCGAGGCGCCGGCCTGGATGACCTTCTCGAGCAGCGGCAGGAGGTCCTGGATGGAGGAGATCTTGCCCTGGTTGATCAGGATATACGGGTCGTCGAGGACGGCCTCCATACGCTCCTGGTCGGTGACCATGTACGGCGAGAGGTAGCCCTTGTCGAAGGCCATGCCCTCGGTGAACTCCAGCTCCAGGCCGAAGGCGTTGGACTCCTCGACGGTGATGACACCGTCCTTGCCGACCTTGTCCATCGCCTCGGCGATGAGCTCGCCGACCTGCTGGTCCTGCGCGGAGAGCGCGGCCACGGCGGCGATGTCGGACTTGTCCTCGATCGGACGGGCGGTCGCGAGGAGCTCCTCGGACACGGCCTTGACCGCGGCGTCGATGCCCTTCTTCAGGGCGGCCGGGGAGGCGCCGGCGGCGACGTTGCGCAGGCCCTCGCGGACCAGCGCCTGGGCCAGCACGGTGGCGGTGGTGGTGCCGTCACCCGCGATGTCGTTGGTCTTGGTCGCCACCTCCTTCACGAGCTGCGCGCCCAGGTTCTCGTACGGGTCGTCCAGCTCGACCTCGCGGGCGATGGTGACACCGTCGTTGGTGATGGTGGGGGCGCCGAACTTCTTGTCGATGACGACGTTGCGGCCCTTGGGGCCGATCGTCACCTTCACCGTGTCGGCCAGCTTGTTGACGCCGCGCTCGAGGGCGCGACGGGCGTCCTCGTCGAACTTCAGGATCTTCGCCATGGGAGCGGTTCAGCCCTCTCGAAAACTCGGGTTTAACGAACTGCGCCCCTTGCCGCCCGGCAATCAGCGGGGTGACCAGGGGCGCAGCTCAAAGCAATGCTTCGGTGAATTACTTCTCGATGATCGCGAGCACGTCGCGAGCCGAGAGGACGAGGTACTCCTCGCCGCTGTACTTCACTTCGGTGCCGCCGTACTTGCTGTACAGCACGATGTCGCCGACGCTGACGTCCAGCGGGAGACGCTGGCCGTCCTCGAAGCGGCCCGGGCCCACGGCGAGGACGACGCCCTCCTGGGGCTTCTCCTTCGCGGTGTCCGGGATGACCAGGCCGGAAGCCGTGGTCTGCTCGGCGTCGAGCGGCTGGACCACAATGCGGTCCTCGAGCGGCTTGATGGCAACCTTGGAGCTGGTGGTCGTCACGATCCGACCTCCCCCTTCGGAGATCTCACGGGGCTAACTGTCTGGGTGGCGACCAGGTGGATCCGTCGTCGCGGGTGCCGGACCTGCCCGTCGCTGTGTTGGCACTCACCGGGGGCGAGTGCCAGGTGCGAGACTATTCCGGCGATTAGCACTCGGTCAAGCGGAGTGCCAACACGCTCCGCCCCGTTGTCCGGATCGGGGGGCTCCCCGGGCCCCGCGGCAGCCCTCCCCAAGCGCCGTCCGGGGACCCCGGGTGGGCGGTATGTGACAGTTGGGGCGTGCGGATACTTGTGGTCGAAGACGAAGAAGGCCTCGCCGAGTCACTGCGGCGCGGCCTCTCCGCCGAGGGGCACTGGGTCGACCTCGCCCACGACGGCCACCGCGGGCTGAACCTCGCCCGCACCGGCTCCTACGACGCCGTCCTGCTCGACCTGATGCTGCCCGGCCTCAGCGGGTACGAGATCTGCGCCCGCCTGCGGGCCGACGGCGACCCCACGCCCGTCCTCATGCTGACCGCCAAGGACGGCGAGTACGACGAGGCCGAAGGCCTCGACTCGGGCGCCGACGACTACCTCACCAAGCCGTTCTCGTTCGTGGTCCTCGCCGCCCGGCTCCGCGCCCTGGCCCGGCGGGCGGCCGCCACCGCCGACCCCCACCCCACCCTCCAGGCCGGGGACCTCGTCCTCGAACCCGCCGGCCGCCGCTGCCGCCGCGGCGTGCACGACATCGAGCTCACCGCCCGCGAGCTCGGCGTCCTCGCCTGCCTCATGGAGCAGCCCGGCCGGGCCGTCTCCAAGCAGGACATCCTGGACGAGGTCTGGGACACCCCGCACGCCATCGACCCGAACATCGTCGAGGTGTACGTCTCCTCACTGCGCAAGAAGATCGACGCCCCCTTCGGCCGCCGCTCGATCCTCACCGTCCACGGCACCGGCTACCGCATGGCCCCCGATGGCGGCTAGGGGGGCTCCGGCGGATCATGGCCGGGGCCGCCGGACACCCCCTGGGAGACGCCTCGCCGACCGGCCCGGCGTGCACCGCGAGACACTCCCCAGGACGAGCCCGGGACCGCTCCGCCGGCGTGCCGCACTGGCCGCCGCGCTCGCCATGGCCGCCGTGCTCGGCGCCGGCGGGCTCTGGCTGTACACCCTGCTCCGGGCCAACCTCCTCGACAACACCACCGGCCGCACCGAGCTCGCCGCCCGCAAGGTCGCCGCCCAGCTCGACGGCCACGCCTTCCCCGGCGGGCGGCTGCCCGCGCCGGAGAGCGGGGTGGACCTGGTCCTCGTACGGGACGCGCAGGGGCGGACCGTCGCCTCCACCGGGGACCTCGGGGACTCCCCCGACCTCGGCGGCCTGCGCCCGCCCGCACCGGGCGCGTCCGGCGAGGACTCCCGCTCCGCCGTGCTCCCGCCCGCGCGCCCCGGCGCGGAACGCCGCGCGGTGGTCGCGGTCGAGGCGCCGGGCGGGCACGAGGTGTACGCCGTCACCGTGCTCGGCGACGTGGACGACGCGACCCGCGCCATCGCCCTCGGCCTGCTGGCCGGCGCGCCCCCGCTGATCGGCTTCGCGGCGGCCCTCGCCCGGTGGGTGACGGGGCACGCCCTGCGCCCGGTCACCGCGATCCGGACCGAGCTCGCGGCGGTCACCTCCAGCGAGCTGGACCGCCGCGTTCCGGACCCCGGCGGGGCGGACGAGATCGCCCAGCTGGCCCGGACCGTCAACGACACGCTCGACCGGCTGGAGCGGTCCGACGCCCGGCAGCGGCAGTTCACCGCGGACGCCTCGCACGAACTGCGCAACCCGCTGGCCGCGGTCCGGTCCCGGCTGGAGGTGGCGCTGGCCCAGGGCCGCCCCGACCGGGAGTCGGTCGCGGCCGCGCTGGCCGATACCGAGCGGCTCCAGCGCATCGCGGCTGACCTGCTGCTGCTGGCCCGCCTCGACGGCGGCCCCGCACCCCGGACCGAGCCGGTGGACCTGGCGCTGCTGGCCGCGGAGGACCTGGCCCGGCGCCCGGACCCCCGGGTTCCGGTCCGGCTGGACGCGCGGGCGCCCGTACCGGCGTCCGGGGATCCGGCGCGGCTGGAGCGGGCGCTGGCCAACCTGGTGGACAACGCGCTGCGGCACGCCCGTACGGGGGTCGTCGTACGGGCGGCCACCGAGCCGGCGCGGCCGGGCGGCGGCTGCGCCTGGGCGGTGCTGGAGGTCGAGGACGACGGCCCCGGCATCCCGGCGGCGGACCGCGACCGGGTCTTCGAGCGGTTCGTCCGCCTGGACCCGGACCGCGGGCGCGCGGGCGGCGGTACGGGCCTGGGCCTGGCCATCGTGCGCGAGATCGCCCGCGCGCACGGCGGCGAGGCGCGGGCGCTGCCGTCGGGGGCGGGCGGCGGGCGCGGCATCCGCCTCGTCCTGCGCGTGCCGGTCGGCGGGCCGGCCCCCGCCCGTCCCTGAGAGCCGCGGGCCGCGGGCCCTGAACGGCGGGCCCTGGACGGCGGGTCCTGGACGGCGGGTCCTGAACGGCCCTTCAGGATCCTCAGGACTCCTTCAGGGCTCCTCCCCCACCATCGACTGGCATGAGCGCGCACCGGAGGAAGACCAGCCACCCCGTCCGCCGGCCCCGCCGGCAACGCCGTCCCCGCCGAATCGCCCGCACCCTGCTCGTCACCGCCTGCGCGCTGGCCGTCATGGCCGCCGCCGGCGCCTGGTACGTGTACCGGGACCTCGCCGGCAGCATCGGCAGCTCCAAGGCCCTGCAGGGGGCCGAGAAGTCGAAGTACGGGGACACCAACATCCTGCTGATGGGCCTGGACAGCCGCCGCGACCAGAACGGCGAGAAGCTGCCGGAGGAGGTCCTCGACAAACTGCACGCCGGCAGCTCCGACATCGGCGGCTACAACGCGAACACGCTGATCCTGCTCCACGTCCCCGGCGACGGCAGCCAGGCGAAGGCCTTCTCGGTCCCGCGCGACGACTTCGTCGAGATGTCGGGCGGGCCGGGCGCGCCGGGGCAGGGCAAGGACAAGATCAAGAAGGCGTACGGGCTGGCGAAGGCCAAGGAGGAGGAGCGGCTCTCGGCCCGGGGGGTCAAGGACCGGCGGCAGCTGGAGCGCGAGGGGCGGGAGGCCGGCCGCAAGGCGCAGATCGAGACGGTGCGGAACTTCCTGGGCGTCCCGATCGATCACTTCGCCGAGCTCAACCTGGCCGGTTTCTACCACCTGGCGGACGCGCTGGGCGGCGTGCCGGTGTGCCTGAAGAAGCCGGTGCAGGACAAGTACTCGGGCGCCGACTTCCCGGCGGGCCGCCAGACCCTGAACGGTCAGCAGTCCCTGGCCTTCGTACGCCAGAGGCACGGCCTGGACATGGGCGATCTGGACCGGACGAAGCGCCAGCAGGCCTTCCTGGCGGGTGCCACGCAGAAGCTGAACTCGGCCGGGACCTTCACCGATCCGGTCAAGCTGATGAAGCTGATCGACGCCGCGAAACAGGACGTGGTGACGGACGAGGGCTGGGATCTGATGTCGTTCGTGAAGCAGGCGAAGAACCTGTCCGGCGGGAAAGTGGCGTTCACGACACTGCCCGTCGAGCGGTTCGGAAGGAACCATGGCGAGGACATAAACGTCGTAGACGATATGAAGATAAAGCGCCTCATTGCCGAGCAGATCGGACCAGGGGCTTCCGCCTCCGCGTCCGCTCCGAGCCCGGGCGCGAGCCCCAGCGACGCGCCGGGGGCGTCTGCGGGACCGGGCGGCGCCGCCCCGGCCCCGGCCGGGAGCGGCAGCCCCGCCATCGAGGGTGGCGGCATCCCGTGCGTGGACTGAGGCCGCTCACGACGGCCGGCGCACGCCGCCGTACCGAGGCACTGCTCCTCGTCTTCGTCGTCGCCCTCACCGTCTTCGGGCACGCGAGCGCCGGCCTCGCGATGAACGGCGAGCTGCCCGCCAACCTCACCGGCTTCACGATCAGCATGACGCTGCTGGCACTGGTGGGGCACCTGGGCGTGCGCCGGTTCGCGGCGTACGCGGATCCGCTGATCTTCCCGCTCGCCATGCTGCTGTCGGGGCTGGGGCTGGTGCTGCTGCACCGGCTCGACCAGTCGTACATCGCGCGGTACGGCGGTGAGGCGAACGCGCCGGGGCAGTTGCAGTGGACGGTCATCGGCGTGGCCGCGTGCCTGGCGGTGGTGGCACTGCTGCGGGACCACCGGCTGCTCCAGCGGTTCATCTACATCACGATGGCGGTCGCGCTGGTGCTGCTGATCGCGCCTGCGTTCTTCGGCGCGGACACGTACGGGGCGAAGCGCTGGATCATCCTGTTCGGGTTCTCGCTCCAGCCCGGCGAGTTCGTGAAGATCATGATCGCGATCTTCTTCGCGGGCTATCTGGTCATCCACCGCGATTCGCTGGCCCTGACGGGCCGGAAGTTCCTGGGGATGCGGCTGCCGCCGATGCGCCAGCTCGGGCCGATCATCACGGTGTGGATCGTGTCGCTGCTGGTGCTGGTCTTCGAGCGGGACCTGGGTACGTCGCTGATCTTCTTCGGCGTGTTCGTGGTGATGCTGTACGTCGCCACCGAGCGCACGAGCTGGATCGTGACGGGCCTGCTCATGGCGGGGGTCGGGGCCTTCGTGGTCGGCTCGACGGAACCGCACGTCAAGGGGCGCGTGGCCGCGTGGCTGGAGCCGCTGTCGTACTACTGGAAGGAGCGGCCTCCGGGGGTCATCTCTGACCAGTCCGCACAGGCGCTGTTCAGCTTCGGCACGGGCGGCATGTCCGGGACGGGTCTGGGGATGGGCCACCCGGAGCTGATCGGCTTCGCGGGGCGCAGCGACTTCATCCTGACCACGGTGGGCGAGGAGCTCGGGCTGGCCGGGGTCATGGCGGTGCTGCTCCTGTACGCGCTGCTGGTCCAGCGGGGGCTGCGGATGGCGCTGGGCGCCCGGGACCCGTTCGGGAAGCTGCTGGCGGTGGGCCTGTCGTCGGCGCTGGCGCTCCAGGTCTTCGTGGTGGCGGGCGGCGTGACGGGCCTGATCCCGCTGACGGGCAAGGCGCTGCCGTTCCTGGCGAAGGGCGGCTCGTCCCTCCTGGCCAACTGGATCATGATCGCCCTCCTCCTGCGCATCAGCGACAGCGCGGAGCGCCAGCGCGAGGCCGACGCCAAGGGCCCGGTGGAAACGACGATCACCCCGGTGGTGGCCGCGGCGGGCTGAGGGGCGGTCCGGTGGGCAGCATCGTGCCCGCCGCGTTCGCCGACGTCCTGGAGGGCCGCGCGGGCTACAGGTAGTCCTCCAGGCGGCCTATGCGGTAGCCCTGTTCCTGGATGCGCTGGAGCATGCGGGTGGTCATCTGGATTTCCGTCGAGCCCTTGAGTTCGGAGGGGCCGCGGAAGTGGGCCAGGATGATGTCGCCCGGCTTGAGGGCGGAGCCCTCGGCGTACTGGAAGTTGTTGATCTGCATCGACACGCGCCACAGGATCACCTGCGAGATGCCGCATTCGGAGGCGGCCTTCAGGGTGTCGTCGTTGTAGTTGCCGTACGGCGGGCGGAAGCGGACCGGCTTGGCGCCGAAGCGCTTCTCCAGGTGTTCCTGCTGCCCGCATATCTCCTTCTTCTGCGCCGCGAAGGGCAGGGTCCGGAGGTTCGGGTGCGACAGGGTGTGGTTGTTGATCGTGCTGCCGGAGCCGTTGTCGCGGAGCTTCTCGAAGTGCCCGTAGTCCGAGGAGGCGATGTTGTCCGTCAGGAACATGCTGATCGGCAGCTTGAGGTCGGCCGCCATCTTCAGGAACTCGGGGTCCTTCTCCGCGCCGTCGTCGAAGGTCAGGAAGACGACCTTGTCGGCCGGCGGGACGGGTATTCGGTCCACCACCTGGGCCTTGCCCGGGGCCGCCGGGGCCAGGGAGGGCTTCAGGTCCGGCTTCGGGGCGAATTCCAGGGGGGCTTTGAGGCCCCACTTCTTGTAGGCCTCGTCGGCCGGGGTGGCCGCCGGCTGCGACGCGGCCGTCGTCGGCGGCCGCGTCGCCTCCGGCGTCTTGCCGCCCAGCCTCCCGGCCGGGTCCGCGCCGCCCCCGCACCCCGTCAGGGACAGCGCGAGCGCGCCGGCCGCCAGCGTTGCGACTGCCAACCGGCGCGCGTTCGTCACAAGTAGTCCTCCAGGCGAGCCACGGCGTACCCCTTGTCCGTGACGGTCTTCATGACATGACGGATCATGTCAGGCATCGTGCCCTTCCAGTCCTCCCGCCCTCGGAAATGAGTCAGGATGATGTCTCCAGGGTGGAGGTCGCGGTCCCATTCCCGCCAGTCCATGCGGTTCACGAAGGCCTCCGCGTTCCACAGCGGGACCGCCTTGATGCCGCAGGACTTCGCCGCGCGCAGCGTGTCCTGGTTGTAGTTGCCGTACGGCGGCCGGAACAGGGTCGGGCGCTTGCCGAACTGCTTCTGGATGGTGTCCTGCTGCCCGCAGATCTCCTCGCGCTGCTCCTCGTACGAGAGCGCCGGCATGTAGCGGTGGTTGAGCGTGTGGTTGTTCAGCGAGACGCCGGCGGCCTGCATCTGCTTGAAGTACGGGTAGTTGTCGCGGACGAGGTAGTCGCTGAGGAACGCCGTGTACGGGATCTTCAGCTCCTGCATCATCTTCAGGAACTCGGGGTCCTTCTCCGCGCCGTCGTCGATCGTCAGGAAGACGACCTTGTCCTCCGTGGGGACGGTGGTGAAGACGGGCGGGAGCTCGTCCTGGCCCTGCACCTCGAAGCCCTCGCGGGTGGTGATCTCCGGCTTCGTCTTCGGGGCGGCCGGTGCGGTCAGCGGCGGCTTGGCCAGTCTCCACTTCTTCGCCGCGGCGATCCGGGCCTGCTGGGCGGCCTTCTGCTGCTCGGCCGGGTTCGCGACCGCGCCCGCGGCGCCCGCGGGTGCGTCCGCGGCCTTGCCGCCCTTGCGGGCGGGAGCCGAGTCGGCGGCTGAGCCGCATCCCGTTCCGAGGGCGGCGACCAGCAGTGCGGCCAGTGCCACCCCGACGCGGCCGCGCGGACCCGCCGCGGACCGGTGACCATGAAGCGTCTTATGTTCCGTTTGTCCGACTAGCTGCATAGCAGCGCATCCTGGCACCCGCCACGCACGCCACCCGGACGACACCGCGCACCGCGCCGCCACGTTCCTCCGACCGGCCCACACGCACCCCCGCCGGCCGGGGAGCCGACAATGGAGGCGTGACCCCCGAAGACTTCGCCGCGCTCCTCACCCCCGAGGGCAGCGCCCTCCTCGACTCGCTCCGCGACCACGACCCGGCGCAGGAGCTCGCCGTCGCCACCCGGCTGCGCCGCGAGCACCCCGCCGCGCTGGTCTCCGCCGCCCTCGGGCAGGCCCGGCTGCGACAGCGCGCGGTGGCGAAGTTCGGGGCCGAGGACGCGTTCCGGATGTACTTCACGCCCGGCGGCGGCGAGATGGCCACCCGCGCCTCGGTGGCCTCGTACCGTGCCGGACGGCTCGCGGACCTCGGCGTGCGCAGCGTCGCGGACCTCTGCTGCGGGATCGGCGGGGACGCCCTCGCCCTGGCCCGGCTCGGCATCCGCGTCCTGGCCGTGGACCGCGACCCGCTGACCGTCGCCGTCGCCCGCGCCAATGCCGAGGCGCTGGGGCTGGCGGAGCTGATCGAGATCCGCGAGGCGGATGTGACCGACATCGACACCTCCGGGTACGACGCCGTCTTCCTCGATCCGGCCAGGCGCGGGGGCCGCGGCCGGATCTTCGACCCCGAGAGCTACTCGCCGCCGCTGTCGTGGGCCGTGGAGGCCGCCCGTACGGCCAAGTACGCCGCCGTCAAGATCGCACCCGGGATCCCGCACGAGGCCGTGCCGGCCGAGGCCGAGGCCGAGTGGATCTCGGACCAGGGGGACGTGAAGGAGGCCGTGCTGTGGTTCGGGACCGCGCCCGGCACCGTCCGCGCCACCCTGCTGCCGGGACCGCGCACCCTGCGGACCACCGATCCGCTGCCCGATCCCGAGGCCGGGCCGGTCGGCCGCTACCTCTACGAGCCCGACGGCGCCGTGATCCGCGCCCACCTCGTCGCCGAGGTCGCCGAGCAGCTGGGCGGCCGGCTCATCGACCCGACCATCGCGTACGTCACCGCCGACGAGCTGCGCGCGACGCCGTACGCCACCGCGTACGAGATCACCGACGTGCTGCCGTTCGGCCTCAAGAAGCTGAAGGCCCTGCTGCGCGAGCGCGGGGTCGGCATCCTGACCGTCAAGAAGCGCGGGTCGGCCATCGAGCCCGAGGAGCTGCGCAAGAAGGTCAAGCCGCAGGGGCCGCACTCCGCGACCGTCTTCCTGACCCGGGTCGCGGGCGCCCCGTCGATGCTGATCGGCTCGCCCGTCAGCGCGCCGTAGCGCCGCCGCCGCTGCCGCCCCGGAAGGCGCGCACCGCCCACCGGTAGTGCGCGCCGGCCTTGCCGAGGCCCAGCAGGCCGGTGATCCACAGGATCATGCCGAGGCCCATGTAGTACGTGACCTCCCCGTACGTGGTGACCCCCGGGCGGGCCGACGCCGCCGAGCCGAAGGTCACGTACAGCCCGAGCGCGCCCAGCGCGAAGGAGGCCAGCAGCCAGGTCAGGCTCAGCCCCGGGGCGCGGACCCGGGCGTCGGCGGCCGGGTCGCGGTCCGATTCGGCCCAGGCGCACAGCAGATGGTGGACCAGCCGGTCGCGCCGGGCGCCGCGGGCGAACCAGAACCCCGCCGGGATCAGCACGCCCGCGCCGAGCAGGCCGAAGATGAGGCCGAAGACGTACGAGAGCGGGTCGCCCGGCGTCTCGAAGGACATCAGGGCCATGGCCACGAAGGACCAGCCGAGCGCGAAGACGGCGGCGACGGCCCAGAGCAGCAGCAGCCTCCCCAGGCCCAGGCTGCGCCGGCCCAGGTCCTTCAGGAAGCGGGCGCGGTCGGCGCGTACGGCGTTCTCGTCCAGCCAGTCGCGCAAGTGGGCCGGAGGCGGTGGAGGCGGCAGGTCACGGCGAGGCATGCTCATGACGATAACGGCAGCGGGCCCGAGCCCCGCTCACGCGTCGCTGGAGCACGCCTCGCATATGTCAGGTCCCGCTGGTCTCCACCGACTCGAACCGCCAGCGGTGCACCGGACGGGTGATCAGATCGGCTGCGGGCTCCGGGAGTTCGGGCAGCTGCGCCGCCACACCCTCGGCCGCCTCCCACCAGGTGACGACCAGCACCCGGTCCTGCGGGGCCCGCAGGAGCTCGCGGCGCACCGGTTCGCGCTCCAGCACCTGCGAACGGGCCCACTCCAGCAGCTCGTTGCCCCGCCCGGCGGTGGCCCGGGCCTCCCACATCAGTGCGACGGTGCTCATCGGTAGAGGTTGTCCTTGCTCAACTCGTGCACGTGGTCGTGGTCGTGGGAGTGCGCATGGGCGGTACCCGGCACGTGCGGGTCCGTCACCGGCAGCGAGGAGTCCGCCGACAGGTCCCAGTCCGAGGCAGGCCGGTTCCGCTTGACCATCTCCGCACCCAGCGCCGCCACCATCGCGCCGTTGTCCGTGCACAGCTTCGGCCGCGGCACCCGCAGGATGATCCCCGCGTCGTCGCAGCGCTCCTGCGCCAGCGAGCGCAGCCGGGAGTTGGCCGCCACACCGCCGCCGATCATCAGGTGGTCGACGCCCTCGTCCTTGCAGGCGCGGATCGCCTTGCGGGTCAGCACGTCCACCACGGCCTCCTGGAAGGACGCCGCCACATCCCGCACCGGCACCTCCTCGCCCGCCTTCCGCTTCGCCTCGATCCAGCGGGCGACCGCCGTCTTGAGCCCGGAGAAGGAGAAGTCGTACGCCGCGTCGCGCGGCCCCGTCAGCCCGCGCGGGAAGTTGATCGCCTTCGGGTCGCCCTCGCGGGCGAGCCGGTCGATGACCGGGCCGCCGGGGAAGCCCAGCTGCAGCACGCGCGCGATCTTGTCGAAGGCTTCGCCCGCCGCGTCGTCGATGGTCGCGCCCAGCGGCCGTACGTCGGAGGTGATGTCCGGGGCGAGCAGCAGCGAGGAGTGGCCGCCGGACACCAGCAGCGCCATGGTCGGCTCCGGCAGCGGCCCGTGCTCCAGCTGGTCCACGCAGATGTGCGAGGCCAGGTGGTTCACCCCGTACAGCGGCTTGCCGAGTGCGTACGCGTACGCCTTGGCCGCCGAGACGCCCACCAGCAGGGCCCCCGCGAGGCCGGGACCCGCCGTGACGGCGATGCCGTCGAGGTCGCGGGCGCTGACCCCGGCCTCCTTCAGGGCGCGCTCGATGGTCGGGACCATCGCCTCCAGGTGCGCCCGGGAGGCCACCTCGGGCACGACGCCGCCGAAGCGGGCGTGCTCGTCGACGCTGGAGGCGATCGCGTCGGCCAGCAGGGTGGTGCCGCGGACCACGCCGACGCCGGTCTCGTCGCAGGAGGTCTCGATGCCGAGGACGAGCGGTTCGTCAGCCATTGCTCTCAGTGCTTTCAGTCGTCGCTTGTGCGGGGTCGGTCAGGCGCATCACGAGGGCGTCCGCGTTGCCGGGCTGGTAGTAGCCCCGCCGGAAGCCGATCGGCTCGAAGCCGAAGCGCTCGTAGAGCTTCTGGGCACGGGTGTTGTCCACCCGTACCTCCAGCAGCACCTCGGCGCACTCGAAGGCGGTGGCGGCGCGCAGCAGGTCGGTGAGGAGCCGGGCGCCGAGCCCGGTCCCCCACTGGTCGCGCGCGGCCGCGATGGTCTGTACGTCGGCCAGGTCACCGGCGGCGGCCAGTCCGGCGTAGCCGACGAGGCGGCCGGATCCACCCGCGGCGGAGCCGCTGTCGGACACGATTTCGGCGACCACGTAGCGGCGGGTGGCGTGCGGTCCGCGGGCGTGGGCGAGCTCGGACCAGAACATGCCCGCGGACCAGGCGTCCTCGGGGAACAGCTCGTGCTCCAGCTCCAGCACCGGCTCGATGTCCCACCAGCGCATCTCGCGCAGTACCGCTGTCGGTGCCGTCACTGCGGGGTGACCACCTTGTAGTTCTTGGGCACCTGTGCGTCGGGCCGGCGCAGGTAGAGCGGGGTCACGGGCAAGAACTCCGCCCCGGCGGCGAGCCGCTCGGCGGCCAGGGCCGCGAGCGCGGCCGCCGACTGGTGCTCGGGCTCGCGGGCGTCCGGGAAGACCTCGGGGTACAGGCGCGCGCCCTGGCCCACCGCGGGCACGCCCGCGACCCGCTCGGCGATGTCGGCCGGCCGGTCGACGGCGGGCTCGCCGACGCGCGTGCGCGGGTCCTCGTACCGGGCCCAGTAGACCTCCTTGCGCCGCGCGTCGGTTGCGACGGTGAAGGGGCCCTCGATCCCGGCGGCGCCCGCGGCGTACGCGAGCCCGTCGAGGGTGCACAGGCCGTGCACGGGGATGCCGAGCACGGTGGCGAAGGTGGAGGCGGTGACGAGTCCGACGCGCAGCCCGGTGTAGGGGCCGGGGCCGACGCCGACGACGATGCCCGTGAGGGCTTCGAGCTTCAGCCCGGCCTCCGCGAGGACCTTGTCGACGGAGGGCAGCAGGAGCTCCCCGTGGCGGCGGGCGTCGACCTGGTTCGACTCGGCGAGGACGGACTCGCCGTCGTGCAGGGCGACGGTGACGGCGGGCGTGGCGGTATCTACAGCGAGCAAGAGCACGCGAACAGCCTACGACTCCGGCGGCCCGGGCCCTCGCGGCCGGTCGCGGGGCACCCCGGCTGCTACCTTCGACCCAGGTATCGGCCGAGCTACGGGCCAGGGCGCGCAGGCGCTGCCCGGCAGGCGCTCCGGTCGAGGGGAAGCACGGGAGAGGTGGAGCAAGGTGGCACGCAGCAGCTCGGGAATCGTGGCCGGGCTCACCGTGGTGGCGATCGCCGCCGTCGGCTTCCTCGGTTACCAGGCCTCCGCGACCGCGCCCGCGCATCCCCCGAAGGCGTCGGCCCAGCAGCCCGCGGCCCCCTCCCCCGCCGCGTCCCCGCACGCGGCCGACCCGGCGAAGCCGGTGGCGGTGCCGGCCGAATCGGGCACCGGCTCGCGCGTCGTGTACTCGGTGGGCCAGAAGCGGGTGTGGCTGGTCGGCGAGAGCGGGGAGCCGAAGTCGTTCCCGGTCAAGCCCAGCACGGCGCACCCGAAGCCCGGCACGTACCTGGTGAACTCGCGCTCGGGCGCCGTCACCGGCTCGGACGGGGTGCCGATCGAACACGTCGTACGGTTCGCGACGGCGGACGGGGTCGTCGTCGGGTTCAGCTCCCGGGTGGACGGCCAGATGCCGGAGCCGGACCAGGGCAAGAAGACCGGCGGCATCCGGATGGCGCGAGCCGACGGCGATGCCATGTGGGGCTTCGCGACGATCAACTCGAAGGTCGTCGTCGTCCCCTGACCGACTGACCGACCGGGCCGACCGATTCGACGGGCCCGACGAACAGGCCTGACCGACGCCGCGGATTCACCCGTACGGGCTACCGCGCCGGGCAGGGCCCATCGGCACGCGGGTCTCTCAGGCCGCCTCGGACTCCGGGGCGGCCTGTTCGCGTACGGCCGGCGGGGCGGCCTCGGGTTCGTCCGACGCCTCCCGCACGGGAGGCGTCGAGACGGCGGTGGCGGCCGCGCCCGCGGCGAGCAGCGCCCCCATGGACACGACGGACGGGCGGGGGTCGCGCTGCACTCCTGCTGCGGACATGGCTCCTCCTGGCTTGGGCCGGCCCGTACTTAGGTAAACCTAACCAGCCCTCTGTACCATGTGACCACGCCGGACTCCATCGGCGCAATATCTTGCCGACGAGTTGTCGGTACGTTTTCCGGGACGGCGGGTCCGGGCATCAACTCCGGGTCCGCGGCTCCGGGCGGGCGGGCTACAGCGCCGCCAGCGCGCCCGGCGCCGACCAGCGCGCCCCGATCCCGCGCACCGAGACCTCCCGTACGTCGTCCAGGACCTCCTCGTGGCCGACCGCCCGCGCGATCACCACGTGCAGCCGGTCGTCGGAGAGCTCCTCGACCTTGCCGTCGCCCCATTCCACGACGACCACGGACTCGGGCAGCGAGACGTCGAGGTCCAGGTCCTCCATCTCGTCCAGGCCGCCGCCGAGCCGGTACGCGTCCACATGGACCAGCGCCGGCCCGCCGCGCAGCGAGGGGTGGACCCGGGCGATCACGAAGGTCGGCGAGGTCACGGCGCCCCGTACGCCCAGCCCCTCGCCCAGGCCCCGGGTCAGCGTGGTCTTGCCCGCGCCGAGCTCCCCGGTCAGCAGGACGAGGTCGCCCGGGCGGAGCAGGCCGGCGAGGGTGCGGCCCAGCTCCTGCATGGCCTCGGGCGAGCCGACGGTGATGCGCGCCTCGGCGGCGGCCGCCTCAGTTCCCTGCTGCGGTGCCTGACGGTGCGCTGCTCGTGGCGCTTCCAGCGGTACTTCTTCCATGCCCGCCAACGTTAGTCGCTGCGGGCACCGCACCCGTGCGCGCCAGCAGGTCGGTCAGCAGCCCGGTCACCGTGTCGGGGTATTCGAGCATCATCAGGTGCCCGGCGGACTCCAGGACCACGAGCTCGGCGGCCGGCAGCGCGTCCTTGATGGCCTGGCTGTGCGCGGCCGGGGTGACCATGTCGCGGTCGCCGGCGATGACGGTGACGGGGATGTCGGCGAACCGCTGCAGGGCGGCGCTCTTGTCGTGGATCTGGAAGGCCGGGTAGAACTCGGCGACCACGTCGATCGGGGTGGCCTCGATGAGCCGCTCGGCGAAGCGCGCGACGCCCGGGTCCACCTCGCGGGGAGCCCCGAACGAGTACATCTTGATCATGCCCGCGAAGAGGTCGGCGGTGGCGCGGCGGCCCTTCTCGACGAGCTCCACCTGCGAGCCGAGCGCCTTGAGCACCGGCGGCAGGATGCGGCGTACGGCGCCCATGCCGACCGAGGGCAGCCCGTACGTCACCTGGTCGAGGTGGCCGCTGGAGGTGCCGACCAGGGCCACGCCGATCACCCGGTCGCGGATCAGCTCCGGGAACTGCTCGGCCAGCGCCATGATCGTCATGCCGCCCATCGAGTGGCCCACGAGGACCAGCGGACCCTCGGGCGCGGCGGCGTCGATGACGGTCTTCAGGTCCCGGCCGAGCTGGTCGATGGTCACGCGCTCGCCGTCGGCCTGGGCGAAGCCGCGCGCGCTGCGGCCGTGGCTGCGCTGGTCCCAGTACACGGAGCGGACCAGTCCGCGCAGGGCGGAGCGCTGGAAGTGCCAGGAGTCCTGGGCGAGGCAGTAGCCGTGGCAGAACACGACGGTCGGCGCGGCCGGGTCCTTGCGGCGCAGCCGGCCCCGCTTCTTGGGGCCCTCGGGCGGCTCGTCGACCTCGTAGTGGAGCTCGGTGCCGTCCTCGGCGTAGCAGGCTCCCGGCGTCCCGCGCAGGGAGCCGTAGTCACCGGTGGCGTCCAGCGCGAGGCGCGCCTTGCGGCGCATGCCGCGCCCGACCGTGATCCGTTCGACCGCGACCCCGGCCGCCGCGCCTGCGGCTATCACGCCGATCGCGGCGCCGGCCCAGCCCGCCTTGCGCCAGTTCTCGCTCACGCCGTCCTCACTCAGCCATCAGCCGCCCAGGTAGACCCGGGGCACGCGCGCCCCGATACGGGTGACGATCTCATAGGCGATCGTGTGTGCCGCTTGAGCCCAGTCCTCGGCGGTGGGCTCGCCGTGCTCGCCGGTGCCGAAGAGGACGGCCTCGTCCCCGGCGCGTACCAGGTCAGCGCCCAGGTCGACGACGAACTGGTCCATGGCCACGCGGCCGGCGACGCGGCGGATCTTGCCGCCGACCGAGACGGGGCCGCTGCCGGAGGCGTGCCGCGGGATGCCGTCGGCGTACCCGGCGGGGATGAGGGCCAGGTTCGTCTCGGCCTCGGTGACGTAGTGGTGCCCGTAGCTCACGCCGTGGCCGGCGGGCACGGTCTTGACCAGCGCCACCGAGGCCTTGAGGGTCATGGCGGGGCGCAGGCCCAGCTCCTCGGCGGTGCCGAGCTCGGGGGCCGGGGAGACCCCGTAGACGGCGAGGCCGCAGCGCACGAGGTCGAAGTGGCTCTCGGGCAGGGTCAGGGTCGCGGGCGAGTTGGCGATGTGCCGGACCTCGGGCTCCACGCCCTCCTTCTCGGCGTACGCCAGCATCTCGCGGAAGGACGCCAGCTGGAGCGGGATGGAGGGGTGGCCCGGCTCGTCGGCGCAGGCGAAGTGCGACCAGAGGCCGGTGATCCTGACGGTGCCCTCGGCCTGGGCGGCGACGGCCGCGCCGACGAGCTCGGCCCAGTCGGCGGGCTGGCAGCCGCCGCGGCCGAGGCCGGTGTCGGCCTTGAGCTGGACCCTGGCGGTGCGGCCGGCGGCGAGGGCCGCCTTGCGCACTTCGTCGAGGGCCCAGATGCCGCTGACGGAGATGTCCACATCGGCTTCGACGGCCGCCTGCCAGGGCCCGCCGGGGGTCCACAGCCAGCACAGGATCGGTCCGGCGATCCCGGCGGCGCGCAGGGCGAGCGCCTCCTCGGGGGTGGCGGTTCCGAGCCAGGTGGCACCGGCGTCCTGGGCCGCGCGGGCGCACCGGACGGCGCCGTGGCCATAGGCGTCCGCCTTGACGACGGCCATCAGCTCGGCCCGGGGTGCCCGCGCGCGCAGGGCGCGTACGTTCGCCCGTACGGCGTCAAGATCGATCTCGGCGTACACGCGCGTCGGTGTCTCGTTCATCGCCCCCAGTCTCTCAGAGCGAGGCCGTGGCCTGCGCGACCGCCGTTCGCACGGCGACATATTGGATGTTTTTCACCCCTGATGACGTATCAAGGGCGGTCGGCCTCCTCGCGGATGCCGCGCCAGGCCTCCGGCAGGGACTCCGCGATCCGCTGGGCGAGGAGAGGGGCTCCGCAGGAGGCCCGGCGCCCCGCCAGCCCGTGCACGTACGCGGCCACCGCCGCGGCGTCAGGCGCTGCCAGGCCCGAGGCGAGCAGGGATCCCGCCAGCCCCGACAGGACGTCGCCGCTGCCCGCGGTGGCCAGCCACGGGGTCCCCGTCGGGTTGACCCGGACCGGGCCGCCCCCCGGGCGCGCCACCAGCGTGGTCGACCCCTTCAGCAGGGCCGTCGCCCCGTACCGCGCCGCGAGGGACCGTACGGACGACAGCCGGCCCGACTCCACCGCCGCCCGGTCCGTCCCGAGCAGCGCAGCCGCCTCCCCGGCGTGCGGGGTCAGCAGGGTCCCGGCCGGCCGGGCCCGCAGCACCGCCGGGTCCAGCCCGCGCAGCCCGTCCGCGTCCACCAGCACCGGCACCGGGTCGGCCAGGGCCTCGGCGACCTCCGCCGCCCGGCCCTCCCCCAGCCCCGGACCGACCACCCACGCCTGCACCCGGCCCCGCCCGATCAGCGTCTCCGGATAGCGCGCCAGCACCGCGTCCACCGCCGGGCCGACGTACCGAACGGCTCCCGCGCCGCCGTGCAGCGCCCCTGCGACGGCGAGCACCGCCGCGCCCGGGTACTGCACCGACCCGGCGACGATGCCGACCACGCCCCGCCGGTACTTGTCGCTCGACGCCGTCGGAGCCGGCAGCAGCGCCGCCACATCGGCGTGCTGCAGGGCCTCGGCGTCCGGGTCCGGCAGCGACAGCCCGATGTCCACCAAGCGCACCGCGCCGGTGCGCGAGGCCCCCGGGTCGATGAGCAGTCCCGGCTTGTACGCCCCGAAGGTCACCGTGACATCGGCGCGGACGGCCGCTCCGGCCACCTCGCCGGTGTCCGCGTCGACCCCGCTCGGGAGGTCCACCGCGACGACGACGGCGCCGTCCGGGATCCGCTCCACGAGCGCCGCGGCGGCCGGCCGGAGCCCGCCGCGGCCGCCGATGCCGACGAGCCCGTCCAGTACCAGGTCCGCCCGGCCGGGGACGGCCCGCGCGAGCCGGCCCCCGGCGGCCAGCAGGGCGGCCAGCCCGCCCGCGTGCACCCGCTCGGGATCCATCGGGACGGCCGTCACCCCGGCGCCGCGCCGGGCCAGGCGGGCGCCCGCGTACAGCGCGTCGCCGCCGTTGTCCCCGGGGCCGACGAGCAGCACGACGCGCGAGCCGTACACGCGGCGCAGCAGTCCCGCGCAGACGGCGGCCAGCCCGGCCGCCGCGCGCTGCATCAGGGCGCCTTCGGGCAGCCGGGCCATCAGCTCGCGCTCGGCGGCCCGCACGGTCTCCACGCTGTAAGCAGTACGCATGGGACCAGCCTGCCCGAAAAGGAGGCTCAGCCCTCGGCGATCACCACGGCCGAGGCGATGCCCGCGTCGTGGCTCAGGGAGATGTGCCAGGACTTCACGCCCAGTGCCACCGCCCTGGCCTCGACCGTCCCGGACACCCGCACCCGCGGCTGCCCGGTCTCCTCGACGTACACCTCGGCGTCGGTCCAGAGCATCCCGCCGGGCGCGCCGAGCGCCTTGGCGAGGGCCTCCTTGGCGGCGAACCGGGCGGCGAGCGAGGCGACCCCGCGCCGCTCGCCGCTCGGCAGCGTCAACTCGGAGTCGACGAAAAGCCGCTGCGCCAGTTGCGGTGTCCGGGCCAGCGACTCACCGAACCGCTCGATCTCGGCAACGTCGATTCCCACTCCGATAATCACAACGCCAACTCGCTTCGCTCACTCCACCGTTACCGACTTTGCGAGGTTACGCGGCTGGTCCACCTCGTTGCCCCGCGCGGTCGCGAGCTCACAGGCGAAGACCTGCAGCGGCACCGTCGCCACCAGGGGCTGGAGCAGCGTCGGCGTCGCCGGGATCCGGATCAGGTGGTCGGCGTACGGGACGACCGCGTCGTCGCCCTCCTCCGCGATGACGATGGTCCGCGCCCCGCGCGCCCGGATCTCCTGGATGTTCGACACGATCTTGTCGTGCAGCACGGAGCGCCCGCGCGGCGACGGCACGACCACCACCACCGGCAGGTCCTTCTCGATCAGCGCGATGGGGCCGTGCTTGAGCTCGCCCGCCGCGAAGCCCTCGGCGTGCATGTACGCCAGCTCCTTGAGCTTGAGCGCGCCCTCCAGGGCCACCGGGTACCCGACGTGCCGGCCCAGGAACAGCACGGTGTTCTTGTCCGCCAGCGAGCGCGCCAGCGCCCGGACCGGCTCCATCGTCTCCAGTACGGTGTCCACGGCCCCGGCGATGTCGGACAGTTCGCGGATCACCGCCTCGATCTCGTCGCCCCACTTAGTACCCCGCACCTGCCCGAGGTACAGCGCGACCAGATAGCAGGCCACCAGCTGCGTCAGGAACGCCTTGGTCGAGGCGACGGCCACCTCCGGACCGGCGTGCGTGTACAGCACCGCGTCCGATTCGCGCGGGATCGTCGACCCGTTCGTATTGCAGATGGCCAGCACCTTGGCGCCCTGCTCGCGCGCGTGCCGCAGCGCCATCAGGGTGTCCATGGTCTCGCCGCTCTGCGAGATCGCGACGACCAGCGTCCGCTGGTCCAGGATCGGGTCGCGGTAGCGGAACTCGCTCGCCAGCTCCGTCTCGCACGGGATGCGGGTCCAGTGCTCGATGGCCAGCTTCGCGATCATGCCCGCGTGGTAGGCCGTACCGCAGGCCACGATCACGACCTTGTCGACCTCCCTGAGCACCGAGACGGGGATGCGCACCTCGTCCAGGCTCAGCGAGCCGCTCGCGTCGATCCTGCCCAGGAGGGTGTCGGCGACGGCCTTCGGCTGCTCGGCGATCTCCTTGAGCATGAAGTAGTCGTACCCCCCCTTCTCGGCCGCCGAGGCGTCCCAGTCCACGTGGTACGCCCGCACCGACGCGGGCGCACCCGCGAAGTCGGTCACCGTGACCCCGTCGCGGCGGAGCTCGACGACCTGGTCCTGCCCCAGCTCGATCGCGGACCGGGTGTGGGCGATGAACGCGGCCACGTCCGAGGCGAGGAAGTTCTCGCCCTCGCCGACGCCCACCACCAGAGGGGAGTTCCGGCGAGCCCCGACCACCACGTCCGGGGCGTCGGCGTGCACCGCGACCAGCGTGAACGCGCCCTCCAGCCGTCGGCACACCTGCCGCATGGCCTCCGCGAGGTCCCCGCCGGCCCCGAACCGCTCGGCCAGCAGGTGGGCGACGACCTCGGTGTCCGTCTCGGACTCCAGCCGGTGCCCCCGCTCGGCCAGTTCGGCGCGCAGCTCGGCGAAGTTCTCGATGATGCCGTTGTGTACGACGGCCACCTTGCCCGCGTTGTCGAGGTGCGGGTGGGCGTTGACGTCGGTGGGCCCGCCGTGGGTGGCCCAGCGGGTGTGCCCGAGTCCCGTGGATCCGGCCGGCAGCGGATGCCCGACCAGCTCCTTCTCCAGATTGACCAGTTTTCCGGCCTTCTTGGCGCAGACCAGTCCCCCGTCCGCGAGCACGGCGACACCCGCCGAGTCGTAGCCGCGGTACTCCAGCCGCTTGAGTCCGGCGATGACCACATCGAGCGCCGACTGCGCTCCCACGTAACCCACAATTCCGCACATACGGCGCAGCGTACGCGGATGTCGGCTCCGTGCCCCGTACCTGAACAAGACGAAAAACCCGCCCCGGCGCATACGCCGGAGCGGGTTGACGCAGGTTTCGAACGGTCAGCCGAGCTTCTTGGCCTGGATCTCGACGACGGCCTTCGGCTGCTCGGCGGAGCCGCTCGGGCTCACGGCCGAGAAGGTGGCGATGATGTTGCCCTTGCGCACGACCACGAGCTCCGTGGAAGCCTTCTCGCCGTCCACGTCGGCCACCGCGGTGTAGGCGAGCGCCTCGTCGCCCGCGGTGACCGGGGCGCCCGGGACCACCTTGGAGATCTTGAGGGAGTCACCGTCCTGGCTGCCCGTGTAACCGCCGGCGCAGGCCGTGGCCGCTGCCTTGACGGAGGCGAAGACCGCGTCGGCGCTCTTGCCCTCGTACGAGGCGAGGGCGATGGACGTGACGGTGGCGCCCAGGACGTCGCCCACGGACTTCGGCTTGGCGACCGCCTTGGTGCCCGCCCTGCCCGCCGGGGTGCCGATCGGGGCCGAGCACTGCGCCTTGACCAGCGGCAGGCACTCGGGCTTGTCGCTCCCGGCACTGGCCGCCGCCGCGAGTTCGGCCGGGGTGGCCGCCCGGACCGCGTGGGTCGGCAGCTCGTCCTGCGTCACCAGCAGCGCGGCCAGCTCGGCGTCGGTCTTCGCCTTCGCCGCCGGCGCCGCCGACGTCGCCGCGCCGGAGGGGGTCGGCGTGGCGCCGCCCGCCTTGTCGTCCGCCTTGTCGGAACCGCAGGCGGCGGACAGCAGGACCAGGGACACCGCGGAAGCGGTCAGGACGGTACGACGGACAAGGGTGCTACGCACGAAGAATCTCCCCCAGAAACACACAACAACGAAAAAAGCGGCAGCCCGCAAAGGCCGCAACGCCCGGCAAATCTACGCGGCGATCCGATCAAGGCCGCCCCCTTTCCCGCGGCGCGCCGCCAATCGTGACCGGGGCGACACCCTCCGCACCCGCCGATGCCCCCGCCACGTGACCGACCCCACCACCCACAACCGCCCCCGAGCCACGACAATGGCCCTGTGATCACTTCGCCGCCACGAAGCACGCAGCCGGACAGCGCGACGGAGCGCCCCGGCCGTCCCGAGCGACCCCATCGCCGGGCCGAGGTCTCCCCGTACGTCGACCTCACCCGCGACGAGTGGAGCGCGCTGCGCGAGCGGACCCCGCTCCCCCTCACCGCCGAGGAGGTCGAGCGGCTGCGCGGTCTCGGCGACGTCATCGACCTCGACGAGGTCCGGGACGTCTACCTGCCGCTCTCCCGCCTCCTCAACCTCTACGTCGGCGCCACGAGCAACCTCCGCGGCACCCTCAACACCTTCCTCGGCGACGCCGGCAACGGCCACGGCGCCCAGCAGGGCACCCCCTTCGTCATAGGGGTCGCCGGCTCCGTCGCCGTCGGCAAGTCCACCGTGGCCCGCCTGCTCCAGGCCCTGCTCGCCCGCTGGCCCGAACACCCCCGCGTCGAGCTGGTCACCACCGACGGCTTCCTCTACCCCATGAAGGAGCTCCAGCGGCGCGGGCTGACCTCCCGCAAGGGCTTCCCGGAGTCGTACGACCGGCGCGCGCTCACCCGCTTCGTCGCGGACATCAAGGCGGGCAAGGACGAGGTCAGCGCCCCGGTCTACTCGCACCTGATCTACGACATCGTCCCCGGCGAGCAGCTCGTCGTACGCCGCCCGGACATCCTGATCGTCGAGGGGCTCAACGTCCTGCAGCCGGCCCTGCCCGGCACGGACGGCCGTACGCGCGTCGCGCTCGCCGACTACTTCGATTTCAGCGTGTACGTGGACGCCCGGCCCGAGGACATCGAGCGCTGGTACCTCAACCGGTTCCGGAAGCTGCGCGAGACCGCGTTCCAGAACCCGTTCTCCTACTTCCGCAAGTACACCCAGGTCTCCGAGGAGGAGGCCATGGAGTACGCGCAGACCATGTGGCGCACGATCAACAAGCCCAACCTCCTGGAGAACGTCGCCCCCACCCGCGGCCGTGCCACGCTCGTCGTCCGCAAGGGCCCGGACCACAAGGTCCAGAAACTCAGCCTCCGCAAGCTCTGATCCCCCGGCGACCGGGGTGCGGCCCTGCCGCACCTGCGGTTGATCACCCCGGCCGACCGGACCACGGCCGTGATCTCGGCGATCGAGCCGACCGCCGGCGGGTCGATCGCCGTCGAGGACATCGACCTGAAGGCGCTGTGGCGGACCCGGCGCGGCCGCCGGGTCCGCAGGCCGAAGACCTGAGCGGACCGGCCCCGAACGCCGTCGGCCCCGTCCTGGGGAATCCTCCTCAGGACGGGGCCGGCGTACGGGAACCGTGGCCGCTCTAGCCGAGCGCCGACTTCACGGCGTCCGCCAGCCGTCCGGCGACCGCGCGGGCCTGCTCGATGTCGGCGGCCTCGACCATCACTCGTACGAGCGGCTCGGTACCGGACGGACGGAGCAGTACGCGCCCGGTGGTGCCCAGCTCCCGCTCGGCGTCGGCGACGGCCGCGGCCAGCTCGCCGGAGGTCGCGACCCGGGACCTGTCCACGTCGGGAACGTTGATCAGCACCTGCGGCAGCCGCCGCATGACGCCCGCGAGCTCGGCGAGCGAGCGCCCCGTGGCCGCGACCCGCGCCGCGAGCAGCAGGCCGGTGAGCGTGCCGTCGCCGGTCGTGGCGTGGTCGAGGATGATCACGTGGCCCGACTGCTCGCCGCCGAGCGCGTAGCCGTGCTCCTTCATCGACTCCAGCACGTACCGGTCGCCGACACCCGTCTGCACGACCTCGATGCCTTCGCCCTCCATGGCCAGCTTGAAGCCGAGGTTCGACATCACGGTGCCGACGACGGTGTTGCCGCGCAGCTGGCCGGCCTCGCGCATGGCCAGGGCCAGCACCGCGAGGATCTGGTCGCCGTCGATCTCGGCGCCGGCGGCGTCGACCGCGAGGCAGCGGTCCGCGTCGCCGTCGTGCGCGATGCCGAAGTCGGCGGCGTGCTCGACCACGGCCTGCTTGAGGAGCTCCAGGTGGGTGGAGCCGCAGCCGTCGTTGATGTTGAGGCCGTCGGGCTCGGCGCCGATGGTGACGATCTCGGCTCCCGCCCGGGTGAAGGCCTCGGGCGACACGCGGGCGGCCGCGCCGTGCGCCTCGTCCAGGACGATCTTGAGTCCTTCGAGGCGGTTCGGGAGGACCCCGATGAGGTGGGCGACGTACTTGTCGAAACCCTCGTCGTAGTCGGAGACGCGGCCGACGCCGGCGCCGGTGGGCCGGTCCCAGGGGGCGCCGGTGCGGTGCTCCTCGTAGACGGCCTCGATGCGGTCCTCGAGCTCGTCGGCGAGCTTGTGGCCGCCGCGGGCGAAGAACTTGATGCCGTTGTCGGGCATCGCATTGTGGCTGGCGGAGAGCATCACGCCGAGGTCGGCACCCAGCGCACCGGTGAGATACGCCACCGCCGGGGTGGGCAGCACACCGACGCGCAGGACGTCCACGCCCGCGCTCGCGAGGCCGGCGACGACCGCCGCCTCCAGGAATTCGCCGGAGGCGCGCGGGTCGCGGCCGACGACCGCGGTCGCGCGGTGGCCCGCGAAGGTGCCCGCCTCGGCGAGTACGTGGGCAGCTGCCACGGAGAGACCGAGCGCGAGCTCAGCCGTCAGATCCGCGTTGGCGACGCCGCGTACACCGTCCGTCCCGAAGAGTTGTCCCACTGTTGTCCTCCCGAGTTCACACTTCGTTTGTGACCGCTTGTGACATGTATTTGCCGCTTGTGGCGGTAAACGAACCGCCCCGGCAGCACAGAGAGTGCTGCCGGGGCGGTTGTTGCTGAACAGCAGGCGCAGATTAACGCTTGCTGTACTGCGGAGCCTTACGGGCCTTCTTGAGACCGGCCTTCTTGCGCTCGACCGCACGGTCGTCGCGGGAAAGGAAGCCGGCCTTCTTCAGCGCCGGGCGGTTGTTGTCGACGTCCGCCTCGTTCAGGGCGCGCGCCACACCGAGGCGCAGGGCGCCGGCCTGGCCGGAGACGCCGCCACCCGAGATGCGGGCGATGATGTCGTAGCGGTTGTCCAGCTCAAGGAGCTTGAACGGCTCGTTGACTTCCTGCTGGTGCACCTTGTTGGGGAAGTAGTCCTCAAGGGTGCGACCGTTGATCTTCCACTTGCCGGTGCCCGGAACGATCCGGACGCGGGCGATGGCGTTCTTGCGACGGCCCAGGCCGGCGGCCGGCTGGGGGTCGCCGAAGCGGCCGGCAAGGGACTCGGAGGTGTAGTCGCCCTCGACGACGACCTCAGACTCGGTGGTGTACTCCTCGACGCCCTCGAACTCTTCGACGGGGGTCTCGGCGGTGGTCTCGGCCACGATGCTCCTCAGAATTTTCTACGTCTTAGGGGGTGGCCGGAACTACTGCGCGACCTGGGTGATCTCGAACGGCACCGGCTGCTGGGCAGCGTGCGGGTGCTGGTCGCCCGAGTAGACCTTCAGCTTCGAGAGCATCTGACGGCCCAGGGTGTTCTTGGGGAGCATGCCCTTGATGGCCTTCTCGACGGCCTTCTCCGGGTTGTTCGCCAGGAGGTCGTCGTAGCGCACGGAACGCAGACCGCCCGGGAAACCGGAGTGGCGGTACGCCATCTTCTGGGTCGCCTTGTTGCCGGACAGGTGAACCTTGTCGGCGTTGATGATGACGACGAAGTCGCCCATGTCCATGTGAGGCGCATAGGTCGGCTTGTGCTTGCCCCGCAGGAGGGTAGCGGCCTGGGTCGCCAGACGGCCGAGGACAACGTCCTGGGCGTCGATGACGAGCCACTGGCGCGAGATGTCGCCGGGCTTGGGGCTGAACGTACGCACGCGTATGCCTTCGCTTCTTCAGTGGTGGTATCCCAAGGGCGCAAGCCCCCACGGGAAGGTCCTGACAGGGTCACCACGGACGATCACGACAGCCCTCGTTCACATCAGGGACGCAACCCGTGTGAACCGCTGGTCATCGGTCCGGTGGACCGGCGCAAGGCCTTTCACGTGAGAATGAGAAAGCCAATACGCATAACAAACCAGCAGGGTACCCAAGCAGACCCGTACGGGTCAAAACGCGGTCCGCGATGCCGATTCTGCTGGCGTCGCGGCGCACTCCGGTTCGGTCCTGGGTAGGGACCCCGCAGTTGTTACTTGCCCAAGAGTAACCCGACCGGAGCGCAGCGCACGACGCACCAGCAGGATCGCGAGCCCGCACAGGGTGGCGCAGTCCTTGAAGGCGCGCCGCTTGTGGGCCAGTTCGGAGGGCCACGGGATCAGCGCAACCTGGGGCGTCAGGGCCAGCCAGAACCAGGGCGAGCGGGGCATCGACCCCGGCCGCACCGCCGAGGCCAGCAGCAGCGGAAGCACCACCAGCAGGTAGTGGTCGAAGGACGGCCGCGAGACCAGGAATGCGGTGAGCATCACCATGCAGGCCGTCTCCACGAGCCGCAGCTCCCCCGCGTCCGTCTCGTCCCCCGTGCGCCGCCACCGCGTCCAGGCGGCCCACAGCCCCGCCCCGGCCCCCGCGAAGGCCACCAGCACCGCCACCGGCTCCGGCACCCCCAGCCGGGGCAGCACCGCTATGGGAGAGGCGTCCCAGGGCAGCGCGTACGCGTCCTGCCCCTGGAACAGGAACGGCATGGTCTTGGTGAAGAACAGCATGGGGCTGGGCATCATCAGCGCCCCGAGCAGCGACACCCCGAGCGGCACCAGCACGGCCACGGCGAGCCCCCGCCACTGCCGGGCCAGTACGAAGACCAGCCCGATCGGCACCAGCATGGGCTTGCAGGCGATGGCCAGCCCCACCACCAGCCCGGCGGCCGCCCAGGACCGCCGGTGCGCGAGCAGCAGAGCGACCGGCAGCGCGGCCGCCGAGATCGCCGTCCAGTTGCCGATCAGCACGAGGTTCACGTACGGCTTGTAGGCCAGGGCCAGCACCGGGAACCCGACGACCGCGAAGCGCGAGCGCAGCGGCACCGAGAAGATCCGCAGCGCGGCCAGCCACCCGATGCCCAGCAGCCCGGACATCGCCACCGGCAGGCTCCAGCGCAGCACCGCCGTCGGCAGCAGCGCCTCGGGAACGGCCATCAGGACCGCGCTGGGCAGGTACAGGAAGCGCTTGTCCTCGTACGGCGACCCGCCGGCCAGCAGCGTCTGCGCCGCCTTCACCACGAAGGCGTTGTCGGAGCCCCAGTTCTCCCGCAGGCTCGTGGAGACGCAGACCCCCAGGACCACCGCGACGGAGACGAGCTGCCAGGGCCGGGACGCCGGCCGCAGCAGCCAGTCGAGCAGCCGGTTGGCGGGACCGCCGCTCCCCCGCTTCATGAGCCAGATGCCAGGCCGCAGGCCCACAACACCTCCCCCTCACTCCGGCCGAGGGGCCGGTCTCCCCCTAGCGCTTCCGCTCGACCCTACGTTCGTCCCGAACGGGCTCCTGAGACCCACCCCACCGCCGCCCTCGCACCCTTCGGCCCCGGTGGGCCTCAGGGGCTTCGGACGGCTGCGCCGGACTCCGTCCGTCGAACCGGGCCGAACACCCGTCTCAGCGGCGGCGCTCGACGCGCCGCTCGTCCCAGACGGGTTCCTGAGTCTCCCGCACAACACCGTCGGAACCGAAGACCAGGAAACGGTCAAATGTCCGAGCGAACCACCGGTCGTGCGTGACGCACAGCACAGTGCCTTCGTACGACTCCAGACCGTCCTGGAGGGCTTCCGCGGACTCCAGGTCCAGGTTGTCGGTCGGCTCGTCCAGGAGCAGCGCCGTGGTGCCCGCGAGCTCCAGCAGCAGGATCTGGAAACGCGCCTGCTGGCCGCCCGACAGCCGCTCGAAGGGCTGCTCCCCCTGGCGCTCCAGCTCGTACCGGCGCAGGACGGCCATGGCGGGGCCGAGCGGCTTCGCCGCCTCCGTCCACAGGATGTCGACGAGCGTGCGGCCGAAGAGCTCGGGGTGCGCGTGCGTCTGCGCGAAGTGACCGGCGACCACCCGGGCGCCCAGCTTGAAATCACCCGTGTGCTTGACGTCCTCGCCGGCCAGCAGCCGCAGGAAGTGCGACTTCCCGGAGCCGTTCGAGCCGAGCACGGCGACCCGCTCCCCGTAGAAGACCTCCAGCGAGAACGGCTTCATCAGGCCCGTGAGCTCGAGGTTCTCCACGGTCAGCGCGCGCACGCCGGTCCGCCCGCCCTTCAGACGCATCTTGATGTCCTGCTCGCGCGGCGGCTCCGGCGGCGGGCCGGCCTCCTCGAACTTCTGGAAGCGCGTCTGCATCGCCCGGTAGCGCGAGGCCATGTCGGGGCTGCTCGCCGCCTGGTTGCGCAGCCGCAGCACCAGCGCCTTCAGGCGGGCGTGCTCCTCGTCCCAGCGCCGCTTGAGCTCTTCGAAGCGCGCGAAGCGCTCCTTGCGGGCGTCGTGGTAGGTGTCGAAGCCCGAGCCGTGCACCCACACGTCCGTGCCCGTGGGGCTCGGCTCCAGGCTGATGATCTTCTCGGCGGCCCGGGACAGCAGCTCCCGGTCGTGCGATACGAACAGCACGGTCTTGCGGGTGGCCTTGAGCTGCTCCTCCAGCCACCGCTTGCCCGGGACGTCCAGGTAGTTGTCCGGCTCGTCGAGCAGCAGCACCTCGTCCGGCCCGCGCAGCAGCGCCTCCAGCACGAGCCGCTTCTGTTCGCCGCCCGACAGCGTGCGCACCTCGCGGAACTGCGCGGCGTCGTACGGGATGGCCAGGGCGGCCATGGTGCAGACGTCCCACAGGGTCTCGGCCTCGTAGCCCTGTACGTCGGCCCAGTCGCTGAGCGCCTGCGCGTACGCCATCTGGGCGGACTCGTCGTCCACCGTCATGATCAGGTGCTCGGCGTGGTCGACGGCCTTCGCGGCCTCCCGGATCCGGGGCTGGGCCACCGAGACCAGCAGGTCCCGTACGGTCGTCTCGTCCCGTACGGAGCCCACGAACTGCGACATCACGCCGAGGCCGCCGCTGACGGTCGTCCCGCCGCCGTGCGGCTGGAGGTCGCCGGAGATCAGCTTCAGCAGGGTGGACTTGCCGGCGCCGTTCGCCCCGACGAGGGCGACGACCGACCCCTCCCCCACGCGGAAGGAGACGTCGGGGAGCAGGACCCGCCCGTCGGGAAGGTAGTACTCCAGGTGGCTGGCTTCGAGATGTCCCATGCGGGGCATTGTCCAGGCCCGGCGCCGATACGCCCAAACGGATTGGGGCGGCGGTCGCCGGGGATCAGCAGCAGCCGGCGCCCGGGAGGGTGCGCATGTTGCGGGCCTCCTTGCTGCGGGCGGCCAGCAGCTCGTCCGCCGGGTAGCCGACCTCCTCCAGGGTGAGCCCGTGCGGCTTCACCACGTGCACCGAGGAGTCCCGTACGGCGGCCCGCAGGACCTTCCCCGGCCAGTCGGTCGGCCGGTGCCCGTCCCCGACGTGCAGCAGGGCGCCGACCAGCGAGCGGACCATGTTGTGGCAGAAGGCGTCGGCGCGGACCGTCGCGGTGACGATCCCGTCCTCGGCGCGCTCCCAGCCGAGCTGCTGGAGGGTGCGGATGGTCGTGGCGCCCTCGCGCTTCTTGCAGTACGCGGCGAAGTCGTGCTCGCCGAGCAGCGCGGCGGCGGCCTCGTTCATGGCGTCCACGTCGAGCGGCCACTGGTGCCACAGCACGTGCCCGCGGCGCAGCGGGTCCACGCCGCCCTGGTCGTCGCCGACGCGGTAGGCGTACCGGCGCCAGATGGCGGAGAACCGGGCGTTGAAGCCCTCGGGTGCCTCGGCGGCCTTCCACACCCGTACGTCGTGCGGCAGCCGGCCCGCGAGGCGGCGCAGCAGCTTGTCGTGGTGCTCGGCCCACACCTCGTCGCGCACGTCGAACTGCGCCACCTGCCCGCGCGCGTGCACGCCCGCGTCGGTCCGCCCGGCCACGGTCAGCTCGACCGGGTCCGGCAGCCGCATCACGGTCTGCAGGGCCGACTCCAGCTCGCCCTGGACGGTCCGCAGCACGCGCTGCTTCGCCCAGCCGGAGAAGTCCTTCCCGTCGTACGACAGGTCCAGCCGTACCCGGACGTGCCCGGGCTCCACCTCGTCACTCACGCGACAGATCCTCTCAGAAGCTCAAGAACGTCAGGAAACGCAGAACGGGCCCGCCCCGGGAAGGGGCGGGCCCGTTCAGAGCCGATCAAGCAAGCTCGATCCCGGAGCGGGATCAGGCCTCCTTGGTCTCCTCGGCAGCGGGAGCCTCGGCCACGGCCTCGGCGTCCTTCGCGGCGCGCTTGGTGGCGGCCTCGGCCTCACCAGTGGCCTGCTGGGCGACCGTGAGGGCCTCGACCAGCTCGATCACGGCCATCGGGGCGTTGTCGCCACGACGGTTGCCGATCTTGGTGATGCGCGTGTAACCACCGGGGCGGTTCTCGTAGCGCGGGGCGATCTCGGTGAACAGCGTGTGCACGATGCTCTTGTCCGTGATCGTCTGCAGCACCAGGCGACGGTTGTGGATGTCGCCCTTCTTGGCCTTGGTGACCAGACGCTCGGCGTAGGGACGCAGGCGGCGGGCCTTGGCCTCGGTGGTGGTGATGCGGCCGTGCTCGAAGAGCGCCTTCGCGAGGTTCGCGAGAAGGTGCTTCTCGTGCGCGGCGGAACCGCCCAGACGGGCACCCTTTGCGGGACGCGGCATGGTGTTACTCCTTCATTTCTGCACCGGCCGTGTCAGGTACCGGTGTCAGTTCCCCCGCGGCGGCTGCCACGGGAAAGTTCAACGGGTGCTGCTCAGTACTGCTCGGTCTCGACGAAACCGGCGTCCGCGTCGTCGTCGGCGCCGAAGGCGTCGGCGGCGGCGGTCGGGTCGAATCCGGGCGGGCTGTCCTTGAGGGCCAGGCCCATGCCGGCCAGCTTCGCCTTGACCTCGTCGATCGACTTCGCACCGAAGTTGCGGATGTCGAGCAGGTCGGCCTCGGAACGGGCGACGAGCTCACCCACGGAGTGGATGCCCTCGCGCTTGAGGCAGTTGTACGACCGAACGGTGAGCTCGAGCTCCTCGATCGGCAGCGCCAGGTCGGCGGCCAGGGCGGCGTCCGTCGGGGACGGGCCCATGTCGATGCCCTCGGCGTCGATGTTGAGCTCGCGCGCCAGACCGAACAGCTCGACCAGGGTCTTGCCTGCGGACGCCATGGCGTCGCGCGGGCGCATGGCCTGCTTGGTCTCGACGTCGACGATGAGCTTGTCGAAGTCGGTGCGCTGCTCGACTCGGGTCGCCTCGACCTTGTAGGTGACCTTGAGGACCGGGCTGTAGATGGAGTCGATCGGAATGCGGCCGATCTCCTGGCCCAGCTGCTTGTTCTGGACGGCGGAGACGTAGCCGCGACCGCGCTCGACGGTCAGCTCCATCTCCAGCTTGCCCTTGCCGTTGAGCGTGGCGAGGACCAGGTCCGGGTTGTGCACCTCGACACCGGCCGGGGGCGCGATGTCGGCAGCGGTGACCAGGCCGGGACCCTGCTTGCGCAGGTACATCACGACCGGCTCGTCGTGCTCCGAGGAGACGACCAGCTGCTTGATGTTGAGGATGATGTCGGTGACGTCTTCCTTGACACCGGGCACGGTGGTGAACTCGTGCAGGACGCCGTCCACGCGGATGCTGGTGACAGCGGCACCCGGGATCGAGGACAGGAGCGTGCGGCGCAGCGAGTTGCCGAGGGTGTAGCCGAAGCCCGGCTCGAGCGGCTCGATCACGAACCGCGAGCGGTACTCGTCGACGACCTCTTCGGTCAGCGAAGGACGCTGAGCGATAAGCATGTGTGTTCCTTCAGTCGTGGACGCCCACTATTTGACGCCCGACGGGTAAAGCCAGGTACTGCAAGGGTACGGGCGGCACGTCCCCCCGAAGGGGTTCGTACCGCCCGGACACTCAAAGACGCACAAGTGCGTCCGCTGCGTCAGACGCGGCGGCGCTTCGGCGGGCGGCAGCCGTTGTGCGGGGTGGGGGTGACGTCCTGGATCGAGCCGACCTCGAGGCCGGTGGCCTGGAGGGAGCGGATCGCGGTCTCGCGGCCGGAGCCCGGACCCTTGACGAAGACGTCAACCTTGCGCATGCCGTGCTCCTGCGCGCGGCGGGCGGCCGACTCGGCGGCCATCTGCGCGGCGAAGGGGGTGGACTTGCGCGAGCCCTTGAAGCCGACGTGGCCGGCGGAGGCCCAGGAGATCACGTTGCCCGAGGGGTCCGTGATCGAGACGATCGTGTTGTTGAACGTGCTCTTGATGTGGGCGTGCCCGTGAGCGACGTTCTTCTTTTCCTTGCGGCGCACCTTCTTGGCAGCGCCCTGACGACCCTTGGGGGGCATCTAAATCTCCTACGGGAGGTGGTCGGTCCTACAGCGCAAGACCGCTGAACAGGACTACTTCTTGCCCGGCTTCTTCTTACCGGCGATCGCGCGACGCGGGCCCTTGCGGGTACGCGCGTTCGTGCTGGTGCGCTGACCGTGCACCGGCAGGCCACGACGGTGGCGGATGCCCTGGTAGCACTGGATCTCGATCTTGCGGCGGATGTCGCCCTGGATCTCGCGGCGGAGGTCACCCTCGGTACGGAGGTTGGCGTCCACGTACTCGCGGATCTTGACGAGGTCCTCTTCGGCCAGGTCACGAACGCGGGTGTTCGGGTTCACGCCGGTGGAGGCGAGGATCTCCTTGGACCGGGTGCGCCCGATACCGAAGACGTAGGTGAGTGCGATCTCCACACGCTTTTCGCGCGGGATGTCAACACCGGAAACGCGTGCCATTCAATGGCTCCTGTGTGTTCGGGGGTCTTCCGCAGAACCATTCCCGACCGCCGACCACACCTGATGGGTGGTGGTACGTCCGGGTCCCCGGCCCCCGCCGGAGGTGCCGCCGGCCCCTCTCAGGGCTGGGCGGGCTCTGCGTATGTACGTTTTCTTACGTCGCGCGAAGAACTGCGTAGTGCAGGTCGGTCGGCGTGCGTCAGCCCTGGCGCTGCTTGTGGCGCAGGTTGTCGCAGATGACCATGACCCGACCGTGACGGCGGATCACCTTGCACTTGTCGCAGATCTTCTTGACGCTCGGCTTGACCTTCATGTTGGTGAGGTTCTCCGGGTCAGTGCCACCACCCGCGCCGGGACGAGATGTCCAGGCCGGAGTGAAGACAAGATCTACTTGTATCGGTAGACGATCCGGCCACGCGTCAGGTCGTACGGAGACAGCTCCACAACGACCCGGTCATCCGGGAGGATGCGGATGTAGTGCATACGCATCTTGCCGCTGATGTGCGCGAGGACCTTGTGACCGTTCTGCAGTTCCACCTTGAACATCGCGTTCGGGAGGGACTCGATCACGGTGCCCTCGATTTCGATGGCACCTTGCTTCTTGGCCACGCTTCGCCCTTCGAATCGGCTACCTTGATCAGCTCCCTGCCTTCGCATGAGGACATGCGGGTGCAAAGGAGCCGACGAGTCAGTCTACGTCAGGGCACCCAGAAAGACGAATCCGGAAAGTTTGCCCTACAGCGTAGATCATTAACCAAGAGGATCCGGCGCAGTGGTCACGCCGTACTCCGCCAGCTTCGCCTTGCCGCAGTCCGGGCTCGTCAGGACGATGGGCCCGGCCTCGGTCAGGGCGATGGAGTGCTCCCAGTGCGAGGACCAGGTGCCGTCCGTCGTGATGACCGTCCAGTCGTCCGCCAGCACCTCCGTCTGCGGGGTGCCCAGGGAGACCATGGGCTCGATCGCCAGGCAGACGCCCGGGACCAGCTTGATGCCCTTGCCGCGCTTGCGCGAGACGTAGTTCAGCAGGTGGGGGTCCATGTGCATCTCGGACCCGATGCCGTGGCCGCCGTAGTCCTCGATGATCCCGTACTTGCCGGTCGCCGGCCGCGGCTGGCGGCGGATGTAGCCCTCGATCGCCTTGGAGATGTCCACGAGGCGGTTGCCGAGCTTCATCGCGGCGATGCCGGCCCACATCGACTCCTCGGTCACCCGGGAGAGCTCGATGAGCTCAGGAGCGTGACCCGTGCCCACGAAGGCGGTGTACGCCGCGTCGCCGTGCCAGCCGTCGACGATGGCGCCGGCGTCGATCGAGATGACGTCGCCGTCCTTGAGGACCGTCTTGTCGTCCGGGATGCCGTGCACGACGACCTCGTTCACGGACGTGCAGATCGTCGCGGGGAAGCCGCCGTAGCCCAGGAAGTTCGACTTGGCCCCGGCATCCGCGATGACCTTGCGGGCCACCATGTCCAGATCCCGCGTCGTGGCGCCCGGTACGGCCGCCTCACGGGTCGCCGCGTGGATCGCGGCGACGACCAGCCCTGCCTCGCGCATCTTCGCGATCTGCTCGGGGGTCTTGATCTGGACCATGGGTAGTGCCTTCCACCTTCGGACTTCGGATCTGCGTTGTTCAGGTCGTCTCAACAGTAAGGCCGCGGGGTCCTGGGGACACCGCGGCCTTACTGCTCGTCACAAGGATCGCTACTTCTTGAGCGCGTCCATCGCACGCTGCGTGACGTCCGCGACCTCACCGAGGGCGGGGATGGTCACCAGCAGGCCCTGGGCCTTGTAGTAGTCGATGATCGGCTCGGTCTGCGTGTGGTAGACCTCGAGCCGGTTGCGGACCGTGGCCTCGGAGTCGTCGTCACGCTGGTACAGCTCGCCGCCGCAGGTGTCGCAGACGCCGTCGGCCTTCGGCGCCGCGTACACGACGTGGAAGACGTGCGCGGAGTCGTTCCGGCAGATCCGGCGGCCGGCGATGCGCTTGACGACCTCGTCCTCCTCGACCTCCAGGTCGAGGACGGCGTCCAGCTTCATGCCGGCCGTCTGCAGCATCCCGTCGAGCGCCTCCGCCTGGGAGACGTTGCGCGGGAAACCGTCCAGCAGGAAGCCGTTCACGGCGTCCGGCTGCTCCATGCGGTCCTTGGCCATGCCGATGGTGATCTCGTCGGGGACGAGGTCACCGGCGTCCATGAACGCCTTCGCGCGCTGGCCCAGCTCGGTGTTCTGGCTGATGTTGGCGCGGAAGAGGTCGCCCGTGGAGATGTGCGGGATCGACAGGTTCTTCGCAAGGAACGCGGCCTGCGTTCCCTTGCCCGCACCGGGCGGTCCGACGAGGACGATTCGCATCAGCGGAGGAACCCTTCGTAATTGCGCTGCTGGAGCTGGCTCTCGATCTGCTTCACGGTTTCCAGACCCACACCCACGATGATGAGGATGCTCGTCCCGCCGAACGGGAAGTTCTGGTTCGCTCCGAAGCCGGCCAACGCCATCGTCGGCACAAGAGCGATGAGACCCAGGTACAGCGACCCCGGCCAGGTGATCCGGTTGAGCACGTAGCTCAGGTACTCGGCGGTGGGTCGACCGGCGCGGATACCCGGGATGAACCCACCATACTTCTTCATGTTGTCTGCAACTTCCTCGGGGTTGAAAGAAATCGCCACGTAGAAGAACGCGAAGAAGACGATCAGGAGGAAGTAGGCCGCGATGTAGTACGGGTGGTCGCCCTTGACGAAGTGCTTCTGGATCCAGACGGCCCAGCCGGCGGTCGAACCGCTGAACTGCACGATCAGCGCCGGGATGTACAGCAGCGACGAGGCGAAGATGACCGGGATGACACCGGCCTGGTTCACCTTGAGCGGGATGTACGTCGAGGTGCCCCCGTACGCGCGGCGGCCGATCATGCGCTTCGCGTACTGGACCGGAATCCGACGCTGCGCCTGCTCCACGAAGACGACGAGCGCGACCATGGCCAGGCCGACGAGGATGACCACGCCGAACTCGACCCAGCCGTCGGCGATCTTGCCCTGGAGCTTGATCTGCCACAGGGCGCCCATGAAGCCGGCGGCGATCGAGATGAACATCAGGATCGACATGCCGTTGCCGATGCCGCGGTCGGTCACGAGCTCACCGAGCCACATGACGACGCAGGTGCCGGCGGTCATCGTGATGACCATGACGATGGTGGTGAAGATCGACCGGTTCGGGACGATCTGGCTGGCGACCTGGCAACCCTGGAAGAGGGCGCCAGTGCGGGCGGTGGCGACGAGGCCGGTGCCCTGCAGGATCGCGAGTGCGACCGTCAGATAGCGCGTGTACTGAGTGATCTTCGCGGTGCCGGACTGACCCTCTTTTTTGAGGTTCTCCAGCTTCGGGATGACCACGGTCAGCAGCTGCAGGATGATGCTCGCCGTGATGTACGGCATGATGCCGAGCGCGAAGATCGTGATCTGCAGCAGCGCACCGCCGCTGAACATGTTGACGAGACCGAAGAGGCTGTTGCTGCTCCCGGCCTGGTCGACACAGATCTGAACGTTCTTGTAGCTCACGCCGGGTACCGGGATGTGGGACCCGAGCCGGAACAGCACGATGATGCCGAGCGTGAAGAGCAGCTTCTTGCGCAGGTCGGGCGTCTTGAACGCCCGGGCGAACGCGGTGAGCACGGTGCCTCCTGCGACCCCCGCGCTACTGCGTCAGAGGTGACGGTCTGAGGGATCGACGAATACGTACAAGCAAAGGTGCAGGCCACCTTACCGGCGACTGCGCCCCCCGTGGAACGACCAACCGGGGATGCCCCATTTGTGAGGCATCCCCGGTCGGGTTTCTAGCTATCTGTCACCTGGTTCGTCTTAGACGAGCTCGGTGACGGTGCCGCCGGCAGCGGCAATCTTCTCCTTGGCGGAGGCGGAAACGGCGTCAACCGAGACCGTCAGCGCCACAGAGATCTCGCCCTGGCCCAGGACCTTGACGAGGCTGTTCTTGCGCACCGCGCCCTTGGCGACCAGGTCGGCCACCGTGACCTCTCCACCCTCGGGGTAGAGAGCGCCGAGCTTGTCCAGGTTGACAACCTGGAACTCGGTGCGGAACGGGTTCTTGAAGCCCTTGAGCTTCGGCAGACGCATGTGGAGGGGCATCTGCCCACCCTCGAAGCGCTGCGGGATCTGGTAACGGGCCTTCTGGCCCTTCGTACCACGACCGGCCGTCTTACCCTTCGACGCCTCACCACGACCGACACGGGTCTTCGCGGTCTTGGCGCCGGGGGCGGGACGGAGGTTGTGGGCCTTCAGCGGGCTGTTCTCAGCCATGATTAGTCAACCTCCTCAACCGTCACGAGGTGGCGGACGGTGTGAACCATTCCGCGGAACTCGGGGCGGTCCTCCTTGACGACCACGTCGTTCAGGCGCTTGAGCCCGAGCGAACGCAGTGTGTCGCGGTGGTTCTGCTTGCTGCCGATGTACGACTTCGTCTGCGTGATCTTGAGGCGGGCCATTAGACACCCGCCCCGGCACGTGCACGAAGGAGAGCCGCGGGGGCGACGTCCTCGAGGGGCAGACCACGGCGAGCCGCGATCTCCTCAGGACGCTGCAGGCCCTTGAGGGCCGCCACGGTCGCGTGCACGATGTTGATCGCGTTGTCGGAGCCCAGGGACTTCGACAGGATGTCGTGAACGCCGGCGCACTCCAGAACGGCGCGCACCGGGCCACCGGCGATAACACCGGTACCGGGGGAAGCAGGCTTCAGCAGGACAACGCCGGCCGCCTTCTCGCCCTGGATCGGGTGCGGGATGGTGCCCTGGATGCGCGGAACCTTGAAGAAGCTCTTCTTGGCTTCCTCGACACCCTTGGCGATGGCCGCGGGAACTTCCTTGGCCTTGCCGTAACCGACACCTACAGTGCCGTCACCGTCGCCCACCACGACCAGCGCGGTGAAGCTGAAGCGGCGACCACCCTTGACAACCTTGGCGACGCGGTTGATCGCGACAACGCGCTCAACGTAAGCGGTCTTCTCGGCGGCAGGGCCACCGTCGCGACCCTTCCGGTCCCGCCGCTCGCCGCCACCGGCACCGCTTCCGCGGCGCTGGGGTCCAGCCATTGGATTACCTCTCTCTGTTACGTCCGTGAGTCCCGGAACCGGGGCTTAGAACTTCAGCCCGGCTTCGCGGGCGGCGTCAGCCAGAGCGGCAATGCGCCCGGCGTATCGGTTGCCACCGCGGTCGAACACGACGGTCTCGACACCCGCGGCCTTGGCACGCTCGGCGACGAGCGCGCCGACAGCCTGGGCCTGCGAGCTCTTGTCGCCTTCGCCACCACGGATCGAAGCGTCCAGGGTCGACGCGGACGCCAGGGTGTGACCCTGGAGGTCGTCGATGACCTGAGCAACGATGTTGCGGTTGGAACGCGTCACGACGAGGCGCGGACGCTCCGCCGTACCCGAGACGTTCTTGCGGATGCGGATGTGGCGGCGAGCCTTGGCCGCGCGCTTGTACGCGTCGCCCTTGGCGATCTTCACACCGTATGCCATGGCTACTTACCAGCCTTTCCGACCTTGCGGCGGATGACTTCGCCGGCGTACTTGACACCCTTGGCCTTGTACGGGTCGGGCTTCCGCAGCTTGCGGATGTTGGCGGCGACCTCGCCGACCTTCTGCTTGTCGATGCCCTCGACCGAGAACTTGGTGGGCGACTCGACCTTGAAGGAGATGCCCTCGGGCGCCTCGATCAGGATCGGGTGGCTGTAACCAAGCTGGAACTCCAGGGAGGAGCCCTTCGCGGCGACGCGGTAACCGACACCGCTGATCTCGAGAGCCTTGACGTATCCCGTGGTCACACCGGTGATCATGTTCGCCACCAGCGTGCGGGACAGGCCGTGCAGGGCCTTGTTCTGACGCTCGTCGTTGGGGCGGGTGACGTTCAGAACGCCGTCCTCACCCTTGACGATCTCGATCGGCGCGGCGACGGTGTGCGAAAGGAGACCCTTGGGGCCCTTCACTGCGACCGTGCGGCCATCGATGGTGACGTCCACACCGGCGGGAACCTGGATGGGGAGCTTGCCGATTCGCGACATTGCTTTTCCTCCGTTCCCGACTACCAGACGTAGGCGAGGACTTCCCCACCTACGCCCTTCTTGCCTGCCTGCTGGCCGGTCAGGAGACCGTGGGACGTGGAGATGATCGCCACGCCCAGGCCGCCGAGGACCTTCGGCAGGTTGGTGGACTTTGCGTACACGCGCAGACCGGGCTTCGAGATCCGCTTGATGCCCGCGATGGAGCGCTCACGGTTCGGCCCGAACTTCAGCTCGAGGACGAGGTTCTTGCCGACCTCGGCGTCCTCGACCTTCCAGCCGGTGATGAAACCCTCCTGCTTGAGGATCTCCGCGATGTGCGACTTGATCTTGCTGTGCGGCATCACGACAGTGTCGTGGTACGCCGAGTTAGCGTTACGCAGACGGGTCAGCATGTCTGCGATCGGGTCAGTCATGGTCATGAAGTGGCCTTCGGCCTCTCTCGCCGGGGTTTCCTGTATGCGCCATCCCTCTCCCCACTCAGTGGCGGGACGGGTGCGGTGCGGGGACCTACGGCGTAGTAAGTCGTTATGGGCGGCGGACGCCCAACCACACAAGCCTAAGGCATGCGCGGCCGGGCACCCACCGTCCAGATGCTTACCGAGAGTGCCTGGTACTCCCCAAGTCCTTGCGGACGAGGGTGATTTACCAGGAGCTCTTGGTCACGCCCGGCAGCTCGCCACGGTGAGCCATCTCACGAAGGCAGACGCGGCACAGGCCGAACTTGCGGTACACGGAGTGGGGACGACCGCAGCGCTGGCAGCGGGTGTACGCACGCACACCGAACTTGGGCTTGCGGGCAGCCTTCGCGATGAGAGCCTTCTTCGCCATCTCGCTTACGCCTCCTTGAAGGGGAAGCCGAGGTGACGAAGGAGCGCGCGGCCCTCAGCGTCGTTGGTCGCCGTGGTGACCACGGTGATGTCCATACCCCGGGTACGGTCGATCTTGTCCTGGTCGATCTCGTGGAACATGACCTGCTCCGTGAGACCGAAGGTGTAGTTGCCACGGCCGTCGAACTGCTTCGGCGACAGACCACGGAAGTCACGGATACGCGGCAGCGCGAGCGACAGCGTACGGTCCAGGAACTCCCACATGCGGTCACCACGGAGGGTGACGTGGCAGCCGATCGGCTGACCCTCACGCAGCTTGAACTGCGCGATGGACTTGCGGGCCTTCGTGACGGCCGGCTTCTGACCGGTGATCGTCGTCAGGTCGCGGATGGCGCCGTCGATCAGCTTGGAGTCGCGGGCGGCGTCGCCCACACCCATGTTGACCACGATCTTCACGAGGCCGGGGATCTGCATGACGTTCTCGTACGAGAACTCTTCACGCAGCTTGCCCGCGATGTCCTCGCGGTACTTCGTCTTGAGACGCGGAGTGGTAGCCATCAGATGTCCTCACCCGTCCGCTTGGCAACGCGGATCTTGTTGCCCTCGTCGTCGAAGCGGAAACCGACGCGGGTAACGACCTTCTGGCCGTCCTTCTCCACAACCAGCTGAACGTTGCTGACGTGGATCGGCGCCTCGGTGATCACGATGCCACCGGTCTGCGAGCCACCAGCGGTCTGGCCGGCCTTGGTGTGCTTCTTGACCCGGTTGACACCCTCGACGAGGACACGGTTCTCAGTAGGGATGGCCTGAATGACCTTGCCCTGCTTCCCCTTGTCCTTACCGGTGATGACCTGGACCAGGTCGCCCTTCTTGATCTTCATGCTTACAGCACCTCCGGCGCGAGCGAGATGATCTTCATGAACTTCTTCTCGCGCAGCTCACGGCCCACCGGGCCGAAGATACGGGTGCCGCGAGGGTCGCCGTCGTTCTTCAGAATGACGGCGGCGTTCTCGTCAAAGCGGATGTACGAGCCGTCCTGGCGGCGACGTTCCTTGACGGTGCGAACGATGACCGCCTTGACGACGTCACCCTTCTTCACGTTGCCACCGGGGATCGCGTCCTTGACCGTGGCGACGATGACGTCACCGATGCCCGCGTAGCGGCGACCGGAACCACCGAGAACACGGATGCAAAGGATTTCCTTGGCACCAGTGTTGTCGGCGATACGCAGTCGCGACTCCTGCTGGATCACGTGTATCTCCTGTTTGTCTGCCGGTTCCCGGCGGGGGCTTCACTCCGAGGAGCGAGGCCCCCACCGAGCCTGGCGGAACTGACCTGAGGGAAACCCCTCAGGTGATTACTTGGCCTTCTCGAGGATCTCGACGATGCGCCAGCGCTTGCTCGCCGACAGCGGACGCGTCTCCATGATGAGGACGCGGTCGCCGACGCCGGCAGCGTTCTGCTCGTCGTGAGCCTTGAGCTTGTTCGTACGGCGGATGACCTTGCCGTACAGCGCGTGCTTGACGCGGTCCTCGACGGCGACGACGACGGTCTTGTCCATCTTGTCGCTGACGACGAGACCCTCACGGGTCTTGCGGAAGCCGCGGTCGTTCGTCTCAGTCACGTTCTTCTCGCTCATCAGGCGCTCTCCACCGTCTCGATACCGAGCTCACGCTCGTGCATCAGGGTGTAGATGCGAGCGATGTCCTTACGGACGGACTTGAGCCGGCCGTTGTTCTCCAGCTGACCCGTGGCCGCCTGGAAGCGGAGCTTGAACAGCTCCTCCTTGGCCTCGCGCAGCTTGCCAACGAGCTCCTCGTTGCCGAGCTCACGCAGCTCGGACGCCTTGGTTCCCGTCGCCATCACGACTCACCTGCCTCGCGCCGAACAATCCGGCACTTCATCGGAAGCTTGTGAGCAGCGCGGGTGAGCGCCTCACGAGCAATCTTCTCGTTCGGGTAGGACAGCTCGAACATGACCCGGCCCGGGTGCACGTTGGCGATCCACCACTCGGGAGAACCCTTACCGGAACCCATGCGGGTTTCGGCCGGCTTCTTCGTGAGCGGACGGTCCGGGTAGATGTTGATCCAGACCTTGCCGCCACGCTTGATGTGGCGGGTCATCGCAATACGAGCCGCCTCGATCTGGCGGTTCGTCACGTAGGCGGGGGTGAGCGCCTGGATGCCGTACTCGCCGAACGAGACCTCAGTACCGCCCTTGGCCATACCGCTGCGCTTCGGGTGGTGCTGCTTGCGGTGCTTGACCCTACGAGGGATCAGCATGTCGGTCAGGCCTCCGTTCCGGTGCTCTCGGCCGGAGCGGCGGCGGGAGCGTCGGCCTTGGGGGCCTCGGCACCAGCAGCCTGCTGCGGCTTGCGGCCACCACGGCCGCCGCGCTCGCCACCACGGCCACCACGGCCGGCGGGACGGTCGCCAGCGCCGGCGCCACGGGCCGGGCGGTTACCCGCACGGGCCGCAGCGTTCTCGGCGCGAACCTCGGCGATGTTCTTGACGTCGCCCTTGTAGATCCAGACCTTCACACCGATACGGCCGAAGGTGGTCTTGGCCTCGAAGAAGCCGTAGTCCACGTTCGCGCGCAGCGTGTGCAGCGGCACACGACCCTCGCGGTAGAACTCGGAGCGGGACATCTCGGCGCCGCCGAGACGGCCGCCACACTGGATCTTGATGCCCTTGGCGCCGGCCTTCATCGTGCCCTGCATGCTCTTACGCATGGCGCGACGGAAGGAGACGCGGGAGGAAAGCTGCTCGGCAACGGCCTGGGCAACCAGCTGAGCGTCGAGCTCGGGGTTCTTGACCTCGAGGATGTTCAGCTGGACCTGCTTGCCCGTGAGCTTCTCGAGGTCACCGCGGATGCGGTCGGCCTCGGCGCCACGGCGGCCGATGACGATGCCCGGACGAGCGGTGTGGATGTCCACACGCACGCGGTCACGGGTGCGCTCGATCTCAACCTTCGAGATGCCGGCGCGCTCCATGCCGGACGTCATCATCCGACGGATGGCGACGTCTTCCTTGACGTAGTCCTTGTACAGCTTGTCGGCGTACCAACGCGACTTGAAGTCGGTGGTGATGCCGAGCCGGAACCCGTGCGGGTTTACCTTCTGGCCCATTACCGGGAACCTTCCTTGCTGCTGACGACCACGGTGATGTGGCTGGTCCGCTTGCGGATCCGGTAGGCACGGCCCTGCGCACGCGGACGGAACCGCTTCAGGGTCGGGCCCTCGTCCACGAACGCCTCGCTGATGACCAGCGTGGAGGCGTCCGGGTGGTTGTAGTTGTGTGCGGCGTTGGCAATGGCGCTGTCCAGCACCTTGCTGACCGGCACGCTCGCGGCCTGCGGGGCGAAACGCAGGACCGCCTGAGCCTCCGTGGCATCCATGCCACGGATAAGGTCCACCACTCGGCGGGCCTTCATGGGCGTGACGCGGATGTACCGCGCCTGGGCCCTGGCTTCCATGGTTGTCCCTTCGGTGTAAGTCATAGTCGTAACCACCCCGCCTTTAGCGGCGCTTCGACTTCCGGTCGTCCTTGACGTGGCCGCGGAAGGTGCGAGTCGGCGAGAACTCGCCGAGCTTGTGGCCGACCATCGACTCGGTGACGAACACCGGGACGTGGGTCTTGCCGTTGTGCACCGCGATGGTGTGACCCAGCATGCTGGGGATGATCATCGAGCGACGGGACCAGGTCTTGATGACGTTCTTGGTGCCGGCTTCGTTCTGGACGTCCACCTTCTTTACGAGGTGGTCGTCGACGAAGGGCCCCTTCTTGAGACTGCGCGGCATCTAAACCCGCTCCTAGCGCTTCTTGTTCGTCTTGCGGCGGCGGACGATGTACTTGCTCGAAGCCTTCTTCGGCGAGCGAGTACGACCCTCCTTCTGACCCCACGGGGAGACCGGGTGGCGACCACCACTGGTCTTGCCCTCACCACCACCGTGCGGGTGGTCAACCGGGTTCATCGCGACACCGCGGACGGACGGGCGAACGCCCTTCCAGCGCATGCGGCCGGCCTTGCCCCAGTTGATGTTCGACTGCTCGGCGTTGCCGACCTCGCCGACCGTGGCGCGGCAGCGCGCGTCGACGAGACGGATCTCGCCCGACGGCATACGAAGGTGGGCCATCGTGCCCTCCTTCGCCAGCAGCTGCACGGAGGCACCGGCGGAACGGGCGAACTTGGCGCCGCCACCGGGACGGAGCTCGATCGCGTGGATCGTGGTACCGACCGGGATGTTGCGGAGTGCCAGGTTGTTGCCGGGCTTGATGTCGGCCGTCGGGCCGTTCTCAATCCGGTCACCCTGCTTCAGGTTCTTCGGCGCAATGATGTAGCGCTTCTCACCGTCGGCGTAGTGCAGGAGCGCGATGCGCGCCGTGCGGTTGGGGTCGTACTCGATGTGCGCGACCTTGGCCGGCACGCCGTCCTTGTCGTGACGACGGAAGTCGATCACGCGGTAGGCGCGCTTGTGACCGCCACCCTGGTGGCGAACAGTGATCCGACCGGTGTTGTTACGGCCGCCCTTGCTGTGCAGCGGGCGAACCAGCGACTTCTCCGGCGTGGACCGCGTGATCTCGACAAAGTCGGCGACGCTGGAGCCACGACGGCCCGGGGTCGTCGGCTTGTACTTGCGGATACCCATTTCTCAGTCCTCGTCCGATTCCGGACGACTAGACCTCCGTTAGGAGGCCTGGCCGCCGAAGATGTCGATTCGGTCGCCCTCAGCGAGGGTCACGATGGCGCGCTTGGTGTCAGCGCGCTTGCCGAAACCGGTCTTGGTGCGCTTGCGCTTACCCTGACGGTTGATCGTGTTGACCCCGGTGACCTTGACCCCGAAGACCGCCTCGACGGCCTGCTTGATCTGGGTCTTGTTGGAGCCGGGCGCGACGATGAACGTGTACTTGTTCTCGTCCAGCAGCGCGTAGCTCTTCTCCGAGACAACCGGCTTGATCAGCAGGTCGCGCGGGTCAGTGAAGGTCTTGCTGGTAACGGTCGCCTCAGACATCAGGCGTCGCTCCCTTCGGTCTCATCGGCCTTGGGGCCAGACACGAAGGACTCGAAAGCGGCCTGAGTGAAGACCACGTCGTCAGAGACGATCACGTCGTACGTGTTCAGCTGGCCCGGCTCCAGGATGTGAACCTGGGGCAGGTTGCGGGCGGACAGCCACGCGGCCTCGTCGGCGCGCTCGACGACCAGGAGCAGGTTCTTGCGCTCCGAGATCTTGCCGAACAGCGTCTTGGCGGCCTTCGTGGAGGCGGCACCCTCGACCACGCCGGTGACGACGTGGATGCGGGAGTGACGCGCACGGTCCGAGAGGGCACCGCGGAGGGCGGCGGCCTTCATCTTCTTCGGGGTCCGCTGGGAGTAGTCACGCGGCTGCGGGCCGTGGACGACGCCACCGCCGACGAACTGCGGAGCGCGGGTCGAACCCTGACGGGCGCGGCCGGTGCCCTTCTGGCGGTACGGCTTGCGGCCACCACCACGGACTTCGCCGCGACGCTTGGTCTTGTGCGTGCCCTGACGGGCAGCAGCCAGCTGAGCGACAACGACCTGGTGGATCAGCGGAACGCTGGTCTTGGCGTCGAAGATCTCCGCGGGGAGCTCGACGGTACCGGCCTTGTCGCCTGCCGGCGAAAGGATGTCAATGGTGCTCATTACCTCAAGCCCCCTTGGCCGCGGTACGGACCAGGACGAGGCCGCCGTTCGGACCGGGGACTGCGCCCTTGATGAGGAGCAGACCCTTCTCCGCGTCAACCGCGTGGATGGTCAGGTTCTGGGTGGTGACACGCTCGTTGCCCATGCGACCGGCCATGCGCATGCCCTTGAAGACACGCCCAGGGGTGGCGCAGCCACCGATCGAACCGGGGGAGCGGTGCTTGCGCTGCACACCGTGACCGGCGCCGAGGCCCCGGAAGTTGTGCCGCTTCATGACACCGGCGAAGCCCTTGCCCTTGCTGTTGCCCGTGACGTCAACCTTGACGCCGGACTCGAACACCTGGGCGGTGATCTCCTGGCCGAGCGTGTACTCGCTGGCGTCGGAGGTGCGGAGCTCCACCAGGTGGCGGCGCGGGGTCACGTCGGCCTTGGCGAAGTGGCCCTTGAGGGGCTTGTTCACCTTGCGCGGGTCGATCTCGCCGAAGGCGATCTGGACCGACTCGTAGCCGTCGATGTCGTTCGTACGGACCTGGGTAACGACGCAGGGCCCGGCCTTGACAACGGTCACCGGGACGACACGGTTGTTCTCGTCCCAGACCTGGGTCATGCCGAGCTTCTCGCCCAGGACGCCCTTGATCTGCTTTGCCATCTTCTCGACGCCTCTCAGAGCTTGATCTCGATGTCAACGCCGGCCGGAAGGTCCAGGCGCATCAGCGAGTCAACGGTCTTGGGCGTCGGGTCGAGGATGTCGATCAGGCGCTTGTGCGTGCGCATCTCGAAGTGCTCGCGCGAGTCCTTGTACTTGTGCGGCGACTTGATGACGCAGTACACGTTCTTCTCAGTGGGCAGCGGCACCGGGCCTGCGACCGACGCACCAGTGCGGGTCACCGTCTCGACGATCTTCTTCGCCGAGGAGTCGATGACCTCGTGGTCGTAGGCCTTGAGCCGGATGCGGATCTTCTGTCCCGCCATGGCTACTCCGTAGTCCTGTCTGTTGTGGAAACGCTCTGGCCCTCGGCCGGCTGTGGATCTCTCCACCGCTTCTCTCCGACCCACGCGGTCGGGCGTGTCGCACTCCCTCTACAGAAAATTCCCATACGGAAATTCCCTCGTCCAAGGGGGTGCGGCCCAAGGCCGCGGTTCGGGGGAGAAACACCCACCGAGCGCCTGGCGAACACCGTGCTGACGCTTCCCAGAAGATTCCCGTACGTCCGCCCCATTGCTGCCCCGAGAGGCAGGTGAAGGCGACGAGTACTGTGGGACTCGCTTCCGGTCCTCCCGGCGGGAGGCGCGCAGCATCGGCACTCAGCCGAGCAACTTGAGTAGTCTGCCATACAAGACACGTACTGCGCCAATCGGGCCGAAGAGAATACCCCTCCCCGGTGAGTGGTCAAACCGCGCCACGCACTGGGACGGCCCGGGCCCCGCTTGGGGTCCGCCCGGGCCGGCCCACGGGCCTCAGGTACGCGAAAGAGTGCCGCAGCCCTCCGGCACACCGGAGTCGATGGCCTTGCTCCGGTCGTACGGGTCCACGGGCGTGCCCGAGGGCGCGGGACCGGTCCGCGCGTCGTCGGAGAAGACGGGGTGCAGGTATCCGTCGTAGACATCGCAGGCGCTGTTCGCGAGGTCGACGTTGTACTTCTCCAGCCAGATCTTGCCGACGGTGGCCTGCCACTTGCGCGGGTCGGCGACCGAGAAGGTGATCTCGCGCCGCACGATCGTGCGCTCCACCTCCTGCGCGCCCAGCTGCGCCTTCACCAACGGGTAGACGAAGGTGTAGTCGGCCAGCACGTTGGCCTGGCCGCCCTCCTGGCCGGGCTCCACCCACATCCGGCCGCGGACCTTGACCACGTCGCCCGCGGGCTTCAGCTCGGTCGGCTTGACCCGGGTGAACAGGTGCAGCGGGTCGTTCTCCTTCGTCGGAGCCGTCAGCGAGCCCTCCACGCGGCTCAGCTCGTCCTTCAGCTTCGGGTCGAGCAGCTCCAGCGCCGCCGCGGGCCGCTCCCCGCGCAGGGTCGCCGGGTCCAGGTTGGCCGAGACCAGGAACTGCTTGGCCTTCTCCAGCGCGTCGGCGACCTGCTCCTTGCTCATCCCGCCGACGGCCTGGGCCTCCGGGACCTCGATCCCGGCCGCCCCGTCGGCCCACTGGAGGGCCGGGGAGCCCTTGAAGGGCTCCTTGAGCGTCGGCCGGTCCGGGTCGACGGCCGAAGGCGGGGCGCCGGGCCGGGCGGTCTCGGCGGGCAGCGGCTCATGGGCCTTGTCGTTCCGCTCGGCCTTCCCGGTGACCTTGTCGATGACCAGCTCCGGGCGTACGGCGATCAGCGCGAGGGCCGCGATGAAGACCACCGCCGCCGCGGCCTTGAGCCGCCGCTTGCCCCTCCCCCGCCCCTGCATCTCCTGCCAGGCCGGGCCGGTGCGCCAGCCCGGCGGCTCGGCGGACCCGGCGCGCAGCCGCTCGGTGACCATGCGGGCGCGGGCGGAGGGCTCCTGCGGGGCCTCGCCGGCGCCCGCCTGGGCCTGCTCCATGAACCGGGCCCACTCCTCGTCGGAGAGCGCCGGTCCGTCGTTGTCGTTGCCGTTCTTTCCCATGTCCCACCCCTGGAATGTCCGGGGCCCCCAGGACCAGGTCCTGGGGGCCCCGCTGAAACGTTACTGCCGGTAGCTGAAGCAGCCCGTGACGTCCGCGCTCCGATGCGCCCGTACGGGCCGTCGTCACGGAAACGGCCCGCCGGGGGCCGGCGGGCCGCCCGCGGTCACTTCTTCCGGGCGTCCTGCCCTGTCCGGTCGGCGTCCTTGCGGGCCTGCCGCTCGGCCTCGGCGTCGCGCTCGATGTCCGCCCGCGAGCGCACACGCTTGGGCGCCTCCATCCCGCAGACGGCGGGCCAGTCGTCGGCCACGATGCCGGCACACCAGATGAAGTTCTGGATGGGTCCGGGCTTCCAGTCGTCCTTCTCGATGTCCCAGCAGTCCTCGCGCGGCGAGAAGCGCGGGCAGCTGCCGTCCCGCTGCTTGATGACGTGGGCGCGGTACGCGTCGATGCCCATCGAGTCGACGTCGGACGAGGGCATGTAGCGGTTGACGGACCAGGACGCGCCCATGGTCGCGAAGAGCGCGACCACGCACACCATCCCGGCGGCCAGCTGGCGGACCACCCGCGGCGGAATGACCCGGGCGGGCCCGGCCGCGGGAGCGGATCCGGAATCGGCAGCGGAACCGGACCCGGACCCGGCGGCCCGCGGGCGCAGCGTGCGCTCGATCCACCCGGATCCCCGGTCGACCACGGCCATCATGCCGAGCACGGCCAGGATCATCAGGCAGTACATGATGATCCACGTGGTGCGCGGGTAGAGCTGGATGGCCTTGTCCTGGGCCATGTGCCCGGCGAACCAGAAACGGGCGAGCCAGGCGCCGGCCAGGACCGCCGCCGCCGTGCGCACCATGATGTTGCGCATCCCGAGGCCGAGGCCGAGGCCCACCCCGAACAGCAGCAGCAGGGCGAACCCGCTCTGGCCCGCCATCTCGCCGGCCACCGGCCAGGTCTGGTACGTCAGGGTCCCGGAGCGGTCCGAGACCCAGCCGAGGACGTACCCGGGGTCCGCGTACACGGCGAGGAAGGCGTAGCGGTCGGGGTTCTCCGAGCCCAGCCGGGCCATCTGGTAGAGCAGCGGAGCGCCGACCACGCCGGCCGAGAGCAGCGTGACCCCTATGTAGATACCCGCCTTCTTGGCCGTGGCCGCGCCCTGGCGCCACGGGAAGAAGAACAGCGCGGCCACGAGCGCGCCCGGCGCGGCCCAGATGTACCAGCCGGAGTACCAGAGGAACAGCGCGCCGAAGGTCACGCCGAGGACGAGGGCGCGCACCACCAGGTGCCGCGTGCCGCGCCGCCCGGCGAGGCGCATCTCGCGCAGCCAGTATCCGAGCAGCGGCAGCAGCACGATCATGACGATGTGGCTGTACGGGCGGATCGGGTCGAGGAAGACCACCGCGGCCGGGACCGCGATCAGCAGCGCCCAGAAGGGCCGCAGCAGTATCCGCCAGGCGAGGTAGGCCATCGGGCCGGCCACGGCGGTGAAGAAGATCTGGAGGTCGTGCAGGGCGAAGCCGGTCTCGCCGCGGCCGTTGTAGCGGATCTTCGCCCAGAGGGCCATCAGGGCCGGGAAGGCGGGCGGGTAGATGCCCGACATCCCCTTGTGGTGCAGGAACGAGTTGGCCATGTCGATCAGGACGCCCGGGTCGCCCTCCTGGCCGCCGAGCGGATGCGGCGTGCCGTGCAGGGCGACGACGACCCCGCCGGCGATCACGCCGGTGGCCAGGCCCGCCAGGGCGGCGCAGACCAGACGCTTGACCAGCCGGTGACGCCGGGCCGGTCCCCGGTGGGCGGTGTACAGGAGCAGCCCGAGCAGCGGCAGCCCGATGACCGCGGCGTACATCTGGAGCGTGGCGAGGCCGCTGACCTGGCCGAGGCGCACGATCGGGTTCACGTCGATCCGGCGGCTCAGCAGCATGTAGCCGAGGGCGGCCGTGAGGCTGACGACGCCCTCGGCGACGGCGAGCACGCGGCGTCCGGACGTCCGGGGGCGGCGGGCCGTCGAAGAGGAGGAGACCGGTCCGGCGTCCGGGGTCCCGGTACCGGTCCGGCTGTGCGCCGTGCCGGTTGTTCCGACGACCTCGGGGGCCAGGTGTGTCATCTCAGTCCAATTCGGTCGCGGGTGTCACCGCGGGGCGGGGCCCGTCGGCCGCTGTCTGTCGTGCTCCGGGGTCAGTCTCCGCGCTGACCTGCGGTGAATGCGTGCTTGGCGAGCGTACGGAGGCCCTCGCGGTGCCCGCGGAGCAGCGCGCCGGGGAGCATCGTGATGGCGTGGAAGCGGGAGGCGCTGTGGAAGCGCGCGGCGCGCGCGGCCTTGGGCCAGCCCCGGGCGTCCATTCGGTCGGCCACCGCGGAGAAGTACCGCTCGGCCTCGGTGAAGCGGGTACCGGAGAAAGCCTGCACCGAGGACTCGCTGACCGCGTGGCGGCGGTACTTGAACACCGTCGTGGACTCGTCGATCAGCATCTGTTCGCCGAGTTCGAGGAGGTCGACCACCAGGGCCAGGTCCTGGATCACGGAGTACTCGTCGCGGAAGTTGACCCCGCGCAGGGCCTCGCCGCGCCAGCAGATGGACGGGAAGTACAGCCAGTTCCCGCGCAGCACGCTGGCGGCCAGCTCCTCGCCGCCCATCAGACGCCGGCCCTTGACCTGCGGCGCGTACAGCCGCCGCTTGGTCTGGTCGGCCAGCCCGTACGCGACCTGGCCGGTGCCGTCGATCACCTCGACGCCGGGCTGGACCATGCCGATGCCCGGGTTGTCGGCGATGAGACCGCGGACGGTCTCCAGGTAGTGCGGGTGCAGCAGGTCGTCGCAGCCCATGATGACGACGTGGTCGGCCTCGGAGAGCCGTACGCACTTCTGGAAGTTCTTGGTGATGCCGAGGTTCTGCTCGTTGCGGGTGTAGTGCACCCGCTCGTCGCCGAGGGCCTCGAACCAGCCCGGGACGTCCGGCTCCTTGCCGTCGTCGATGACGACGAGGCGGAAGTCCCGGTCCGTCTGGGCCAGGACGCTGCGGACGGCGTCCTGCATCAGCTGCACGTCCCCGTAGTAGGGGAGCATGAAGTCGAAGGTCACCACAGGACGTCAGGCCTTCACGGAGTCGGAGTCGGCGGGCTCGGGCTTCGCCTCGGCGACGACCGCCTCGGCCACGACCGCTTCGGCCACGACGGGGGCGACGGCCGAACCCAGGCGCGCGTCGTTGTGGCGGGCGCCCTCGGCCAGGGCCACGGTCCGGGCCAGGTCGGTGATCTTCTTCTCCAGCGAGCGGAAGCGGAGGAAGGTGTTGAGGGTCAGGAAGCCCATCGCGAGCACCATGACGTACAGCACCAGGTCGGTACCGCGGCCGACGCCGAGCTGGTGCGCCAACCACGTGACGTCCGTCGGGCGGAGCACGGCGTACACGTTGACGATGACGAACAGCGAGAACGCGATGCGCTTCCAGGCGCGGTTCTTCGCCTGGCCCCACGTCCGTATGAACATGAGGGCCATCGACACCGAGCCCGCGATGAGCAGCAGCTGGATCCAGAAGTACTTCATCAGCGGCTTCGCTCCCGCATCGTGATGTCAAAGATGATGTTGACGCCGTTGATCAGGGACTGACCCTTGGCGCGCGAGTACTCGGTGTAGAGGATGTCCACCGGGACCTCGGTGACGCGCAGGCCGGACCCGGCCAGGAAACCGACGATCTCCGAGGCGTGCGCCATGCCGTTCATGGTGATGTTCAGCTGCTCGGCGGCCTTGCGGCTGAGCACGCGCAGACCGTTGTGCGAGTCGGTGAGCTTCAGCTTGCGCGCGGTCGGGCTGACCGACGCCGCCGTACGCAGCACCACGCGCTTGATCCACGGCACTTGGCCGTTCTGCTCGATGAAGCGCGAGCCGAGGACCACGTCGGCCTCGTCGTCGCGCAGCACCTGGACCATCTTCTCGACGTCGTGCGTCTGGTGCTGGCCGTCCGCGTCGAAGGTCGCGAAGTAGCGGGCACCGGGCTGCGCGAGGGCGTACTTGAGGCCGGTCTGGAGGGCGGCGCCCTGGCCGAGGTTGACGGGGTGGCGCACGAGGTGGGCGCCGGTCGTCACGATGTGCTCGGCCGAGTTGTCGGAGCTGCCGTCGTCCACGACGACTATGTTCGGGAAGGTCTCACGTGCTCCCTCGACCACATCGGCGATCACCTGGCCCTCGTTGTAGGCCGGGATGACCAGCCAGACGTCGTCGTATTGGGACACGGTAGCTCCAGCGGAATGTGGCACGTGCGCGTGCGCGGTGATCGGTGGGACGTCGGAAGCCGGCATGGTCACTCCCCGACCGCTCCGGCGCCCAGTGGGCTTGCGGCGACCTTGTGCCCCGGTCCTTCGGTCGCGCCCGGAGCCGCTCCGGGGAACCTCAGCCTCAGCACCGCCAGCATACCGAGCACGGTGGCGAGAGAGCCGAGAGCGTAGGCCAGGATGACGCGGAGTGCCACTTCGCCCGGTGCGAAGGTGACACCGACGAGGACGACGGTGCCGGCGGCCCAGCAGAGCAGTTGCAGGTTGTGCCGCTTGAATACCATCAGCGCCTGACCGAGGACCATCGCGAACATGTACGCCACGGTGCCGGCGGACAAAAGGAAGAAGTCGGCACGGCCCAGTACGGGTCCGGCGTCGAACAGGACCTTGATCAGCCACGGGCCGAGCACGGTCGCGGGTACTCCCCCGAGCAGGCCGAGCGCCCCGACGACCACGCCGATCCGGCGCAGCATCGCGGAGAACGCCGCCCGGTCGCCGGCCGTGTAGGCGGCGGTCAGCCCGCCGAGCAGCGAGGCCTGCAGCGAGCCGAAGACGAACAGCGGCACCCGGGCCAGGACCAGCGCGTTGAGCAGTGCCGCGATCAGCACGCTGTCGGTGGGGGCGAGCAGCTTGGTGCTCATCACCGCGGCGTTGACGACGACCTGGGACAGCAGGGTCGAGCAGATCAACAGGCCGAGTCCGGCGGTCAGTTCCCGCCAGGCGATCTCCTCGCCGGGCTCCACGGCGCGCAGCAGCGCCGGCAGGGTGACCAGCGTCGCGGCGATCGGCGCGACGGCCAGGACCAGGCTGAAGGCGAGCGCCGAGTGCAGCCCGGCGACCGCGCAGCCGAAGGCGAGGGCGATGCGCAGCCCGCCGTCGACGGCCAGCTGGGTGCCGTACGCGCCGAACCGGCCGAGGCCGGCCAGGACCCCGCGGGTCAGGTAGCAGACGGCCATGCCCGTGAACGCGCCGCCGAGCGCCGCCACCAGGCCGCGGTCGCCGCGGAACAGCAGGTCCGCGATCGGGCCCGCGCCGACGGCGAGGACGAGCAGGGTCGCGCCCAGGATCCCGGCGGTCAGCAGCGTGGCCCGGCGCAGCACGGGAGCCGCTCCCTGGCCGTGCACCACGCGGGCGGCGACGATCCGGGTGAGCTCCTGCTCGATGGGGAAGAAGATGCCGAGGCCGAGCGCCATGACGATCGTCCACAGCACCGAGACGTTCGCCATGGCGTCCGTGGACAGGCTGTGGCCGGCCACGCCCAGGTGGACGTAGGAGGCCGCACCGAGCACGACAGTGCCGCCGGCCACCGCGACGGTGCCCGGCGGCAGCGCCGCGGTGAGCCTGCTCAGCAGGGACTTCATCCCGTACTGCCGTTCCTGGCCGCAGCGGCCAGAGCGCTGAACGCGGGGGTGGCCAGGGCCTGGGCGAGCTGCTCGCGCCAGTCGGCGAGCGGGGCCAGGCCCGCCCCTTCCTCCCAGGCGTCGTGCCCGAGCACGCTGAACGCGGGGCGGGCGGCGGGGCGTACGAACGCGGCGGAAGTGGTCGGCCGGATGCGCTCCGGGTCGAGCCCGCTCAGCCGGTACGTCTCGCGGGCCAGCCCCATCCAGGTGGTCCGGCCGCTCGCGGTGCCGTGGTAGACCCCGCCCATGGCCAAGCCCTTCAGCGCGGCCAGGCCGAGCTCGACCAGCCGGCGGGCCAGCGCGTAGGACCAGGTCGGCTGGCCGTGCTGGTCGTCGACGACGTCGAGGGTCTCCCGCTGGGCGGCCAGCTTGAGCATGGTGGCGACGAAGTTCGGACCGTGCTCGCCGTACAGCCACGCGGTCCGGACGATGTAGCCGTCCTGCGGCAGCAGTTCGGCGACGGCCTGCTCGCCGAGCAGCTTGGAGCGCCCGTACGCGTTGAGCGGCCCGGTCTCGGCGTCCTCGCGGTACGGCTCCGTGGCGTCGCCGGGGAGCACGTAGTCGGTGGAGACGTGCAGCAGGCGTACGTGGGCGGCGGCGCAGGCCTCGGCGAGGACGCGCACACCGGTGCCGTTGACGGCGGCGGCGGCGTCCTCGGCGGTCTCGGCGCCGTCGACGTCGGTCCACGCGGCGCAGTTCACGACCACGGTGACGCCCTCGACCGCCGCGCGGACCGCGGCCGGGTCGGTGATGTCGAGGTCGGCGCGGCGCAGGCCCACGGCCTCGATCCCGGCGTCCTTCAGGACGGCCAGGACGTCCTGGCCGAGCATCCCGGCGGCGCCGGTGACGAGCCAGCGTCCGGCTCGCGGGTTCGCGCTCACTTCTGCAGGGCCGCCTTCGCCTTCAGCGGCTCCCACCAGGCGCGGTTCTCGCGGTACCAGTCGATGGTGGCCTTGATGCCGTCCTCGAAGGTGACCTGCGGGGCGTAGCCGAGCTCCGAGCCGATCTTGCTGATGTCGATGGAGTAGCGGAGGTCGTGGCCCTTGCGGTCCTCGACCCGCTCGACCATGTCCCAGCCGAGCCCGGCCGCGTCGAGCAGTACGCCGGTGAGCTCCTTGTTGGTGAGCTCGGTTCCGCCGCCGATGTTGTAGACCTCGCCGGCGCGGCCCTTGCGCATGGCCAGGTCGATGCCGCGGCAGTGGTCGGAGACGTGCAGCCAGTCGCGCACGTTGCCGCCGTTGCCGTACAGCGGGACCTTCTTGCCGTCCATCAGGTTCGAGACGAACAGCGGGATGACCTTCTCCGGGAACTGGTAGTGCCCGTAGTTGTTGGAGCAGCGCGTGACCACGACGTCCATGCCGTGCGTCCGCGCGTAGGCCAGGGCCAGCAGGTCGGACGAGGCCTTGGAGGCGGAGTACGGGGAGTTCGGCACCAGCGGCCACTCCTCGGTCCAGGAGCCCTCGCTGATCGAGCCGTACACCTCGTCGGTGGAGATGTGGACGAAGCGGCCGACGCCGTGCTTGCGGGCGGCGTCGAGGAGTACCTGCGTGCCCACGACGTTCGTCATCACGAACGGGCCGGCACCGGCGATCGAGCGGTCCACGTGGGACTCGGCGGCGAAGTGCACCACCACGTCGTGCCCGGGCATCACCTGGTCGACGGCCTCGGCGTCGCAGATGTCGCCCTTGACGAACTTGTAACCGGGGTGGTCGGCGACGGGCGCGAGGTTCGCCTCGACGCCCGAGTAGGTCAGCTTGTCGAAGACCGTGATCTGGGCCGATGCGTCTGCACCGAGCTGCTGCCGGACGAATTCTGAACCGATGAAGCCGGCGCCGCCGGTCACAAGGATGCGCATAATACGAAGAGTCTAGCCGCTCGTACACCATCCACCCGGCCCGCGCCGCGGCGCCCTCCGCGCTCTCGCATAGGGTTGGGCCCATGCGTGGAATTCTCTTGGCCGGTGGCACCGGATCCCGACTCTGGCCGCTGACCCGGGCAGTCTCGAAGCAGCTGCTCCCCGTCTTCGACAAGCCGATGATCTACTACCCGCTCTCCACCCTGGTCATGGCCGGAATCAGCGAGATTCTCGTCATCACCACGCCGGAGGACCGTGCGCAGTTCGAGCGACTGCTCGGCGACGGCTCCCAGTTCGGCATCCGGCTGGAGTACGCGGTCCAGGAGCGCCCCGAGGGCATCGCCCAGGCGTTCGTGCTCGGCGCCGACTTCATCGGCGACGAGTCCGTCGCCCTGATCCTCGGCGACAACATCTTCCACGGCAGCGGCCTCGGCACGCGCCTGGCGGAGCACACCGACTCCAAGGGCGGCCGGGTCTTCGCGTATCCGGTGGCCGACCCGACCGCGTACGGCGTGGTCGAGTTCGACGAGAACGGCCAGGCCATCTCCATCGAGGAGAAGCCGGTCAAGCCCAAGTCCCGCTACGCGGTGCCGGGTCTGTACTTCTACGACAACCGCGTCGTGGAGATCGCCCGCGGTCTGAAGCCCAGCGCGCGCGGCGAACTGGAGATCACCGCGGTCAACGACGCGTACCTCCAGGCCGGTGAGCTGAATGTCACCATCCTCGACCGCGGCACCGCCTGGCTGGACACGGGGACCTTCGTCTCCATGGTCCAGGCCTCGGAGTTCGTCCGCGTGATCGAGGAGCGCCAGGGCTTCAAGATCGGCTGCATCGAGGAGGCGGCCTGGCGGGCCGGCCTGATCGACTCCGCGCAGCTGCGCGAACTGGCCCAGCCGCTGCTCAAGAGCGGTTACGGCGACTACCTGATCGCTCTGCTCGAAGAGGAGTCCTCCCGGTGAAGTTCCGCCAGCTCTCGATAGAGGGCGCCTACGAGATCACCCCGCAGCTGCACGGCGACCCGCGCGGCCTGTTCACCGAGTGGTACCGCTTCGACAAGCTGTCCGAGGTCGTCGGCCACCCGCTGAACCTGGCGCAGGCGAACCTCTCGGTGTCCTCGCGCGGCGTGGTCCGCGGCATCCACTTCGCCGACGTGCCGCGCGGCCAGGCCAAGTACGTGTCCTGCGTACGCGGCGCCGTGCTCGACGTCATCGTGGACCTGCGGGTCGGCTCCCCGACCTTCGGCCGCTGGGAGGGTGTCCGCCTGGACGACGTGGACCGCCGCGCTGTCTACATCCCCGAGGGCCTGGGCCACGGATTCTGCGCGCTGAGCGACGACGCCACGCTGTCGTACCTCTGCTCGGAGACGTACAACCCGACCGGCGAGCACTCGGTCCACCCGCTCGACGCGGACCTGGGCATCGAGTGGCCGGCGGACGTGCCGCTGCTGTCCGCCCGCGACGAGGCCGCGCCGACGCTGGCCGAGGCGATCGGGTCGGGCCTGCTGCCGGACTACGCCGCCTGCAAGGAGTTCACCGAGTCCCTGCGCGTGACCGGCTGACGGCTCCCCCGCAGGGCACGAGAGAGGGCCGCACCCCGTGATCGGGGGTGCGGCCCTCTTCCGTATGCCGTACGCACGTGCCGCACGTACCGCACGTCCGTACGACGAAGGGCCCCTCCCCCGCCGCCGAAGCGGTGGGGAAGGGGCCCTTCTGTCAAACATGGTGCCCGCTCGCGCGAGCTACCAGGTCAGAGCACGAATTACTTCGTGATCTTGATGACCTGGCCGGCGCCGACCGTACGACCACCCTCACGGATGGCGAACTTCAGGCCCTCCTCCATGGCGACCGGCTGGATCAGCGCGACCGTCATCTCGGTGTTGTCGCCCGGCATGACCATCTCCGTGCCGGCCGGCAGGGTGACGACACCCGTGACGTCCGTGGTACGGAAGTAGAACTGCGGGCGGTAGTTGTTGAAGAACGGGGTGTGACGGCCACCCTCGTCCTTCGACAGGATGTAGGCCTGGGCCTCGAACTCGGTGTGCGGCGTGACCGAACCGGGCTTGATGATGACCTGGCCGCGCTCGACGTCCTCGCGCTTGATGCCACGGAGGAGCAGACCGACGTTCTCACCGGCCTGGCCCTCGTCGAGCAGCTTGCGGAACATCTCGATGCCGGTGACCGTGGTGGTGGTCTTGGCTTCCTTGATGCCGATGATGTCGACGGTCTCGTTGACCTTCAGGACACCACGCTCGATACGGCCGGTGACGACCGTACCGCGACCGGTGATCGTGAAGACGTCCTCGACGGGCATGAGGAACGGCTTCTCGGTGTCACGCGGCGGGGTCGGGATGGCCTCGTCGACGGCGGCCATGAGGCCGAGGAGCTTCTCGCCCCACTCCTTGTCGCCCTCGAGCGCCTTCAGCGCGGAGACGCGGACGACCGGCAGGTCGTCGCCCGGGAACTCGTACTCGGAGAGCAGCTCACGGACCTCGAGCTCGACGAGCTCCAGGATCTCCTCGTCGTCCACCATGTCGGCCTTGTTCAGGGCGACGACGATGTACGGAACGCCGACCTGGCGGGCCAGGAGCACGTGCTCCTTGGTCTGCGGCATCGGGCCGTCGGTGGCGGCGACCACGAGGATGGCGCCGTCCATCTGCGCGGCACCGGTGATCATGTTCTTGATGTAGTCAGCGTGACCCGGGCAGTCGACGTGGGCGTAGTGACGCGCCTCGGTCTGGTACTCGACGTGCGCGATGGAGATGGTGATACCGCGCTGGCGCTCCTCAGGAGCCTTGTCGATCTGGTCGAAGGCCGAGGCCTCGTTCAGGTCCGGGTACGCGTCGTGCAGCACCTTGGTAATGGCGGCCGTGAGGGTCGTCTTACCGTGGTCAATGTGACCGATGGTGCCGATGTTGACGTGCGGCTTAGTCCGCTCGAACTTCGCCTTCGCCACGGGGTCCTCCTGGAGAGTGGTTCTGTACGCCTTACTCATCGGCGCCAGGTGATCTTTGCTGGAAAGCCGGTCCCTCCGGGGCAACGGAGGGTTACTCCTGTTGCCCCAGAGGCTCCGGTGACAAGCCTAAAGCGTGTACTCGGAAGAGTTACTCGCCCTTGGCCTTCGCGATGATCTCCTCGGCGACGTTCCGGGGAACCTCGGCGTAGGAGTCGAACTGCATCGAGTAGCTGGCGCGACCCGAGGTCTTGCTGCGGAGGTCTCCGACGTAGCCGAACATCTCCGAAAGCGGCACGAGGCCCTTCACGAGACGCGCTCCGTGACGCTCCTCCATGGCCTGGATCTGGCCACGGCGGGAGTTGATGTCACCGATGACGTCGCCCATGGACTCCTCGGGCGTGGTGACCTCAACGGACATCATCGGCTCGAGCAGCACGGGGGAAGCCTTGCGCGCGGCCTCCTTGAAGGCCTGCGAACCGGCGATCTTGAAGGCGAGCTCCGAGGAGTCGACCTCGTGGTAGCCACCGTCGAGAAGAATGACGCGGACGCCGGTCATCTCGTAGCCGGCCAGGATGCCGAACTGCATGGCCTCCTGCGCACCGGCGTCGACCGAGGGGATGTACTCCCTCGGGATGCGGCCACCGGTGACCTTGTTCACGAACTCGTACGCCGGACCATCGGCGTCCGTGATCGGCTCGATCGCGATCTGCACCTTGGCGAACTGACCGGTACCACCGGTCTGCTTCTTGTGGGTGTAGTCGTGACGCTCGACGGTCTTGCGGATCGTCTCGCGGTACGCGACCTGCGGCTTGCCGACGTTGGCCTCGACCTTGAACTCGCGCTTCATACGGTCGACCAGCACCTCGAGGTGCAGCTCGCCCATACCGCCGAGGATGGTCTGGCCGGTCTCCTCGTCCGAGTGAACGTGGAAGGAGGGGTCCTCCTCCGCGAGACTCTGGATGGCGACACCCAGCTTCTCCTGGTCACCCTTGGACTTGGGCTCGATGGCGACCTGGATGACCGGAGCCGGGAAGTCCATGGACTCCAGGATCACGGGTGCCTTGTCGTCACACAGCGTCTCACCGGTGGTGGTCTGCTTCAGGCCCATGACGGCGACGATGTCACCGGCGCCCACCGCGGCGATCTCTTCACGCTTGTTCGCGTGCATGCGGTAGATCTTGCCGATGCGCTCCTTCTTGCCCTTGACGGAGTTCAGCACCGAGGTGCCGGCCTCCAGGCGGCCCGAGTAAACCCGGACGAAGGTGAGCTTCCCGAGGTGCGGGTCGCGCATGATCTTGAACGCCAGCGCCGCGAGCGGCTCCTCGTCGGACGGCTTGCGCTTCACGACGGTCTCGGCGTCACGGACGTCGTGGCCCTCGATGGCCTCGATGTCCAGCGGCGACGGGAGGTAGCGGATGACAGCGTCGAGCAGGGGCTGAACGCCCTTGTTCTTGAACGCCGTGCCACAGAACACCGCGGTGATCGTGGGCTCGCCCTTGCCCTTGCCGGAGCCGAGGATGATGCGACGGACGGCGGCGTGCAGCTGCTCCACGGACGGCTCGTCGCCGTTCAGGAAGAGCTCCATGATCTCGTCGTCGTTCTCGGCGACGGTCTCGACCAGCTTGCCGCGCCACTCTTCAGCGGCCTCGGCGTGCGTGGCCGGGATGTCGACGATGTCGTACATCTCGCCCTTGGTCGCCTCGGCGGACCAGACGAACGCCTTCATCGTGACGAGGTCGACGACACCCTGGAAGTCGGCCTCGGCACCGATGGGGAGCTGCATGACGATCGGAACCGCACCGAGGCGGTCCTTGATCATGTCGACGCAGCGGTGGAACTCGGCGCCGGTGCGGTCGAGCTTGTTCACGAAGCAGATGCGCGGCACGCCGTAACGGTCGGCCTGACGCCACACCGTCTCCGACTGCGGCTCCACACCCGCGACACCGTCGAACACGGTGACGGCACCGTCGAGGACGCGGAGCGAACGCTCCACCTCGACCGTGAAGTCCACGTGACCCGGGGTGTCGATGATGTTGATGGTGTGGTCGACGTCCTCGAGCGGCCAGTGGCAGGTCGTCGCGGCAGACGTGATCGTGATGCCGCGCTCCTGCTCCTGCTCCATCCAGTCCATCGTGGCAGCGCCGTCGTGGACTTCACCGATCTTGTAAGACACACCGGTGTAGAACAGGATGCGCTCGGTGGTGGTCGTCTTGCCCGCGTCGATGTGAGCCATGATGCCGATGTTGCGCACCTTGGCCAGGTCAAGCGAAGTGGTAGCCATATCGGCTCAGTCTTCTCTCGGTCTCGATGTGGGTTGGGACTACCAGCGGTAGTGCGCGAAGGCCTTGTTGGACTCGGCCATCTTGTGCGTGTCCTCACGCTTCTTGACGGCCGCACCGAGGCCGTTCGAGGCGTCGAGGAGCTCGTTCATGAGGCGCTCGGTCATGGTCTTCTCACGACGGGCGCGGGAGTAACCCACGATCCAGCGCAGCGAGAGGGTCGCGGCGCGACCGGGCTTGACCTCGATCGGCACCTGGTACGTGGCGCCACCGACACGGCGGGACTTGACCTCGAGGGACGGCTTGACGTTCTCGAGCGCGCGCTTCAGCGTGATGACCGGGTCAGCGCCGGTCTTCTCGCGGAGGCCTTCCATGGCGCCGTAAACGATGCGCTCGGCGGTGGAGCGCTTGCCGTTCAGGAGGATCTTGTTGATGAGCGACGTCACCAGAGGAGATGCGTAGACCGGGTCGATGATGACCGGGCGCTTCGGGGCGGGGCCCTTACGAGGCATTCTTACTTCTCCTTCTTGGCGCCGTAGCGGCTGCGGGCCTGCTTGCGGTTCTTGACAGCCTGCGTGTCAAGCGCACCGCGGATGATCTTGTAACGAACACCCGGCAGGTCCTTCACACGGCCACCACGCACGAGCACGATCGAGTGCTCCTGCAGGTTGTGTCCCTCACCCGGAATGTAAGCGGTGACCTCGATGCCGGAGGTCAGACGCACACGCGCGACCTTACGGAGCGCCGAGTTCGGCTTCTTCGGGGTGGTCGTGAACACACGCGTGCAGACGCCACGGCGCTGGGGCGAAGCCTCAAGCGCGGGCGTCTTCGTCTTCTCGACCTTGTCCTGCCGGCCCTTACGGACCAGCTGCTGGATCGTAGGCACTACTTCTCCGGTTTCTGTGTGCCGTGTAGTGAAGCTAACCTGGAACTTTGCCGACCCACGCGGTCGGGTGTGTCGGATCCGGCGGGACTCCGCGCAAGCACGGAAACGCATGGATCGCGGTGGCTGATCCGGCTCTCATGCGGTTGATGGACACGCACAGGAGCCCAGGCACACCCCAGGCACAAGGTCTGAGCGTACCTACCGCATCCCATCCGGTCAAAACAAAGGCCCGCGCGGGGCGAGCGCGATATCGCCGCCGGTCATGTGCCGCTTGGGCGAGACCGCGGTGTGGCCCTGCCGACTCGCGCATGTGGTAAAGGCGTGCTAAGCGGAGCGGGACGGGGCGGCCGCCCCAGCGAACTAAACTGCCCCAGCGATTCACTTGATTCGTCCCGAAACGGCACAGGCGTCCACAGGCGTCCACGGGCATCCACGAGCACTCAGGGAGCGGGACATTGCGGACGGTCACCTCGGAGACGACGGCGACGGACCGTCCGGCCCTACCGTCTCCCCGCCGCGGGCCCCTGCGGCTCGTCCGCGTGCCCGCCCGTCTGCGCGGCCGCCTGTACGGGCCCCTGCTCGCGTTCCTGATCACCTCGGCCGCGTTCTGCTCGGCCTGGGCCGCCCGCGGCACCTACCCCTTCGGCAACACCGGCCGGGCCATCAACGACCAGGCCAACCAGTACGTGCCCTTCCACCGCGCCCTGTGGGACCTGGCCCACGGACAGTCCGCCGGTGACGTGCTCTTCACCTGGCGCGGAGGCTTCGGCCAGCAGTTCCTGTCCGACTACTACACGTACCTCGGCAACCCGTTCTCCTGGCTGGCCGTCCTGGTCCCGCGCGACCACGTCGACCTCGCCGTCTTCGCGATCAGCCCGATCACCATGGGCACCGCCGCCGCCGTCATGACGGTCTACCTCGGCAAGCTCCACCCAGGCCCGTGGTGGCAGCGCGGGGTGCTCGGCGCCTGCTACGGGCTCTGCGGCTGGGCGCTCAGCGACGCCTCGTACATCCCGATGTGGCTGTGGGGCCTTGTCGCCCTTCCGCTGCTCGGCATCGCCGTCGAGTGGTGCCTGGAGGAGCGCCGCTGGACGGGCGCGGCGCTGTTCGTCGCGCTCGCCTGGTTCGGAAACTTCTACACCGCGATGATGGCCACGATGGCCGCCTGCGTACTGCTCGCCATCCGCCTGATCACCCGGGACATGACCGGCCGGCAGCGGCTGCGCGCCGTGTGGCGGGCCGGGGCGGCCGCCGGGACGGGCATCCTGCTGACCCTCCCGCTCCTGCTGCCGTCGTTCCTCTCCAGCGGCTCCGCCCAGCCCACCCAGGCCGGGGCCTTCGAGCCCGTACGGATCGAGCTGTTCCTCGCCGGGATGCTCCCCGCCACGCACCTGTGGGGCGGCCGCCCCAGGCTGTACGTGGCCTCGCTGGGCCTGATCCTCGCCGGATCGTTCCTGTTCAACGCCGCCATCGCCCGCCGGACCCGCCTGGTGTGGGCGGCGGCGACCCTGCTCGTCGTCGCCTCGTTCCAGTTCCCGCCGACCCAGTACGCGTGGCACGGGCTGGCGGTGCCGAACGGCAACCCGTACCGCGAGGCCTTCGTCTTCAGCGGCATGGTGGTGGTCCTGGCCTGGCTGGCCCTGGCCCACCGCCCGCGCCCGCTGCACGTGGCGCTGACGGCCGCCCTGCTGGTGGCGGCCACCTTCGTGCTGCGCCGCGCCGACGACTTCGGCGGCTGGACCTGGCCGGCGGTGCTGGTGGGCGGAGCCGTATCCGTACTGGCCCTCGTCCTCCTCGCCCTGGGCGAGAAGCGGCGGTACCTGATCCCGGTGGCCGCGGTCCTCATGGTCGGCGTGGTCTTCGCGGAGTCCACGGTGGCGGCCGCCGGTGCGGACTCCCGCCGCAGCCGCGAACGCTGGGCGAAGCCGGTCGCCACCTCGAACCGCTCGATCGACGCGCACTTCGACGCCGTCCGCCAGGTGGACGGCTGGCCCGCGTACCGGACCGACTCCGGCGCGCCGCAGAGCTCGTACAACGACGCCCTCGCCCTGCGCGCGGAAGGTCCGCAGTACTACAGCAGCTACCTGCCGGAGGCCACCTACCAGGCCCTGGAGCCCCTCGGCTACGGCTTCAAGAACGACGGCCGGACCTTCTTCGGCGCCGACGACCCGGTGCTCGACGCGATCTTCTCGATCGGCGCCCGGGTCCGCCCGGGGGCCGATCCGGGCAGCTGGACGTCCACGCGCTTCGCGGCCCCTCCCCTGGTGACGCTCCGCACCGGGCCCTACACCTCTCCCAACCCGGCGGACAGCGTCTACGCCCGGCAGGAGAACGTCCTCGGCGCCACCGTCCACCAGGTCCCGCAGGTCACCCGCGGGGGCACGGCCACGGAGCAGACGTACGAGGCCCGGTGCACCCCGGGCTCCGAGGCGTACTGGTACTCCCCGCAGATCTACGGCACCCTCACCCACGCCGGCACGTCCCGCCCCCTGGAGGACCGGATGACCGGGGTGATCAGGCTGGGCGAGGTCCCCGCGGACGGCAGGGTGGCGGTGTCGGTCCGTACCCGGACCGAGGACGCGACGGCCGGCGAACACCCCGTCGGCTGCCTCGACCGCGCCGCCCTGGACAGGGCGATCACCTCGCTGAAGTCCACCGGTGCCACGGAGGTCACCGCGGGCGGCCACTCCATCGGGGCCACCCTCCCGAAGGGCGCCACGGGCACGGCCGTCTTCGCGATGACGGCCGTCCCGGGCTGGCAGTGCACGGCCCCGGTGAAGAGCTTCCACGGCCTGGTCTCGGTGGACCTCCCCGCGGGCACCGACAAGGTCTCCTGCACCTTCACCCCCAAGGGCCTCACCCCCGGCCTCGCCGCGGCCGCCCTGGCCCTCCTGACCCTCGCATCGGTCACCCTCACCACCCACCGCCGCCGGCGGCGCGCCTGACGGTGCCGCCCAGGGCCCCGGGGCATCCCGCCGGGGCCGGAACACGAAGAAGCCCCCCGCCTCTCCTCACGGAGCAACGGGGGGCTTCCTTCATACGAGCTGTCAGCCGTTGTACGGGCCGTAGTCGTAGTCCTCCAGCGGGACAGCCTGGCCGGAGCCGGTGCCGAAGGGCGAGTAGTCGATGTCGTCGTAGCCGACGGCCGAGTACATCGCGGCCTTCGCTTCCTCGGTGGGCTCGACCCGGATGTTGCGGTAGCGGGCGAGGCCCGTACCGGCCGGGATGAGCTTACCGATGATGACGTTCTCCTTGAGGCCGATGAGGCTGTCGGACTTGGCGTTGATCGCCGCATCCGTCAGGACTCGGGTCGTCTCCTGGAAGGAGGCGGCCGACAGCCAGGATTCCGTCGCCAGCGAGGCCTTGGTGATACCCATCAGCTGCGGACGGCCGGAGGCGGGGTGACCGCCCTCGGTGACCACACGACGGTTCTCGGTCTCGAACTTCGAGCGCTCGACGAGCTCGCCCGGCAGGAGCTCCGCGTCGCCGGACTCGATGATCGTCACGCGGCGGAGCATCTGCCGGATGATGATCTCGATGTGCTTGTCGTGGATCGACACGCCCTGCGAGTTGTAGACCTTCTGGACTTCGCCGACCAGGTGGACCTGGACGGCACGCTGGCCGAGGATGCGCAGCACGTCGTGCGGGTTGGTGGCACCCGCGGTGAGCTTCTGGCCCACCTCGACGTGGTCGCCCTCGTGCACGATGACCTTGGCGCGCTTCGAGATCGGGAACGCCGTCTCGTCGCTGCCGTCGTCGGGCGTGATGACGATCTTCTTCGTCTTCTCGGTCTCCTCGATCCGCACGCGGCCGGCGGCCTCGGAGATCGGGGCGACACCCTTCGGCGTACGGGCCTCGAAGAGCTCGACGACACGCGGCAGACCCTGCGTGATGTCGTCACCGGCCACACCACCGGTGTGGAAGGTACGCATCGTCAGCTGGGTGCCGGGCTCACCGATGGACTGGGCGGCGATGATGCCGACCGCCTCACCGATGTCGACCAGCTTGCCGGTGGCGAGCGAGCGTCCGTAGCAGAAGGCACAGGTGCCGACCGCGGACTCACAGGTCAGGACCGAGCGGGTCTTGACCTCCTCGACGCTGTTGGCGACCAGGGCGTCGATCAGGACGTCACCGAGGTCGACGTTGGCCGGCGCGATGACCTTGCCGTCGATGACGACGTCCTCGGCCAGCATGCGGGCGTAGACGGACGTCTCGACGTCCTCGGCCTTGCGCAGCACGCCGTCCTCGCCGCGAACGGCGATCTTCAGCTTCAGGCCGCGCTCGGTGCCGCAGTCCTCCTCGCGGATGATCACGTCCTGCGAGACGTCCACCAGACGACGGGTCAGGTAACCCGAGTCGGCGGTACGCAGGGCGGTGTCCGCCAGACCCTTACGGGCACCGTGCGTGGAGATGAAGTACTCCAGAACGGTGAGGCCCTCACGGAAGGACGCCTTGATCGGACGCGGGATGGTCTCGTTCTTCGCGTTCGACACCAGACCACGCATACCGGCGATCTGTCGCATCTGCATCATGTTTCCTCGGGCACCCGAGTCAACCATCATGAAGATGGGGTTCGTCTTGGGGAAGTTCGCGTTCATCGCCTCGGCAACCTCGTTGGTCGCCTTGGTCCAGATCGCGATGAGCTCCTGCGTGCGCTCGTCCTTGGTGATCAGACCGCGCTCGTACTGCTTCTGGACCTTCTCGTCCATCGCCTCGTAGCCCGCGACGATGGCCTTCTTGGCCTCGGGCACGACGACGTCGGAGATGGCCACGGTGACGCCCGAACGGGTCGCCCAGTGGAAGCCGGCCGCCTTCAGGTTGTCGAGCGTCGCCGCCACGATGACCTTGGGGTAGCGCTCCGCCAGGTCGTTGACGATCTCGGAGAGCTGCTTCTTGCCCACCGAGTAGTCGACGAACGGGTAGTCCTCGGGCAGCAGCTCGTTGAAGAGCGCGCGGCCCAGCGAGGTCTTCAGACGGAAGCTGTCGCCCGGCTGGAACTCCTGCTCGCCCTCTTCGGCGACCGGCGCCACCCAGCCGCGCGGCGGGATGGTGCCCACCGGGAAGCGGATGTCGACGGACGACTGCAGCGCGAGCTCGCCGTTGTCGAACGCCATGGTCGCCTCGGCCGTGGAGCCGAACGCGCGGCCCTCGCCCTTGGTGTCACGGAGCTCACCGTCGGTGGTCAGGAAGAACAGACCGAGGACCATGTCCTGGGTCGGCATCGTGACCGGACGGCCGTCGGCCGGCTTGAGGATGTTGTTCGAGGACAGCATCAGGATGCGGGCCTCGGCCTGCGCCTCCGCGGAGAGCGGCAGGTGCACGGCCATCTGGTCACCGTCGAAGTCCGCGTTGAACGCGGTGCAGACGAGCGGGTGGATCTGGATGGCCTTGCCTTCGACCAGCTGGGGCTCGAAGGCCTGGATGCCGAGGCGGTGCAGCGTGGGCGCACGGTTCAACAGAACCGGGTGCTCGGCGATGACCTCTTCGAGCACGTCGTACACGACCGTGCGGCCGCGCTCGACCATGCGCTTCGCCGACTTGATGTTCTGCGCGTGGTTCAGGTCGACCAGGCGCTTCATCACGAACGGCTTGAAGAGCTCCAGCGCCATGGCCTTGGGCAGACCACACTGGTGCAGCTTCAGCTGCGGACCGACGACGATCACGGAACGCGCGGAGTAGTCCACGCGCTTGCCGAGGAGGTTCTGACGGAATCGACCCTGCTTGCCCTTGAGCATGTCGCTCAGGGACTTCAGCGGACGGTTGCCGGGACCGGTCACCGGACGACCACGACGACCGTTGTCGAAGAGGGCGTCCACGGCCTCCTGGAGCATGCGCTTCTCGTTGTTCACGATGATCTCGGGGGCACCGAGGTCGAGAAGGCGCTTCAGGCGGTTGTTGCGGTTGATCACGCGGCGGTACAGGTCGTTCAGGTCGGAGGTCGCGAAGCGGCCACCGTCCAGCTGCACCATCGGACGAAGGTCCGGCGGGATGACCGGCACGCAGTCCAGAACCATGCCCTTGGGCTTGTTGCTGGTCTGCAGGAACGCGGAGACGACCTTGAGGCGCTTGAGCGCACGGGTCTTCTTCTGGCCCTTGCCGGTACGGATGATCTCGCGGAGGCGCTCGGCCTCTTCGTCGAGGTCGAAGGACTCCAGGCGCTTCTGCAGCGCCGCGGCACCCATGCAACCGTCGAAGTACGTGCCGAAGCGGTCGCGCAGCTCGCGGTAGAGCAGCTCGTCGCCCTCGAGGTCCTGGACCTTGAGGTTCTTGAAGCGCGCCCACACCTCGTCGAGGCGGTCGATCTCGCGCTGGGCGCGGTCACGGAGCTGCTTCATCTCGCGCTCGGCACCCTCGCGCACCTTGCGGCGCACGTCGGCCTTGGCACCCTCGGCCTCGAGCTCGGCCAGGTCGGTCTCGAGCTTCTTGGCACGGCCTTCGAGGTCCGCGTCACGGCGGTTCTCGATCTGCTGGCGCTCGACGGAGACGTGGGCCTCCAGCGACGGGAGGTCGCGGGTGCGGCGCTCGTCGTCCACGAACGTGATCATGTACGCGGCGAAGTAGATGACCTTTTCGAGGTCCTTCGGCGCGAGGTCCAGCAGGTAGCCCAGGCGCGACGGGACGCCCTTGAAGTACCAGATGTGGGTGACGGGAGCGGCAAGCTCGATGTGGCCCATCCGCTCACGACGCACCTTGGCGCGCGTGACCTCGACGCCACAGCGCTCACAGATGATGCCCTTGAAGCGGACACGCTTGTACTTGCCGCAGTAGCACTCCCAGTCCCGGGTCGGACCGAAGATCTTCTCGCAGAAGAGTCCGTCCTTCTCGGGCTTGAGGGTGCGGTAGTTGATGGTCTCCGGCTTCTTGACCTCGCCGTGGGACCAGGTTCGGATGTCGTCCGCGGTGGCAAGGCCGATCCGCAGCTCGTCGAAGAAGTTGACGTCGAGCACTGTGCGTCAATCCCTCTTTCGGGGTCGAGTCTCAATCATGGTCTGAACGGTCCCGGGGATGACGGGGGGCTCTTGAGCGAGCCCCCCGTCAGGCCCGTCAGACCTCTTCGACGCTGCTCGGCTCACGCCGGGACAGGTCGATACCGAGCTCCTCCGCCGCGCGGAAGACGTCCTCGTCGGTGTCGCGCATCTCGATGGACATGCCGTCCGAGGACAGCACCTCCACGTTGAGGCAGAGCGACTGCATTTCCTTGATGAGCACCTTGAAGGACTCGGGAATGCCCGGCTCGGGGATGTTCTCGCCCTTGACGATGGCCTCGTAGACCTTCACGCGGCCGGTGACGTCGTCGGACTTGATGGTCAACAGCTCCTGGAGGGCGTAAGCGGCGCCATAAGCCTCGAGCGCCCACACCTCCATCTCACCGAAGCGCTGGCCACCGAACTGCGCCTTACCACCCAGCGGCTGCTGCGTGATCATCGAGTACGGACCGGTCGACCGCGCGTGGAGCTTGTCGTCGACCAGGTGGTGGAGCTTGAGGATGTACATGTACCCGATGGAGACCGGGTCGGGGAACGGCTCACCGGAGCGGCCGTCGAACAGACGCGCCTTGCCGGACGGGAGGACCAGGCGGTCCCCGTCGCGGTTCGGGATCGTGTGCTCGAAGAGGCCGGCGAGCTCGTCCTCGCGGGCACCGTCGAACACGGGGGTGGCGACATTGGTGCCGGGCTCGACGCGGTCGGCGCCGATGACCTTCAGACGCTCGGCCCACTCCTCGCCGAGGCCGGAGACGTCCCAGCCGCGGCTGGCGAGCCAGCCGAGGTGGATCTCCAGGACCTGTCCCGGGTTCATTCGGGACGGGACACCCAGCGGGTTCAGGATGATGTCGACCGGCGTGCCGTCCTCAAGGAAGGGCATGTCCTCGATCGGAAGGATCTTGGAGATGACACCCTTGTTGCCGTGGCGGCCGGCGAGCTTGTCACCGTCGGTGATCTTGCGCTTCTGGGCGACGTAGACGCGGACCAGCTGGTTCACGCCCGGGGGAAGCTCGTCGCCCTCCTCGCGGTCGAAGACGCGGACACCGATGACCTTGCCGATCTCACCGTGAGGAACCTTGAGCGAGGTGTCACGCACCTCGCGGGCCTTCTCACCGAAGATCGCGCGGAGCAGGCGCTCCTCCGGCGTCAGCTCGGTCTCACCCTTGGGCGTGACCTTGCCGACGAGGATGTCGCCGGCGACGACGTCCGCACCGATGCGGATGATGCCGCGCTCGTCGAGGTCGGCGAGGACCTCCTCGGAGACGTTCGGGATGTCCCGGGTGATCTCCTCGGGGCCCAGCTTGGTGTCACGGGCGTCGACCTCGTGCTCCTCGATGTGGATCGAGGAGAGGACGTCGTCCTGCACGAGGCGCTGCGACAGGATGATCGCGTCCTCGTAGTTGTGGCCTTCCCACGGCATGAACGCGACGAGCAGGTTCTTGCCGAGGGCCATTTCGCCCTCTTCGGTGGCCGGGCCGTCGGCGAGGACCTGGGCCTCGACGATCCGGTCACCCTCGTTGACGATGACCTTCTGGTTGACCGAGGTGCCCTGGTTCGAGCGGGAGAACTTGGCGACGCGGTACGTGGTGTACGTGCCGTCGTCGTTGGCGACGGTGATGTAGTCGGCCGAGACCTCCTGGACGACACCGTCCTTCTCCGCCTTGATCGAGTCGCCGGCGTCGACCGCACAGCGGTACTCCATGCCGGTGCCGACGAGCGGGGCCTCCGCCTTGATGAGCGGAACGGCCTGGCGCATCATGTTCGCGCCCATGAGGGCACGGTTGGCGTCGTCGTGCTCGAGGAAGGGGATCATCGCGGTCGCGACGGACACCATCTGGCGCGGGGAGACGTCCATGTAGTCGACGTCGTCGCCGGCGATGTAGTCGATCTCGCCGCCACGACGACGCACCAGCACGCGGTTCTCGGTGAAGCGCATGTCCTCGGACAGGCCGGCGTTGGCCTGGGCGATGACGAAGCGGTCTTCCTCGTCCGCGGTCAGGTAGTCGACCTCGTCGGTGACGACGCCCTCGACGACCTTGCGGTACGGGGTCTCCACGAAACCGAACGCGTTGACGCGACCGTAGGAGGCGAGCGAGCCGATCAGACCGATGTTCGGGCCTTCAGGGGTCTCGATCGGGCACATGCGGCCGTAGTGCGACGGGTGCACGTCACGGACCTCGAAGCCGGCCCGCTCACGGGACAGACCACCGGGACCCAGAGCCGAGAGACGACGCTTGTGCGTCAGACCCGACAGCGGGTTGTTCTGGTCCATGAACTGCGACAGCTGGCTGGTGCCGAAGAACTCCTTGATGGAGGCGACGACCGGCCGGATGTTGATCAGGGTCTGCGGCGTGATCGCCTCGACGTCCTGCGTGGTCATCCGCTCGCGGACGACGCGCTCCATACGAGCCAGACCCGTGCGGACCTGGTTCTGGATGAGCTCGCCGACGTTGCGCAGACGACGGTTGCCGAAGTGGTCGATGTCGTCGGTCTCGACGACGATCGAACGGCCCGACTCACCGGTCGTGTCGGTCTCGCCCGCGTGAAGCTTCACGAGGTACTTGATCGTCGCGATGATGTCGTCGGTGGTGAGCACACCGGCGTCCAGCGGCTCGTCGGCGCCGAGCTTCTTGTTCACCTTGTAGCGGCCGACCTTCGCGAGGTCGTAGCGCTTCGGGTTGAAGTAGAGGTTCTCGAGCAGCGTCTGAGCGGCCTCGCGGGTCGGCGGTTCGCCCGGACGCAGCTTGCGGTAGATGTCGAGCAGCGCGTCGTCCTGACCCTGGGTGTGGTCCTTCTCCAGGGTGGCGCGCATGGACTCGTACTCGCCGAACTCCTCGAGGATCTGCTCGGTGGTCCAGCCGAGAGCCTTCAGGAGGACGGTGACGGACTGCTTGCGCTTGCGGTCGATGCGGACACCGACCATGTCGCGCTTGTCGATCTCCATCTCGAGCCAGGCACCCCGGGACGGGATGATCTTGGCGGCGAAGATGTCCTTGTCGGACGTCTTGTCGATGGAGGAGTCGAAGTAGACACCGGGGGAACGGACGAGCTGCGACACCACGACACGCTCGGTGCCGTTGATGACGAAGGTGCCCTTGTTGGTCATGAGCGGGAAGTCGCCCATGAAGACCGTCTGAGACTTGATCTCTCCGGTCTCGTTGTTCGTGAACTCGGCGGTGACGAACAGCGGCGCCGCGAACGTGAAGTCGCGGTCCTTGCACTCGTCGACAGAGTTCTTCGCCGGCTCGAAACGGTGGTCGCGGAAGGTCAGCGACATCGACCCGGAGAAGTCCTCGATCGGCGAGATCTCCTCGAAGATCTCTTCCAGACCGGACTTGGTGGGGACGTCCTGTCCACTCTCAAGCGCCGACTCGACGCGAGACTTCCAGGCGGCGTTCCCGAGCAGCCAGTCAAAGCTCTCGGTCTGCAGCGCCAGGAGGTTCGGAACCTCGAGGGGCTCCTTGATCTTTGCAAAGGAGATGCGCAGCGGGGCGGTGCTGGCACCGGTGTTCGTATTGGTCGAGGCGTTGCGCGAGGCGGCCAAGAGGGGGTCCTTCCGAGGGCTCGGACTCACTACGCGCGTACCGGTCCCAGCTGACACAGAAGACGGCCCGCCTGATTCGGTCGAAAAGACCTGGTCAGGGCGTATCGATCAAGTGTGCTCGAGCGTGGGCATGCCCCTGGCGACGGGCAGGGGGCAGCTAACAGGCAGCGCAAAGGGTCAGTGTAGCCACTTGGCTCACTGATGTCCAGACCAGGTTTCCGGAAACCGGCAACAGGCCTTCCCCATGTCGTTTAAACCAACCCTGCGACCCTGCGTCCAACACGCGGCTCTCGTGGCTCTCGCACACAGAGCGCGTATCAGTACTGCCCTCTTCGTAGTCGATCCATGCCTCGGATCTTCGATCCGTGCCGCGGATCTCGGACCGGTCCTGCACGGGGCCGATCGATCCCACAACGGGACTGAGAATTGCGCGCCGCGTGCCGTTCGTCAAGGCCCCCTGCTCCGTGCGGATCAGCTCCGGACCCGGCTTCGGGGCAACGATGATCACCCTACTCCCCAACGAGACCAGGGCAAGTCAGGCACTGCGGGTACGCCAAAGGGCGACCACCCTTACGGGTGATCGCCCTTGGTCGAGGCCCCAGGAGGGCCTCAGAGGTGTTACTTGACCTCGACAGCCGCGCCGGCACCCTTGAGGGACTCGGCGGCCTTGTCAGCGGCCTCCTTGGTGACCTTCTCGAGGACGGGCTTCGGGGCGCCGTCCACGAGGTCCTTGGCCTCCTTGAGGCCCAGGGAGGTCAGCTCACGCACGACCTTGATGACCTGGATCTTCTTGTCGCCGGCACCGGTGAGGATGACGTCGAACTCGTCCTGCTCCTCGGCGGCCTCAGCGGCAACCGGGGCACCCGGACCGGCAACGGCGACGGCCGCGGCGGCGGTGACGTCGAACTTGTCCTCGAACGCCTTCACGAACTCGGAGAGCTCGATGAGGGTCATCTCCTCGAACTGGGCGAGGAGGTCGTCCTGAGAGAGCTTCGCCATGATGGGCGATCCTTCCACTAATTCGGCAGGTGCCGGATGTATATAGAGGCGGGCGTAACGGCCCGCTACGACCCACGCACTAGGCGGCGTGGATCAATGCGCGAGCCGAATTACTCGGCACCGCCCTGCTCGGCGAGCTTGACGCGAAGCGCTTCCGCGGTGCGGACGAACTTCGACGGCAGCGCCTGGAAGAGCGAGGCAGCCTGAGACTGCTTGCCCTTGAACGCGCCGGCCAGCTTGCTGAGCAGAACCTCGCGGGACTCGAGGTCCGCAAGCTTCTTGATCTCATCGGCGGTGAGCGCCTTACCATCAAGGACACCCGCCTTGATGATGAGGTTCGGGTTGTCCTTGGCGAAGTCACGCAGGCTCTTCGCCGACTCCACCGGGTCACCGGTGATGAAGGCGACCGCGGTCGGACCAGCGAAGTGCTCGTCCAGCGCGGTGATCCCGGCCTGGTTGGCCGCAATCTTGGTCAGCGTGTTCTTCACCACGGCGTACTGGGCGTTCTCACCGAGAGAGCGACGCAGCGTCTTGAGCTGCGCGACGGTGAGACCCCGGTACTCGGTCAGCACGGCGGCGTTCGAGCTCTGGAACGCGTCCTTGAGCTCGGCTACCGCGGCAGCCTTGTTGGGCGTCGGCATAGTGCGTTCGCCTCCTTCCGGGTGATGAGGACCGCTCAGAAGGGGCTGACATACGAAACGCCCCGGCGCAGGCGCCAGGGCGTAGCTCAACCAGAACGAGTTCTGGGAACATTCCAAGGTCACCTGCGCAGGACGTCCGCAATTGGCGGATCCTTCGGCCGCCGCACCCTTACGGGCACGACAACGACCAGCGGTCTTTGGCTTCTCCGGAAGAGTACGTGAACCGGCCGAGCCAAGGCAAATCGCCTCGGGAGCGCCCGGCGGAACCCCGGGGCCGACCGGCCCCGCCGGGCCGCCACACGCCGGTTGGCGCCCTGTCCGGGACATGGGGCCCGGAACACGGAAAACGGGCCCCTCGCCGCCCTGTGAAGGGGGCGAGGGGCCCGTTTCAGCCACTCAGGTGAGCCGGGGGCTCAGCGGAGCTCAGACAGCGGCCGGGTCTTCCTCGACGAGGAGGTTCCGGGTGCGGTTCGAGTCCAGCTGGATGCCGGGGCCCATCGTGGTGCTCAGGGCGGCCTTCTTGATGTAGCGGCCCTTCGCGGCGGACGGCTTCAGACGAAGGATCTCGTCCAGGGCCGCACCGTAGTTCTCGACCAGCTGCTCATCGGAGAAGGAGACCTTGCCGATGATGAAGTGCAGGTTCGAGTGCTTGTCGACACGGAACTCGATCTTGCCACCCTTGATCTCGGTGACAGCCTTGGCAACGTCCATGGTGACGGTGCCGGTCTTCGGGTTCGGCATCAGGCCACGGGGACCGAGCACGCGGCCGAGGCGGCCGACCTTGCCCATGAGGTCCGGAGTGGCGACAACCGCGTCGAACTCGTTCAGGCGGTTGCCCTTGGCGATCTCGTTGATCAGCTCGTCATCGCCGACGATGTCGGCGCCGGCGGCTTCCGCGGCCGCTGCACGGTCACCGGTCGCGAAGACCAGGACCCGGGCGGTCTTGCCGGTGCCGTGCGGGAGGTTCACGGTGCCACGGACCATCTGGTCGGCCTTGCGCGGGTCGACACCCAGGCGGAAGGCGACCTCGACGGTGCTGTCGAACTTGGTCGCGGAGGTCTCCTTGGCGAGACGGACGGCCTCGAGCGGGGCGTACTGCTTCTCCCGGTCGACCTTGGCGTCCGCAGCGCGGAGAGTCTTGCTGCGCTTCACTTCTGCTCCTGTTTTTCGGCTTCAGGCATGGAGTCGTGGTGCGGACCAGCGCTTGGCCCTACCACTGGTGGTGCTGGGGGGTGGCTGGATCAGCCTTCGACCGTGACGCCCATCGAACGCGCGGTGCCGGCGATGATCTTCATCGCGGCGTCGACGTCGTTGGCGTTGAGGTCGGGCATCTTCAGCTCGGCGATCTCGCGGACCTGGGCGCCGGTGAGCTTGGCGACCTTGGTCTTGTGGGGCTCGCCGGAGCCCTTCTCGATGCCCGCGGCCTTCAGGATGAGGCGCGCGGCCGGCGGAGTCTTGGTGATGAAGGTGAAGGAGCGGTCGTCGTAGACCGTGATCTCCACCGGCACGACCATGCCACGCTGCGACTCGGTCGCGGCGTTGTAGGCCTTGCAGAACTCCATGATGTTGACGCCGTGCTGACCGAGCGCGGGGCCGACCGGCGGAGCCGGGTTGGCCGCACCGGCCTTGATCTGGAGCTTGATAAGCCCCGTGACCTTCTTCTTCTTGGGAGGCATTGCTCTCTCCGGGTCCTAGTGAGAGTTTTTCGCCGCCAATCCGGTCATCCGGATGGAGGCATACCGCACCACGATAACGGGTATCGGAGCGGGGCTAAAAACCGAGCAGGTCAGACCGCCCTTCACGGGGCGATCTGACCTGTCCGGAAGCGTTGGCTCAGAAGATCGTCAGTTCTTCTGGATCTGGTCGAAGCTGAGCTCGACCGGGGTCTCGCGACCGAAGATCTCGACGAGCCCCTTGACCTTCTTCGAGTCGGGGTTGATCTCGTTGATGGTCGCCTGCAGCGTCGCGAACGGGCCGTCGGTGACGGTGACCGAGTCGCCGACCTCGAAGTCCAGGACCTCGATGGTGCGCTTGACCGCGGGGGCCGGCAGACCGGCGTCCTCGGCGGCCTGCTTGGCGGCCTTCTCCTGCGCCTCCGGGGCGAGCATCTTGACGATCTCGTCCAGCGTCAGCGGGTACGGGTCGTACGCGTTGCCGACGAAGCCGGTGACACCGGGGGTGTTGCGGACGACGCCCCAGGACTCGTTCGTCAGATCCATGCGGACGAGAACGTAACCGGGCAGCTTGTTCTGCCGGACGTTCTTGCGCTCGCCGTTCTTGATCTGGACGATCTCTTCCTCGGGCACCTCGGCCTGGTAGATGAACTCCTCGACGTTCAGCGAGACGGCGCGCTGCTCCAGGTTGGCCTTCACGCGCTTCTCGTAGCCCGCGTAGGTGTGGATCACGTACCACTCGCCGGGCAGGAGGCGCAGTTCGTCGCGCAGGGCCTGGACGGGGTCGACGGGCTCGGCGTCGGCGGCCTCCTCCGCTTCCTCGTCGGCCTCGACCTCGTCCTGGACGTCGCCGGCCTCGGCGGTGACGGCATCCTCGTCGGCGTCGCCGGCCTCGGCGTCGTCCGCGACCTCGTCAGCCTCGTCCTCGACGTGGAGCGCTGCCTCTTCGGCGGCGACGCCGGCCTCGGCGTCGGCCAGCTCGGCCTCGTCCGGGTCCACAGCGTCTGCCGCCTCGACGATGTCGAGCGCGTCCTCGACGGACTCGACGGAGTCGGGGCTCGCGTTCAGGTTCGGGTCAGACACGGTGGCTGCTTCTTCCTGGATACAAAAGGTGGTCGAACATGCGAAAACGGGCGGCACCCATCAAGGCGCCGCCCTCCGCGGGGATCAGCCGAAGACGAACTTGATGGCTTCCTGAAGCCCATAGTCAATCACGGTCACCAGACCGATCATGATGACGACGAAGACAATCACCACGGTGGTGTACGTCGTGAGCTGATTGCGCGTCGGCCAGACGACCTTGCGGAGTTCCGCGATGATCTGGCGGTAGAACAGCGCGAGCCGACCCAGAGGACCCTTCTTCCCGCGCTTGCCGCCCTTGCGGGCCTTCTTCTCGCGGGTGTCATCCTCGGCGTCAGGCATGTCGATGGAGCCCAGGGCGTCCGTCACGTCTCTCACCTGAATCCGGGTCGTGGCCGTAGCCGCGCCCGGTTGCGCCGCACGGCGTTGCATCGAAGTACGTACCTGCGCACACGTCCGAGAAGGAGTGTGGAGCAGGGCCGGAGGGACTCGAACCCCCAACCGCTGGTTTTGGAGACCAGTGCTCTACCAATTGAGCTACGACCCTTTGTTGCGTCCCCCAACCTACCGCATCCAGACGGGTGCACGGAGTGCTCACGCTCTGGAGTGACCGGCAGGGGCCAACGACAGGTGAGTGTACGGGTTCCTGGACCTGACGTCGAACGTAGCCCTGGACCTGACATCCGACGGAGCACATTCCCAAGCCGTCCGTCCGATGACTGAAACGGCGTGCGGGGCCTCTGAGGCGTCTGGGACGATTGGCCTCATGACCTCTGAAACGCCTTCCACCGAGCGCCGTGTCTCCGCCCGCATCGGCGCCATTTCCGAGTCCGCCACCCTCGCCGTGGACGCCAAGGCCAAGGCCCTCAAGGCCGCCGGGCGCCCGGTGATCGGCTTCGGCGCCGGCGAGCCCGACTTCCCGACCCCCGACTACATCGTCGAGGCCGCGGTCGAGGCCTGCCGCAACCCGAAGTACCACCGCTACACGCCGGCCGGCGGTCTGCCCGAGCTGAAGTCCGCGATCGCCGCGAAGACGCTGCGCGACTCCGGCTACGAGGTGGACGCGTCGCAGGTCCTGGTGACCAACGGCGGCAAGCAGGCGATCTACGAGGCGTTCGCCGCGATCCTGGACCCGGGTGACGAGGTCATCGTCCCTGCCCCGTACTGGACCACCTACCCCGAGTCGATCCGCCTCGCCGGCGGTGTCCCGGTCGAGGTCGTCGCCGACGAGACCACCGGCTACCGCGTCTCCGTCGAGCAGCTCGAGGCCGCCCGCACCGAGCGCACCAAGGTCGTCCTCTTCGTCTCCCCGTCGAACCCGACCGGAGCCGTGTACTCCGAGGCCGACGCGGAGGCCATCGGCCGCTGGGCCGCCGACAAGGGCCTGTGGGTCCTGACCGACGAGATCTACGAGCACCTGGTCTACGGCGAGGCCAAGTTCGTCTCCCTGCCGGCGATCGTCCCCGAGCTCGCCGACAAGTGCATCATCGTCAACGGCGTGGCCAAGACGTACGCGATGACCGGCTGGCGCGTGGGCTGGATCATCGGCCCGAAGGACGTGGTGAAGGCCGCGACCAACCTGCAGTCGCACGCCACCTCCAACGTCTCCAACGTGGCCCAGGTCGCGGCGCTCGCCGCCGTCTCCGGCAACCTGGACGCCGTCCACGAGATGCGCACGGCCTTCGACCGCCGCCGCCAGCTGATCGTGCGGATGCTGAACGAGATCGACGGCGTGTTCTGCCCGACCCCCGAGGGCGCGTTCTACGCGTACCCGTCGGTCAAGGAGCTCCTCGGCAAGGAGATCCGCGGCAAGCGCCCGCAGACCTCCGTCGAGCTGGCCGCGCTGATCCTGGACGAGGCCGAGGTCGCGGTCGTCCCGGGCGAGGCCTTCGGCACCCCCGGCTACCTGCGCCTGTCGTACGCCCTGGGCGACGCGGACCTGGTCGAGGGCGTGTCCCGCATCCAGAAGCTCCTGGCCGAGGCCAAGGCCTGAGGCTGCCCTCGGAACGGTGAAAGGCGGTGGGGCGGGACCCGTACGGTTCC
>NZ_JBHYXN010000023.1:50051-128019 GCF_042752335.1 Streptomyces sp. NPDC059355 | reverse complement strand
TGGTTCCAGCCGCTTTCGCGGGAAACGATGTTGTTGAAGGCCGCGAACTGCGCCGGGTCCTTGATCATCTGCTGGGCGATCGCCTTGGCGCTCGTCGGGGCCGCCTGGGCGGGAACCGTGGCGAGCATGGAACCGGCGACACCGAGGGCGACGACGGTACCCGCGAGGGTCTTCTTCGAAGCGGCGATGCGGCGGATGACGGAGTTCGACACGGATGAGCCTTCCACAGGGGACAAGGGGGTCGCGGCATGCCTGGGGCATGCGTGAGCCACTCACGCGGTGGAGAGGGGTTCGTCGGCGGCGGGGTGAAGCACCCGTGCCGCCCGGCGACTCATCCAGTTCTACAGACGCCCCGACCCCCTGGCAACGACCCGCCCTACTAGCGGCCTTCGCAGTGGAGGCCATACGGTCCATGACGGTGTCCTGGGGCATCCGGGCAGGTGGGAGCCGGTACGCGAGCGCGGTATCCGGCCCCTGGAGATCTACTATCGCCATTCGTATGTGATGTGGGCCCTATGGGGCGGGTCACCCCCGGGGCACCCGCATCTCACCGAATGTCATCGGTCGTACCCCTTTGAGGGGGCCACCGAGGAGGCCCCGGTGGCCGAGACCCCGCCCTTATCGGGGTTCGTGGGCGGCCATCCGGCAGGCGCCGTTCGCGGCGCCGCCCGGCACCCCGGCCGCGGTCAGCCCGGTCACACAGCCTTGGAGGTCGCCGCTCACCCCACGGCTGCACGCCGCCGTGACGGCGTCGCCGGCGCTGCCACCGGCACCCGCCTGGCCGGCCATCTGCACACAGGCCGGGATGTCCGCCTGGGCGGCGGGGGCGGCGAGTGCGCCGCCGAGGGTGAAGGTGAGGGCGAGGCCGGCGAGGACACCGGCGACGCGGGTCGACGTACGCATGGGACGCACCTGCTTTCCGGGATGGTCACCCGGCCCGGCCACGGCGGTGCCCGGGCCGTGTGGAAGGGGGGTGCCGAGCGGCGCCCGGGAGGTCCTTCCCCTCCAGCGTGCGCGGACACCGGCCTGACCGCGAGACACGGACGGGATCGGGCGCGCGGCCATCCGGGCGGGGCGCGGGCGTCCCCACGGCACGGCACCCCGGGGCCGCGGCGCGAAGCGGCGCATGCTGGTGTCTCCCGCCGGCAGGAGAGGCCTGTGAGTGACCCCAGCCCCCGACTGACCACGAGGCCGGCGCCCGCCGCGGCCGGCGACGGCCTTCCCGCTCCCGGGGTCATCGGCATCGGACTGGCCGCCGTACTGACGTTCGCGCTCGCCCAGGGCTCGTGGCAGTGGTTCGCCTCGTTCATCGGGGTGACGCTCCTCGCGGTGATGCTCGCCTTCCAGCGGCGGGCGCAGTGGACTCCGGAGGTCCGCTCGCCGTACATGCGCGGGCTGGTCGCTTACGCGCTGGTCGTCGGCCTGTGCGCGGCGGTCGCACTCGCCCCGCTCCTGCAGCGCCGGGCCTGGCTGTTCCCGATGCCGGGCACGCGCAGCCGGTGCGTGCTCCAGGGCCGGTACGAGGCCCTTCAGGTGGAGGCCGCGCTGGGAAATCTGGCCGGCAACGACGCCGCGGCCCTGGAGTTCGTACAGCAGGACCAGGCCCGCAAGGCCGTCGCCGAATGCCTGGCGGCCACGACGACCCTGTGGCTTCCCCTGTACGGGGTGGGGGTCGCGGTGCTGGTGGGAGCGGCCGCCTGGTTCCACGACCGGACCCGCGCCCGGTCCCGGTCGGGCCCCGTCGATTGAGACGTCATCTCATTTGGCCTTCGCGGTAGGCTGTCGGCCATGGTGGGGATCGTTGAACGGCTGGTGCCGGACGAGCTGTGGGTGCTGTTCCAACGGGTGGTGCCGGAGGCGCCGTCGCGGCCTCAGGGCGGTGGCCGGCGTCGGCATGGCGACCGGGAGGTACTGGCCGCGATCATCTTCGTTGCCACCTCGGGTTGTACCTGGCAGCAACTGCCCACAGCGTCGTTCGGGCCGTCGGGGGCGACAGCCCACCGGCGGTTCACCGAGTGGAGCAAGGCACGGGTGTGGGCCAGACTGCACCGCGCGGTCCTCGACGAGCTCGGTGCCCGGGGTGAGCTGGACTGGTCCCGCTGCGCGATCGACTCGGTGAACATGCGGGCCTTGAAAAGGGGGACTTGACAGGTCCGAATCCTGTCGACAGGGGCAAGTACGGCTCGAAGATCCACTTGATCACCGAGCGGACCGGTCTGCCCCTGTCCATCGGAATCTCGGGAGCGAATCTGCACGACAGCCAGGCCCTTGAGCCCCTCGTCCGCGGTATACCGCCCATCCGCTCGCGCCGCGGACGCCAGCGGTGCAAGCGCGGCGAGCTCCACGCGGACAAGGGCTACGACTACGCCCACCTGCGATGATGATTACGCGGACGCGGCATCACGCACCGCATAGCCCGCAAGGGCGTCGAGTCCTCGCAGCGACTGGGCCGCCACCGCTGGACCATCGAACGCACCATGGCCTGGCTCGCCGGCTGCCGCCGCCTCCACCGCCGCTACGAACGCAACGCCGAACACTTCCTCGCCTTCACCAGCATCGCCTGCGCCCTCATCTGCTACCGCGGACTCACCAAATGAGATGACGTCTAAGAGGTCCTTTCATCCTGGAATCTGGAAATTTGCTGCGATTCTTGAGGTGGTCGGCCGCGGTGCGGTAGTGACCATTGATGGAGTCGGTACCTATGGGGCGTGTGGGGTGGCTTGTGGGGCGGGCTGATTCTTGTGCCTGTCTCATCCCAGGATGCCTGGCCGTGGATGGCCCGTGTGCTTCCACTGCCGCAGCCGCGCGCCTGGGCGCATTCGGTCCGCGGCGGTACGCCGGAATCATGACGACGCGGCGTTCGTATCCGAGTGATCTGTCCGATGCGCGCTGGGAGTTGATCGAGCCGGTGCTGTCAGCGTGGCGTTTCGAGCGCCGTGGCCGGGCTCTGGACTTCGGCCGGCCTCCGCGGCATGACCTGCGCGAGATCATGAACGCGATCTTGTACGTGGACCGCACCGGCTGTCAGTGGGCCTACCTCCCGCATGACTTCCCGCCGCACCAGAGTGTTTACGGATACTTCGCCAGATGGGCTGACGAGGGGGTGTTTGCCCAGCTCAATGGAGTCCTGCGGCGCCTCCTGCGGGAGAAGGAAGGGCGGAACGCCGAGCCGTCCGCGTGTGTGATCGACGCCCAGAGCGTGAAGACCTCCACCAGCGTTCCCGCCGCCAGCCAGGGCATCGACGCGGGCAAGAAGATCGCGGGCCGCAAACGGAGCATCGTCACCGACACGCTCGGCCTCCTCCTCGCGGTGCTGGTCACCGCGGCCAGCGTGCAGGACTCCGTCGCCGGCACCCACCTCATCGACCGCGTCGCCGCTGAACATCCCGCAATCCGCAAGCTCTGGGTCGACGGCGGCTACCGCCAGCACCTCGTCGAACACACCGCCACCCTCGGCATCGACATGGAGATCACGACTCGCAAGCCCGGGACCAGGGGGTTCACCCCGATCCCGAAACGCTGGGCGGTCGAGCGGACCTACGGCTGGCTCATGCTCCACCGGCGTCTCGCCCGCGACTACGAAACCCTCCCCACCCGCTCCAAAGCCATCATCCACCTCGCCATGACCGACCTCATGGCCCGCCGCCTCACCAGCGAAAACACCATCTCCTGGCGCGACCCAAAGAAGCTGCCAAAACGGGCTACCCCGGGATGAAACAACGGACCAAAACGACCTCTAAGCCTGGATTGGTGCGGTGGACCTGGCGGCATGCTCGATCTTCGCGCAGTAGGCTGCACGGGCTTCCTCGTCGATCTGCTTCTCGTGTTCCGCGCGCAACCCGGTCCGGCCGTCGAGGCCCTCGCGCAGGATATCGGCGTGCCCGGCATGCCGGATGGACTCGCCGAGGACATGGACCATGGTGGCGAACAGGTTCGTGTCGGCATAGGGCTCCGGCCACCACGGCACGTGGCCAGGGGCGTCGAGGGGAAGCTCGTTGATCGTCGCGTCCGAGTGTTCCCACGTGCGCCGGTAGAACCCGATGATCTGATCGCGGGTTTCATGCTCGGTCGCCCACTGATCGCTGCCGTTGGAGTCCCTCCACCGGGGCAGCGGTTCCGGGGAAGGGCGGTCGAAGACCTCGCCGAAGTACCTGGCCTCGACGGTGGCCACGTGTTTGACCAGGCCGAGGAGGTTGGTCCCGGTCGCTGTCAAAGGTCGGCGGGCGTCGTATTCGGACAAGCCGTCGAGTTTCCAGAGCAGCGCCTCGCGGTCCCGCCGCAGTCTCCCGTGCAGGTTGTCTTTCGCGAATTCATCGATCATGCGGCATGAGCCTGCCATGGGCTGCTCGTGGTCTCAAGAACCCGTACGTGGTCCGCAACGACTGGCAGAGCCGAGGCCCGGCCATGGCCGCTGCCCTGACCTGCTACAAGAAGCTCGCGAAACTTGCCACGTAAGACAACCTCTCGAACCACCCCAGATGGGGAAAGCGTGAATGCCCGCACAACGTGCGGACTGCCATCTCACGGATCACAATCGGGATCTACGAAGCAGGAAGATCTCCATGTCGGGTCGCACGGTCCGGGTCACGCACGTACGCACACCTGTAGAGAGGCGACATGATGACTTGGGAAGAAATGTACAAGGCAGCCATGCAGGAACTTTACAAGGAGCTCATCGGCCACGACGGCACCTATATCCACACCGGTGGCGCAGCTGCACCTCGGCACCTGTCTGCTTGAACGACTCCGCGGACACCGGTACGAGCAGCGCATCGCGGTGGAAGTCCCGCAGGTTGGTCGACCCGCAGCTGATCATCGTCGAGGTGAGCTTCGTCCGGGTCCGCTCCACGTTGTCGTACAGGCTGCCGGCGTAGGGCACGTAGCCGTCGACGCCCTCTTCGAAGACCATCCGGCCGCGCTGGCCGTACCGGGCTGCGTTCTGCGCGCGCCGCGAGCCCTCGCCCCAGTACTCCTTGTACCACTGGCTGCCGATCTGCAGCTTCCGCGACGGGCTCTCGTCGAGCCGGGCGAAGTAGCGGCCGAGCATGATGAAGTCCGCCCCCATCGCCAGCGCCATCGCCATGTGCGAGTCGTTGAGCAGGCCGCCGTCGCAGCACAGCGGCACGTACACACCGGTCTCCCGGGCGTAGGCGTCGCGCGCCTGGACCACATCGAGCAGCGCGGAGGCCTGCCCGCGGCCGATGCCCTTCTGCGCCCGAGTGGTGCAGATGGCCCCGCCGCCGATCCCGACCTTCACGAACGCCGCGCCCGCATCGGCCAGGTAGCGAAAGGCCCTGCCGTCGACGACGTTCCCCGCGCCGACGAAAACATCGTCCCCGTACGTCTCCCGGGCGAATTCGAGGGTCCTCGCCTGGTATACGGAATAGCCGTCGGAGGAGTCCAGACACAGCACGTCCGCGCCGGCCTCCACAAGGGCGGGAATGCGGTCCTTGAAGTCACGGGAATTGATACCGGCACCCACACGCAGACGCTTTCCGCTGTCCACCGTCGCGCGGTGATACGCCTTGTGGGCCTGATAGTCCTTCTTGAGGACCAAGGAGACGACCCGGCCGTCCTCCAGCACCGGCAGGACGTCCAGATGGTGCTGCCAGATCAGCTCATTCGCCTCGGACAGGGAGACCGAGGCCGACGCGGTGACCAGGCCGGCGCGGCCCCGCATCCGGTTGCCGGCCGTCTCGCAAGCCCCGTGACGCTCCAGATGGAAGTCGTCGAGGCTGATGACCCCCAGGAACTCGCCGTCCGCGTCCCCGCTCCGCGTGACCACCGCCACGCCCTGCTCCGCCTCGGACAGCTGCCGGGCGACCTCACCGAGAGGAGTCTGCGGCGCCACGGTGATCTCGCTGGTCCGGAAGCCGGCCTTGTGCCGCTTCACCGCCAGCACGTCCGCGGCCTGGTCCTCAATCTGCTGATTCTGGTGGATGAACGACAGCCCGCCGACCTGCGCCAGTGCCACCGCCAGCGTCGGTGACGACACCGCCTGCATGATGGCGCTCACCAGGGGCGTGGCGACCCGAATTCCCGGCTCCTCGCCGACCCGGTGACGCACCAGCGGCGCCCCGAGGTCCACATTGTCCGGCGTGCAGTCTTCCGTGGTCAGGCCCGGGATGAGGAGGTATTCGCTCAGCGTACGAGAAATTTCGGGGAGGATTTTCACATGGTCTCCGGCAAGGAGCCTGCGCACCGATCAACGACGGATCGGCGAGGCTCGTACGGGCAGTGCGGATCGATGCCCGGCCGGTAGCGCACCATCGGAAGAATGCGCTCCGGAGATCCTCAGAGCGGGCGCACCCGGCAGAGCAGTGCTCGCATGCGCGGCCGAATCGGCGGCGGAGGCACGGCAGACCCGGATGCTCCGCGCGGTGCTGCACAGGCGCTGACTTCCATTGCGCCATACGCGATCTTAACGCACTGCCCCTGTCCACCGCGTCGGCGGCGGCGCGCACAGCGTCGAAGTCGGCTTCCGCTCCTCGTACTTGGCCGCCGCGCCCCGACCGTACGCAGCACCGTCGACGGAATTCGGTGGTGTCGGTGGTGTGTCAGTGGTCTGTCGGGGGCTGTCGGGGGCTGTCGGTCCCGTGTCGGTCCCGTGTCGGTGGGGGCTGACACCTTTCGAGAGGTCCGGCCGGGCGTCCGTCCGGCCGCGATCTCGGGAAGGGGATCCGTCATGCATGACGTAGTGATCGTGGGGGCCGGGCCGGTGGGTCTGTCCCTCGCATGCGAGCTCGGACTCGCGGGCTGTTCCGTCCTGGTGCTCGAGCGGGAGCCGGAGCCCGGCTCCGCGATGAAGGCGGCCCCCCTCGGGATGCGGGGCCTGTCCGCCGCGTCGGTCGAGGCGTTCTACCGGCGCGGGATGCTCGACTCGCTGCCGATCGCTTCGAACGTCGGAGAAGGGGCGAACGGGCCGTCCCTCCCGCGACGCGGTGGCCATTTCGCCGGCATCATGCTCGACCCGGCCAAGCTCGACGGCGCCGTCCTGCCGTACCGGCTTCCGAGCCCGGCACCGGGACTCGTGATGACGAACCTCGCGGAGGTCGAGGCGGTGCTGTCCGAGCGGGCGGCCAAGCTCGGGGTGGAAGTCCGGCGCGGCGTCACGGTCTCGGCCGTCACCCGGCACGAAGAGGGCGTGGTCGCGCAGGCCGGCACGGACACGTACGAGGCGCGCTGGCTCGTCGGCTGCGACGGCGGACGCAGTACGGTGCGCGGGCTCGCGGGCTTCGAATTCGTCGGCACCGAGCCGCAGTTCACCGGCTACACGATGCACGCCACGATCACCGGTCTCGAGAAGCTGCGCCACGGGTTCAACCTGACGCCGAACGGCATGTACATCCGGATGCCCGTGGACGGACACATCGGCATCATGGACTTCGACGGCGGCGCGTTCGACCGCTCTCAGCAGCCGACGCGCGACCACCTCCAGTCCGTGCTGCGCCGTGTGTCCGGCACCGACGTGACACTGACCGAGGTCCACATCGCCTCGAGCTTCACCGACCGGGCGATGCAGTCGACGACGTACCGGCAGGGACGCGTCCTGCTCGCGGGCGACGCCGCTCACATCCACTCCCCCCTCGGCGGGCAGGGGCTCAACACCGGCATCGGGGATGCGGTGAACCTGGGCTGGAAGCTGGCGGCGACCGTCCACGGACACGCGCCCGACGGGCTTCTCGACACGTATGCCGGCGAGCGCCATCCGATCGGCGCGGCGGTGCTCGACTGGTCGCGCGCCCAGGTGGCGATCATGCGGCCGGACGCGCACGGCCGGGCGCTCCAGGGTGTGGTCCGCGATCTGATCGGGACCACTGACGGGACGGCCTACGTGTTCGGCAAGTTGTCGGGATCGTGGATCCGCCACGACCTCGGCGGCGAACATCCGCTCGTCGGCCGCAACGCGCCGGACTTCCTTCTGGAGGACGGGACTCGCCTCGGCGACCTGATGCAGGACGGACGAGGCGTCGCGCTCGATTTCGGCACCGACCGACCCCTGCGCGCTTCGGCCGGGCGCTGGGAGAGCCGGATACGGTATGCGGCCGGTCCGGCCGCTGACGACCTCGGGTTGGGGGCCGTGCTGGTCCGGCCTGACGGCGTGGTCGCCTGGGCAGCCGATCGCCACCCCGATCGTGAAGCGTTCGAGCGGGCCGCGAGCCGCTGGTTCGGCAGTCCGTCGGTCTGAGGTCAGGCCCTCATCCGGGCCGCCGTCGGCGCACGCGGCTCTCAGAGGCGGTGGATGCGGTCGATGCCGTACCACTTCGAGAGGCAGCCGGCGACCCAGTCCCGCTCGTAGTCGGAGGTGAAGAAGGGCTCGGCCAGGCTTCCGATGTACAGGGGCCGGTACCCGAGGTCGGTGGCGCCCTGCGCCGCCGCGCTGCGTATGCGGGCGTTCTGGGCGTCCCAGGCCACCGCGCGGGTGACCGTGGCGGTGGTGAGCTGCTGGACGTTCGGGACGAGCGCGGCCAGCGCGGCGAGCGTCAGGCCGCCCGCGGCCGCGACGGCCGCCGACACCGCCACCGGCGCACTCCGCCGGCGTGCGAGGGAGCGCCCGGCCCACTCCCCCAGCAGGGCGCCGTAGCCGCACAGCGCCAGCTCCATCGGCACGAGGTAGTTCGTCCACGTACGGGCGTACGTCCACCCGCTCGGCCCGTACCCGCTGCGCAGGCCCACCACCACCGCGAACGAGCCGAGCACCACCACCGGTACGGGCAGCAGCAACACGGCGACGAGCATCGGCCGCGACACGGACCGGTGCCCTCTCCACGCCGCGTGCGCGGGTGTGCCGAGCCCCGCACCCAGGCCGAGGAGGGCGCCGACGGCGGCGGCTCCGAGATAGGCCCACTGGCCCGTTACGGCATCCCACATGTGGAGCCAGTCCCGGAAGGTGTCCGCGAGTTCGCTCCCGGAGAGCATCGACTCCCGGTCCGGCTGCTGGGCGCGGCGCCACCGGGCGCCGGGGGACGTGTAGAGGACGATCAGACCGCACAGGAGTCCGGCGCACCAGAGCCCGCACCAGGTGAACGTGCGCCAGGTCCGCGCGAGCCCCGGCCGGGGCAGCGCCAGCAGGCCGACGCAGACCGCGAGCAGACCGCTGACGAGGGCGAACGGCTCGCTCAGGGTGCCGAGCGCGAACGCGATGACGAACGCGGCGCCGAATCCGGCCGCGCGTGCGGGGGCCCGGGGCCGGCGTACGGTCCACGCGGCCAGCAGGATCGCCCACACTCCGATGACGCTGGGGACGGTGTGGGAAATGGTGGCCGGCGCCCACAGCAGTACTTGGTAGCTGCGGGTGCCGGCGTAGTAGACCAGTGCCTGGACGGCGAGGGAGCAGGCGGTCAGCGCCATCACCGTCACCGTCCGAGGTCTTGCGCCGAGGAGCCGCAGGAACTCGCACCCGAGCAGGACGAGACCGACCGTGAAGGTGACGGCGATGACGGTGGGCAGGATCTTGACTCCGGCGAGCCCGTCGCCGTAGACGATGCCGCTCAGGAAGGCGTTGGTGATCCGCCCGTTCTGGGTCATGTAGAAGTCGGACGTGATGCCGAGGACTCCGAGGTCACGGGACTTCCATGCGGCGCACCAGTCGTCCGACGTGGGCCGTACGTAGAGCCCGAGGAAGCACCCGACGGCGATGAGGGCTCCCGCCGCCGCCACCAGGGCCGCGCCCGCGCCCGGCAGGAGCCGGCGGACGAGCGGGCGGCGGCCGCTCGCCCGCCCCACGCCCGCGCCCTTGCCCTTGCCCTTGTCCTTGCCCTTGTCCTCTACCTCGCCTTCGCCCTCACTCGACGCAGTACTCATTCACCATTCCTTCGCAGGGGCCGGTCACACCAATGTGCATGGTGTGTCGCCGACCGGCATCCGGGGTCACCCGGGTGGCGGGCATGTCGTGGCGGGCCCCGCACGCCTCGACCACGATGAGAACTCCGGGCTTCCGCACGCGCGGAAGCCGGACGGAGGGAGTGGTGATGCCTGCTGTCCGGCTCGTGCGCTGGGCGGCCGTCACGACGGCTGTCGCGTGTATCGCCTTCCCCGTGTCGGCCGCGGGACCCGCCGGCGAGGGGCACACCGACACACGGCGGCCGGTGTTCCTCGTCAGGCCCGTGGGCCACCGCAGTCCGGTCGACGCCGTGGGCAGCTACGCGCCCCTGTCGGTGCTCGCCGCCCCCACCGTCGGGCTCCTCTCCAACACGGCCGCCACCGAGGGCATCACGCCGGCCACCGCCCAGGGCGCGGGGTACATGGGGCGGAGCAACGTCCTGCGGTTGCCGTCCGGCCGGTGGAAGTACGTACCGCTCGGCAGGACGGCGTCGGTCGTGGTGGCCGCCGGTGATCCGGCGGCCCGGCAGCAGATCGCGCAGAGCGGTGCCTGGCTGGCCGCGGGCCGGGTGCCGGGCGGCTCGCCCGCGCAGCGCGCGGCGGCCGAGCGGGCCCTGCTGACCATGCGCGCCCTGCTCCGGCCGAACGGTGCCATGGCGGCGGGCTGGTCCCCCGGCTGGATGTACTCCTGGCCCCGCGACTCCAGCTTCGCCTGCGCCGCGTTCGCGCACACGGGCCACGAGGCCGAGGCGTACCGGATCCTGCGCTACAGCGCCGCGACCCAGCGCGCGGACGGTACCTGGGAGGCGCGCACGAGGCTCGACGGCTCGGGGCCGCCGGACGGCAGGCGGTGGCAGCTCGACGCCAACGGCTGGGTCCCCTGGTCCGCCTGGCAGTGGTACCGGACGGCCCCGCCGGCCACGCGCCGGGCACGGCTGGCCGGCCTGTACCCGATGATCCGCAAGGCGGCCGACCACGCGGCGGCCTCCCTGCGGGCGGACGGGCTGCCTCCGGCCTCCCCGGACTACTGGGAGCTGATGACCACCACGACGAACATCGGTACGGCCGCGCCCCTGCTCGCGGGGCTCAACTCCTCCGCGGACCTCGCCAGGGAGCTGGACCGGCCGGGCGACGCGGCACGCTGGGCCGCCGCCGCCAGGCGGCTCTCCGCGGGCATGGCAAAGAAGTTCGCCCCTCTCGGCTATCAGCGCACGGTCGACGGACAGCACGGCCGTGACAGCGCGGTCGCCTTCATGGCGCCGCCGTTCAACGCGGCTCCGGCCGACCTGCCCCGGACACTCGCCGCCACGTACAAGGCACTGCTGCTGCCCAACGGGGGTCTCACGCCGGGGAACGACCGCACCGCGCCCTGGGGCGGGAACGCCTGGACGCCCAGTACCTCGTTCTTCGCCCTCGCGTGGGCCGGTACGGGCAGGACGGCGGAGGCGAGGCAGGTCCTGGACTGGGTCCTCTCCAAGAGGAACTCGCTCGGTGAGCTGACCGAGAAGGTGGACGCGGCGGGCAGGCCGTCCTCGGTGGCGCCGCTGGCATGGACCGGCTCGATCACCCTCCTCACCCTGGTGGCACTCGACGGCAACGGTCTCCCCACGCCGCCCTCGTGGGCGGCCGGGGAGCAACCCGCGCGACCGCGGGCGTAGGCTTCGCCGAGCACGGGCGCGACGGGGGCGGAGCACATGACGCAGACGAACAAGACGGCACGGTGGGGTTCGGCCCTCGATTCGGTCGTGGTGTACGCGCAGGGGGCGGTCTGCCGCCGCCTGGCCCGCGGCAGCGTGCCGCCGGACGCCCGGCTGCGGGTGAGCGGACTGCCCCGCTCGCTGGACCCGAATTCCCTGCGGGCCCGCGTCCTGAACGCTCCCGGAGTGCGCGTCACGGAGGCCCGGGTGGAGGTCGGGGCCGAGCCCCTCGGCGCGGGCGTGCCCGACGCGTTGCGCCGCGAGGTCGTGCGGTTGCGCGAGGAGTGCGCCGCGGTGCAGGGCCGCCTGGAGCGCCAACTCGGTCTGATCGAGGAGGTCGGGGGTCTGCGCCCGGTGCCGCCGGAGCGCAGGCGCGGGGACCCGCACCGCCGTACGCCGGTCGACGCGTGGCTGGAGCTCGCCGAGTTCGTCGACGCCCGGCTGACACGACTGCACGCACGTCTCGCCGAACTGGAGGAGGCGCGGCGCCGCGTCGAGCACGAGCTCTCCGTCGCCGCGGACAGGCTCGCCCGCGCTTCCACCGACGCGCCGACGGCGCACGTGGAGACCACGGTCTGCGCGGTGCTGACCCTCGACCGCGCCGCTGATCCGGAGGCACCGGAATCGGAGCGGGAGCTCGAGCTGGAGCTGGAGTACGCGGTGCCCGGCGCCGTGTGGGCGCCGGCCTACCGTCTCACGCACCGGCGGGGCGAGGGCTCCGGCCGCCTCCTTCTGCGTGCCTCGGTCGCCCAGCGCACCGGCGAGGACTGGACCGGCGTGCGCATCGCCCTGGCCACCGCCGACCTGCGGCGCCGCACCGACCTGCCGAAGCTGCGCTCGCTCCGGATCGGACGCCGTCAGCCCGCCCCCGCGCCGTCCGGCTGGCGCGAGCCCCCGGCGGGGCTCGCCGATCTGTTCGCCGGCTACGAGGCGGCCGGCCCCCGTCCGGCCCCGGCCTTCGTACCGCCGGCCGGCGCACGACCGGCCGTCGGGGCCGGCTCCGCGCCCGGGCCCGTGCCGCAACCGCCGCCGCCTCCCGTACCGGTACCGGTACCCGTACCGGTACCGGTACCCGTACCGGTACCGGCACCGCCGCCGGCACCTCAGGGTTACGGCGCGCCGCCCGCCGCGATCCCGGTCCCCGGCGGCGTCGACGGCGTCTCGCTCCAGGGCTTCGGCGCCGCCGTACCCTCCCCCGCGGCACCAGCCGCCCGATCGCGGGCCGGAGGCAGGCCGGGCGGCGGCGGAGCCTTCGCCGTGCCCGCCCCCGCACCGATGGCATCCGCACCGATGGCGCCCGCAACCGCCGGCGGGGCCCCGCCACCGCCGCCCCCGGCACCGCCGGCCGGTCCGCCGCGGCCGAGCGGCGCCGAGCTCGACTACGCCGCCCTCGTGCTGTGCGGCCCGGGCGAGCAGGGCGGTCGCCAGGGCCGGCTGTTCCCGGACGCCCCCTTCGACCCGGTCGCGGCCGAACACCGGCGCCGCTCCGAGGCGGTGGCCGCACTGCCGCTGCCCGGACACGCCGTGCGTCCCCGCGAGTCGGCGGGTTCCTTCGACCACCGCTTCGATGCCGCGGCCCGCGCCGACATCCCCTCGGACGGCACCTGGCACACCGTCACCGTCGGTGCGATCCCGGTCGGTCTGCGCACCGAGTACCTCTGCGTGCCGTCCGTCGAGCAGACCGTGTACTCCACACTCGTGGTCTCCAATGCCACCGACCAGGCCCTGCTGGCCGGCCCGGTGGAGGTCACCGTCGACGACGAGTTCCTGCTGACCGCCGCCCTGCCCACGCTCGCCCCCGGCGGTGTCCGCCGGGTCGGGCTCGGGCCGGCCGAGGGCATCGGGGTCACCCGCCGTACGAACCTGCACGAGTCGACCGCGGGTCTTCGGGGCAACACCACCGTGCTCGACCACCGGATCCACGTGGAGCTGGCCAACCGGCTCGCCGGGCCCGTCACCGTCGAGGTCCGCGAGCGGGTACCGGTCACCGGCGAACCGGACGTCCGGATCGAGGAACGGGCCGGCTGGACGGCGCCCGAGGCCGGCACGGGACCCGAGCACCACGCGCCCGGCACCCGCATCTGGCGGGTGGACCTGCCCGCCGGCGCCACCACCGCCCTCGACGGCGGCTACGAGATCCGCATCCCGGCCGGCAAGGGCCTGGTCGGCGGCAACCGCAGGAGCTGACGCAGCCATGTCCACGGCCCCCATGCCGATCGCCCTCCCCGTCACCGCCGTCACCGCGCTGGAGGACCGGGCCCACATCGAGCGCACCGCCGTGCTCGACCTCGAGGCCGGAGTCCAGCGGCTGCGGCTCGGGCCGGTCAGTGCGCTGGCCGTGGACCGCACCCTCCATGCGGAGCTGACCGCGGAGCACCCGGCGACCGTGCTCGACGTACGGATGGTCCGCACCTGGACGCCCGGCGGACCGCTGCCGTCCGCCGACGACTCCGCCCTGCGCCGCCGCGTGCGCGAACTGGAAGGCGAGCGGCACGCCGCGGAGCAGCGGCGCGACCGGCTGCGCGCGCGCCTCGACGTGCTCGGCCGCCTCGCCTGCGACCTGCTGCGGGACATCGGCGAAGGAGCCGGCTCCGGAGAGAGCGACGGGACCCGCTGGGCCCTCGAACTGGACCGGGTGGACGGGGAGCGCGACGAGTTCGGTGAGCAACTCCGCTGCACCCAGGTTCGATTGGCCGCCCTGGACGCCGAACTCGACGAGGTTCGGCGGGCCATGACGCGCTCCGATGTGCAACCCGCCGAGCTGGTCGGCCATGTCGAGCTGACCGTGGACGCCGCGGCGGCCGGGCCGGCAAGGCTGCGCCTGAGCCACCTGACCCCGTGCGCGCTGTGGCGGCCCGCCTACCGGGCCGTGCTCGACGGCGACTCCCTGACGCTGGAGACCGACGCGATGGTCTGGCAGCGCACCGGCGAGGACTGGTCCGGCGTACGGCTGACGTTGTCGACGGCCCGGTCGGCGCTCGCCACCGATCCGCCGCGGCTCGGCGAGGACCGGCTGACGCTGGGCGACCGCAGCCCCGCCGAACGCCGCACGGTCGACGTCGAGTTGCGCGAGGAGGCGATCGGGGACATCGGCCCGGCCCCGGTGCTCGGCCTGCCGGGGGTGGACGACGGCGGTGAGGCGCGGGTGCTGAGCGCGCCCGCACCGGTCTCCGTACCCGGTGACGGGCGCGCCCACCGGGTGCCGCTGTCCGCGTTCACCGCTCCCGCGGTCAGTGAGTACGCCTGCTCACCCGAGCTGTCCGCGCTGGTCACCCGGGTCGTGCGGTTCGACAACGGATCCGGTCACGCGCTGCTCGCCGGTCCCGTGGACCTGGTCCGCGCCGGCGGGTTCGGCGGCCGCGGCACGCTGGACTTCACCGCGCCCGGCACCCCGGTGGTACTGGCCTTCGGCAGCTGCGACGACCACGGCGTGGTCCGGGAGACCGAGGAGTCCCGGACCACCGCCGGAATCACCCAGCGGACCGTGGTCACCCGCACGGTCCGCCTGCACCTGTCCCGGTTCTCCGCGCCGGCGGAGAGCGGCGAGCGGGTGGTCGTCGTACGCGAGCGGGTCCCGGTCTCGGAGGTCTCGGCGGTGGAGGTGCGCCTGCTCGAGCAGGCCTGCTCCCCCGCGCCCGCCGCGGTCGACGACGACGGCGTCGCGCGCTGGGACGTCGCGCTCCCGCCCGGCGGCCGCCGTACGGTCACCCTGGTCTACGAGCTGTCGGCGAGCGCCAAGGTCGCGGGGCTCTGAAGCGTAGCGCGGCGGCATCGGCCCGTGGTGTCAGCCGACCTGGATTCCGATGACGCAGGTGTCGTCGTCCGTGTCGGAGCGGCTCTCGGCGAGGAGACGGTCCAACTGGCCGTCCAGGTCACCGACCCCCGAGGCCGCCGCGTGCACGAGGTGGAGCAGGGAGTCCTCCACCGAGGAGTCCCGCCTCTCCACCAGCCCGTCCGTGAACATGAGCAGGGTGTCGTCCGGTTCCAGCCGGACCTCCCGTTCGATGTACGTCACGTCCGGCAGCGCTCCGAGGAGCAGGCCCTCGATGAGCGGGAAGGTCTCGGGTTCGCCGCCGCGGACGAGCACGGGCGGCAGGTGCCCGGCGCGTGCCCAGCGCATCACCCGGGTGCGGGGGTCGAAGAGCCCGCAGACGGCGGTGGCCGTCACGTGCTTCGCCAGGTGGTGGGTGACCGTGTTGAGCCAGGACAGCAGCTGGGCGGGGCCCGCGCCGGTCACGGCCAGGCCGCGCAGGGCGTTGCGCAGGACGACCATGCCGGTGGCGGCCTCGATGCCGTGTCCGGCCACGTCCCCCACGGAGAGCATGACCAGCCCGGAGGGCAGGACCACGGTGTCGTACCAGTCGCCGCCGACGAGCGACTCGGACTCCGCGGGCCGGTAGCGGACGGCCACGCGCAGGCCCGGGGCTTCGACGGCCGGCGGGGTGGGGGGCATGATGGCGTGCTGGAGCTGGAGGGTGAGGCGGTTGCGTTCGGCGGACTCGGCCGCGGTGTGGGCGAGCTGGTCCCGGGTCGCTGCCAGGGCGACTTCGGTCCAGTGCTGGGCGGAGATGTCCTGGTAGGCGCCGCGGACGGCGTGCAGGCGCCGGTCGGCGTCGAGGACCGGCTCGGCGACGACGCGGATGTGGCGGGTGATCCCGTCGGGCCTGCGCAGGCGCAGGTCGACGGACGCGGGGCTGCGGTGGCGCAGCACGGCCCGCAGGAAGCGGTCCAGGGCGGCGGAGTCGTCGGGGTGGGCGTAGCCGGGCAGTTCCCGCAGCGGTACGGGCGGGGCGCCGGCCGGGAGGCCGTGCAGCGCGTAGAGCTGGGCGTTCCAGGTGATCCCGCCGGTGACGAGGTTCTCCTCGAAGCCGCCGATCCGGCCGAGGCGCTGGGCGTGCTGGAGGAGGTCGGCCAGTCGTGCCGTCTCGTCCTCGATGCGCCAGATCAGCAGGACGGCCGTGCCGTGCCGGCTGACGCTGATGTCCGCGACCGAGGTCAGCGGGATCTGGTCGACGAGCGCGGTCAGGCTCATGCGTTCGGCCCTGAAGGGCTCGCCGGTGGCGTGCACGCGCTCGATGATGTCGAACAGCCCGTTCTCGCCGGCGGCCGTCGGATAGGCCTCCAGCAGCAGGGCGCCGTTGACGTCGGCGCGCTGCCGCCCGGCGGGGTCGACGAAGCGGCTGCTCGCGTGGCGGATGCGGAAGTCGGTCAGCCGTCCCTCGGGATCGAGCACGGGGGTGAGGATGACGGCGGGGTCGTGCAGTCCCTCGGCGAGGTCGGTCAGCTCCGAGACGTCGGGGAGCAGCGCTTCGGGGAGGCCGGGATCGCCCGGGGACGCGGTGTCCATGGTGCGGGCGCAGAGTTCGGCGAGGGCCTCGACCTGGCGTTCGATCTGCGGGGGCTGTGGTGCCAGGGGTTGTGGCCAGCAGATTTCGAGCACTCCGTGGATGCGGCCGCCGGTGCCGGCCGGTACGGCCATGCGTCCGCCGTCGGGCCAGTGCAGGTGCGCGATCGAGGGCAGCCCCTCGCGCTGGAGGCGGGCCAGGGTGACGAGCCGGCGCTCGCTCAGCGCGAGGCGGGCGACGGTGGAGACGCCCGGGGGGACGTAGCGCCAGCGCGCTGCTTCCCTGGGCGGGAACCCGGCGTACCCGGCGAGGGCCAGGGAGCCGTCGGGCGCCGCGGTCCACACGGCGACGGCGATCGCCCCCAGGGGTTCGAGGGCGTTCGTCAGGAGGGATTCGGCCACCGCCTGGGTGTCGTCGGCGGCGGCCAGCATCCCGCTCTCGGCGGTGCGCAGCCGGACCGCCACTCTGGTGGACGGCTTGGCCGGGCCGAGCGTGCCCGTGCGCTCGACGAACTCGGCGGCGACCTCGCTGACGTGGTCGCGGGCGGCCTGGTTGACGATGTCCGCGGCGAGGTCGAGCGGGGAGAGCCCGGTCTCGCGGGACAGCTCGTCCAGCTGCCGTGCCGCCACGGCGGGGGTGCAGCTCAGCTGTCCGATCAGGATGCCCTTGGCCAGTTCGACCAGGGCCCTGCCGTCGGCGGCCGCGTGCGCCGCCCGCACCTCGCCGCGCAGGCGTTCGACGGTGGCGACGAGGCGTCCCAGCGGCGTCGGGTCCTGGTGCGGGGCGAGGCCCTGGTGCGGGGCGAGGCCCTGGTGCGGGGCCGGGTCCTGATGCAGGGCCAGGTCCTGGTGCGCAGTCGGGTCCTGGTGCGGGGCGGCGGTCATTTCGTGAGCCAGTGCCGGACGCGGGCGATGAGGTCGTCGGCGTCGACCGGCTTGGTCACGTAGTCGCTGGCCCCCGCGGCGAGGCTCTTCTCCCGGTCACCGGGCATCGCCTTGGCGGTGACCGCGATGATGGGAAGGCCCGCGTGGGCCGGCATCCGCCGGATCTCGGCGGTCGCCGCGTACCCGTCCAGTTCCGGCATCATCACGTCCATCAGGATGAGGTCGACTCCCTCGTTGCGGATCAGCGTTTCGATGCCCTTGCGCCCGTCCTCCGCGTGGAGCACCCGGACACCGTGCAGTTCGAGTACGCCGCTGAGGGCGTACAGGTTGCGCGCGTCGTCGTCGACGACGAGGACCGTACGTCCGGCCAGGCCGTCGTCGAGCACGCGGGCGGGGGTCTGCGCCCGCTCCGCGCCCGCGTGGACGAAGGGCAGTACGTCTCCCGGCTGGTCCGCGGACAGGTGCAGCACGATGCGTTCGCGCAGTTCGTCCAGACTGGACAGCAGCTCCAGGCGGCGCGACGCGGCCCGTTCCCGCAGCGCCGTCTCCTGTCCCGTGTTCAGACGGGGGTTGTTGTGCGCGAGGACGGGGAGGGAGGAGAGCGCCGGGTCTCCGTCGAGGGCGTCGAGGAAGCGCAGGGCCTCGCCGTCGGGCATGTCGAGTTCGAGGACGACGCAGTGGAAGGAATCCGATGCCAGGGCGGCGGCGGCCTCCCGCGAGCTCGTGACGCCGACGACCTGGATGCCTCCGAGGTCCCCGTCCGGCCGGTGGCGGGGGGCCAAGTCCCGGTCGGCGCTCTCGGCGACGAGGGTGAGCAGGCCGCCCTGGCGTTCCTCGATCACCAGCAGGCGGCGGGCCTGCCGCTGCGCGGGAAGGGCCGGCGTACCTGCGTGACCCGCTGCGGCGGGTCCGCTCCCGGCGTTCAGGGCGGGCGCCGGGACCTCGGGGTGCGGGTCCGTCTCGTACTCCGCCCACCTGACGGGCAGGTAGAGCGTGAAGGTGCTGCCTTGTCCCGGCGTGCTCTCCGCGGTGACGGCGCCGCCGAGGAGCTGGGCGATCTCGCGGCTGATGGAGAGGCCGAGGCCGGTGCCGCCGTACTTCCGGCTGGTGGTGCCGTCGGCCTGCTGGAAGGCGCCGAAGACGGATGCCAGCTGCTGCTCGGGGATGCCGATGCCCGTGTCCCGCACCCGGAAGGCCACCACGGGCCCGCGGCCGGGCAGGCCGGCGGGGACCTCGGGCGCCGTCGCCGGCTCGATCCGGAGCTCGACGCCGCCGCGTTCGGTGAACTTGACGGCGTTGGACAGCAGGTTGCGCAGGACCTGCCGCAGCCGTGAGTCGTCGGTGTGCAGGGCGTCCGGGGCGTCGGGGGCGGTCGTGACGGTGAAGTCGAGGCTCTTCTGTGTGGTCATCGGCCGGAAGGTGGCGTCGACGTACTCCAGCAGCTGCGGCAGGGACACCGCCTCGGGGTTGATGTCCATCTTTCCGGCCTCGACCTTCGACAGGTCGAGGATGTCGTTGATCAGCTGGAGCAGGTCGGACCCCGCCGAGTGGATGACGCCCGCGTACTCGACCTGCTTCGGGCTGAGGTTGCGGGTGGGGTTCTGGGCGAGCAGCTGGGCGAGGATCAGGAGGCTGTTGAGCGGTGTGCGCAGCTCGTGGCTCATGTTGGCGAGGAACTCGGACTTGTACTTCGAGGCCAGCGACAACTGCTGCGCCCTGTCCTCCAGTTCCTGCCGCGCCTGTTCGATCTCCAGGTTCTTGGCCTCGATGTCGCGGTTCTGGCTGGCGAGGAGGGCCGCCTTCTCCTCCAGCTCCGCGTTGGAGCGCTGGAGTTCCTCCTGCTGCACCTGGAGCTCCGCCGAACGTGCCTGCAGTTCGCCGGTCAGCCGCTGGGACTCGCCGAGGAGCTCGTCGGTGCGGGCGTTGGCGACGATCGTGTTGACGTTGACGCCGATGGTCTCCAGCAACTGGCCGAGGAAGTCGCGGTGTACGGGGGTGAAGGCGCTGAAGGAGGCGAGCTCGATCACGCCGAGGGCCTGGTCGTCGACCACCATCGGCAGGACGATCAGACTGCCCGGGGTGGTGCGCCCCAGCCCCGAGGAGATGACGTAGTCCCCGGGGACCTGGTCCGTGGCGATGATGCGGTGACTGCGCGCGGCCTGGCCGACGAGGGACTCGCCGAGGGCGAAGGTGGTGCCCTCGCCGGTGCCGGCGGGGCGGCCGTAGGAGCCGACCAGGGTGAGCACGGTGCCGCCGGGGCGGTCCTCGGCGAGGTAGAAGGCGCCGTACTGGGCGGCGACCAGCGGTGTCAGCTCGTCCATGACGAGTGCGGCGACGACGGAGAGGTCGCGGTGGCCCTGCATCAGGCCCGAGATCCGGGCCAGGTTGGACTTGAGCCAGTCCTGTTCCTGGTTGGCCCGGGTGGTCTCGCGCAGCGAGCCGACCATCGAGTTGATGTTGTCCTTGAGTTCGGCGACTTCGCCGGAGGCGTCGACCGTGATCGAGCGGGTCAGGTCCCCCTCGGCGACCGCGCTGGCGACCTCGGCGATGGCCCGGACCTGGCGGGTGAGGTTCCCGGCCAGTTCGTTGACGTTCTGGGTGAGTCGCTTCCAGGTGCCGGAGACGCCCTCCACCTCGGCCTGGCCGCCGAGCCGGCCCTCGCTGCCCACCTCGCGGGCCACCCGCGTGACCTCGGCGGCGAAGGCGGAGAGCTGGTCGACCATCGTGTTGATGGTCTCCTTCAGCTCCAGGATCTCCCCGCGCGCGTCCACGCGGATCTTCTGCGTCAGGTCGCCCTGGGCCACCGCGGTGGTGACCTGGGCGATCGAACGGACCTGTGCGGTCAGGTTGTCGGCCATGACGTTGACCGATTCCGTGAGGTCCTTCCACGTACCGGAGACGCCCTTGACGTCCGCCTGACCGCCGAGCCGGCCCTCGGTGCCCACCTCGCGGGCCACCCGCGTGACCTCCCCGGCGAAGGCGGAGAGCTGCTCGACCATCGTGTTGATGGTCTCCTTCAGCTCCAGGATCTCCCCGCGCGCGGTGACGGTGATCTTCTGCGAGAGGTCGCCCTCGGCCACGGCGGTCGCGACCTGGGCGATGGAACGCACCTGGTCGGTGAGGTTTCCGGCCATGAAGTTGACCGAATCCGTGAGGTCCAGCCAGGCGCCGCCGACGCCGGGTACGTCGGCCTGACCGCCCAGGGCCCCCTCGGTGCCCACCTGGCGGGCCACGCGCGTCACTTCCGACGTGACCAGCGACAGCTGGTCGGCCATCCCGTTGAAGACCGTGGCGATCTCACCGAGCAGTCCGTCCGACGTATCGGGCAGCCGGGTGCGGAAGTCCCCGTCCCGTACGGCCGTCAGGCCGGCCAGCAGCCGGCGCAGCTCCGGTTCGCCGATCCCCGCCCCGCCCGCGGTCGCCGGCGAACCGCTCGACGGCTCCGGGCCCGTCCGCTCAGACATGCGTCCACCCCTCGCCACACGACCGGTCGGCGAAGGTTGACGCCGACCCGAAGGACCTTATGGCACGACCGATCACTCTGAAGCAGCGCTTCCGCACACTGCCCCGGAACCCGCGGGTTCTTGGGCGGGCGCAGGGTAGACGAGTCGGTGACGAACGACACGACTGATGAAAGGAGGTGAGCGCGTTGTCGGTCAAGGTCGTCGGCTGGGCACGCTCGTTCCCGGTATCGAGAGGAGTGCGGGCGGCACGGCAGTGGACCGCCGCGCACCTGGCGTCACTGCCCTGGAACGACTGGGCCGTGGACACGGTGCACTCCGTACTGCTCAGCGTCTCCGAGCTCGTCACCAACGCCCACCTGCACGCGGCAGCCACCGCCCACCTCGTGCTGACGTGGGACGGCCGTTGCCTCCACGTCAGCGTCGCCGACTCCGATCCGCGGCTGCCCGGACCCCGGCAGGCGGACGCCGGTGCCGACGCCACCTCCGGCCGGGGGCTGGGCATCGTCACCGCTCTGGCGGACTCGTGGGACATCCACGCGTGCCACGGCGGCAAGGCGATCACGGCTTGTTTCCGCCCCCACGCCGGGTCCGGCCCCCACACCGGCCCGCCGGGCGACCGGGACGGGCCGTGCCGGTCATGACCCGGCGACGGCGTCCTCCACGCTGGGGTACACGGACAGGACCGTATCGGCGCCCGTCAGGGCGAAGAGGCGGCGGAGCTGATCCCCGGGGGCGGCGATCCGCAGGGTGGTCAGCCGGTGCGCCCGCAGCAGCAGGTTCAGGAACGAGGAGTCGCCGAAGGTGACGGAGCTCGCGTCCAGCACCACCAGCCGGTGCCGGTCCGCCGCGGTGGCGAGGGCCTCCTCCAGAGGGGCCAGCGTGTCCTGGTCGAGCTCGCCGTATGCGGCCATCACCCATCCGGCCCCGGCCGGGTAGCCGTCCCCGACCACGCCCTCGTGGTGCGTGTCCCCTGCTCCGGTCATGTCCGCCTCCCCGGATCGTCGCCTGTACGGCCTCCGCAAGGGAGTATGCCTGCCCATCGGCGGTATGGCTGCGCAGGGGCCGCGGTACGCCGCGGCCGGTGGCCGACTCGGCCACCCCGGCGGGCGTCCGGAAAGAAAATTGCGCCCGGGCCGTGTAAGAACGAGAAGCCGGGGCACGAGCGCCCGGGCAGTCGTCAGTCAATCGGGAGGGAACGGCCACCATGTCTCGCTCGGCCACCGTCGCAGGCCCCATTCGTGCAACAGACGTGCAGATCACGCCCTCTGTACCCGCCGAAAGGACCGTGGGAGCCCCATCGCCGGACGTGGCACTGCCCGAGGTGAAGAACGCCCGGGAGATGGCGCCCTCCGACGCGCGCGAGCTTTCGAGGCTCTTCTTCGACAGGCTCCGCACCCTGGAGGAGGGCACGCGCGAGTACCAGTACGCCCGCAACACCCTGATCGAGATGAACCTCTCCCTCGTGCAGTTCGCGGCGCGGCGCTTCCGCGCCCGGGTGCTGGGCGGGGGCCTGGACATCGAGGACATCATCCAGGTGGGCACGATCGGCCTCATCAAGGCCATCGACCGCTACGACCCCGAGCGCGAGGTCGAGTTCTCCACGCTCGCGCTCCCGTACATCACCGGTGAGATCAAGCGCTACTTCCGCGACACCACCTGGGCCGTGCACGTGCCGCGCCGCCTCCAGGAACTGCGTACGGAGCTCGCCAAGGCCCAGGAAGCCCTGACCGACGTCCTGGGGCGGGCACCGACGGTCAAGGAGGTCGCCCACCACCTCGAACTGACCGAGGAGGAGGTCATCGACGGGCTGGTCGCCGCGAACGGCTACACCAGCGGGTCCCTGGACTCCGCCGGCGCCGACGGCGACGAGCCCGCGACCTCGGCGAGCCGGACGACGCGGCCGCTGGCGGACCGGCTCGGCGACGTCGACCCCGCCATGGAGCTCTTCGAGGAGTTCCACACCCTCGCGCCCCTGCTGGAGCAGCTGGACGAACGCGACCGGCTGATCCTGCAGCTGCGTTTCGGCCAGGAGAAGACCCAGGCCGAGATCGGCGCCGAGCTGGGCATCTCGCAGATGCAGGTCTCGCGCCTGCTGTCACGGACGCTGGCCCGGCTGCGTACCGGAATGCTGTCGGTGTAGGCGGCGGCATGTCTCCGGCTCACCGCGGCGACGGACCCGTCCCGCCCCTCGGCGCACAGGCGTTGTACGACGACGTGATGTGGGCGGACGCCGTCGTGCGGTGCGCGGACGTGGACGCGCACGCCACGGAGGCCGGGACGGGTACGCGGCGGCCGCTCACCGCCCGGCCGCTGCGCGACCGCCCCGGTGCCCTGCTGTGCGGCAGCTGCGACCTCGACACCCGGCCCGTCCTGTCCGCGGCGCTGGGCGTCCTCACCCGGATCCCGGGCCCCGTCGTCCATCTCGACCTCTCCGGCGTGGCCTTCCTCGATGCCGCCGCCGTCGCCGCCCTGGTGCAGGCGAACGCCACCGTCACGGGACAGGGCCGTCGTCTGGTGCTCCACCACCCGCCATACTCGCTCCGCAAGGTAGTGGAGATGTTCCCGGACGAATGTGCCGCGCTGGAGGTCGCAGCATGATGAACGTATCTGCGTCCACCGCGCCCGGGGACTTCGTCCACCCCGCCCTCTTCTACCAGGGCCAGGCGGAGTACCTGGCGGGAGTGGGCGGGTTCGTGCGCGCGGCCCTCGCGGCCGACGAGCCGGTGCTCGTGGCCGTGCCCGGCGCGCGCCTGGACGCCCTGCGCGAGAGCCTCGACGTCACCGGGGCCGAGGTCACGTGGACGGACATGACGCAGCTGGGCCGCAATCCCGGCCGTATCCTGGCCGCCCTGCAGGACTTCGCCGACCGGCCCGCGGGCGGCCGGCCCGCCCGGATCGTGGGCGAGCCGATCTGGCCCGGCCGCTCGCGGGCCGAGGTGCTGGAGGCCACGCGTCACGAGGCCCTCATCAACTCCGCCTTCGCGGGGCGCCGCGCCACCGTCCTGTGCCCGTACGACGTCCTGGGCCTGCCGGCCACGGTGGTGTCCGACGCCCGGCGCACCCATCCCACCGTGATCGCGGAGGGCAAGAACCTGCTCAGCCCCGAGTACTCCGACGCCTCGGCGGTCTGCGCCGACTGCGACGAGCCCCTGCCCGAGCCCGATGGAAGTGTGCCCCGGTTCGCCTATGCCTCCGGGGAGCTGGGCGAGGTACGCGCGTACACCGAGACCTGGGCCCGCGGGACGGACCTGAGCACGGCCCGGCGCGGCGATCTGATCCTCGCGATCAGCGAGGCCGCCGCCAACTCCCTGGCCCACGGCGGCGGGAGCGGCTCCCTCCGGCTGTGGAGCACCGCGGGCGGCGGTGCCGTCGCCGAGGTCCGCGACGGCGGCCACCTCGCCGACCCGCTGCAGGGACGCCGCCGCCCCTCCCTGGCATCGGTGGAGGGAGGCCGCGGCCTGTGGATGATCCATCAGCTGTGCGACCTGGTCGAGATCCGCGCCTCCGAGAGCGGCCTTACCCTGAGGATGCACATCGCATGCTCCTGAGACCGGCGGCTCCTCTAAAATGTCACGGGCATGCTCGGGTGTTCCCTCTCCACTAGGGCATACGCGAGATCCGCGACACCGGGACCGTGAAGGGACCGGGCGCAGGGCGGGCGGGGCCACAAGGGGCCCCGCGCGAAGAGACCAGTGTCAACGGTGGGGGTGAGGTACCACAGTGGAAACCATCGGACCGGGAACCGGGACCGGGACCGGAACCGGCGATCCACTCGACGCCGGGCCTTCCGCCGTGGTGCAACGCCGTCGCCTCGCCCTGTCCGGCGTCCGCGGGCACGTCGCCAAGGGCCGCGACTTCACGCGCCAGGCCTTGCAGGACTGGGGCTGGGACGGCACCAAGACCTCCGAGGACGCCCTGCTCCTCGTATCCGAGCTGCTGACCAACGCGTCCCTGCACGCGGGTGGTTGCGTCGAACTCGTGGTCTGCGCCGGTGAGGTCCTTCGGATCGAGGTCTTCGACGGCTCGACGACACCGCCCCGCCGCCACCCGTCCCCGCAGCGCGGACTCCCGGGCGGACACGGCCTCTACATCGTTCAGCGCCTCTCCGACCGCTGGGGCACCCAGATCCATGAGCACGGAAAGGCCGTCTGGGCCGAGATCGAGGCATCGCGGCTGACCTCGGGCAGGCCCGCCGGCCGGTGACCCGGCCGGGCGCGGGCTCCGTGCGCCGCGTCCCCGTTTTCCCCGTACCCCCGTGCCCCCGTACGTGAGCGTCATTCCGGGAGACCAGGGCAAGCGCGCGGTATGACATCCGATGCGCTCACCTCCCTGGCCCTCACCCCGGCGCCCGGCCCCGCCTGGGTCCACCTGATCGTCATCGCCTACGCCCTCCTGATCCTCGTCCGCACCCTGGCCGGACACCGGTAGGAACCACGCCTGCGGGGCAGACGCGCCGGAGTCAGTGGACCCAGCAGGCCCGGGAAGGGAACGACACCATGACATCCGTGGCAGCAGCCGTGGCACGTCCGAGGATCCTGGTGGTGGGCGCCGGCTTCGCCGGTGTGGAGTGCGTCCGCCGCCTGGAGCGGCGCCTCTCCCCCGCCGAGGCGGAGATCATCCTCGTCACCCCGTCCTCCTTCCAGCTGTACCTGCCGCTCCTCCCGCAGGTCGCCGCCGGGGTGCTGACCCCGCAGTCGATCGCCGTCTCCCTGCGCCGCAGCCGCCGGCACCGTACCCGCATCGTTCCCGGCGGCGCCGTCGGCGTGGACACCCGGGCGAAGGTGTGCGTCGTACGGAAGATCTCGGGCGAGCTGACCCCGCTGGCCTACGACCACCTGGTCCTGGCTCCGGGCAGCGTCACCCGCTCCTTCGACATCCCCGGACTCACCGAGCACGCCCGCGGCATCAAGACGCTCGCTGAGGCCGCGTTCCTGCGCGATCACGTCATCGCGCAGCTCGATCTCGCCGATGCCTGCGAGGACGAGGCGGAGCGGGCGTCCCGGCTGTGCTTCGTCGTCGTGGGCGGCGGCTACGCCGGCACCGAGACGGTCGCCTGCCTGCAGCGGCTCACCCGCCATGCGGTCCGGCGCTACCCGCGCCTGGACCCGCGGCAGATCCGCTGGCACCTCGTGGACATCGCGCCGACGCTGATGCCCGAACTCGGCGAGGCCCTCGGCTCGTCGGCGCTGAGGGTGCTGAGGCGACGCGGCATCGAGGTGTCGCTCGGCGTGTCCGTGGCCAAGGCCGGGCCGGAGGAGGTGACGCTCACCGACGGCCGTGTCCTGCGCACCCGTACGCTGATCTGGACCGCAGGGGTGGCCGCCAGCCCGCTCATCGCCACCCTGGAGGCCGACACCGACCGCGGACGGCTCGTGGTCTCCCCGGATCTGACGGTGCCCGGCCATCCCGGAGTGCTCGCACTCGGCGACGCGGCCGCGGTCCCCGACCTCGCCGCGGACCGCGACGGGGCCGTCTGCCCGCCCACCGCCCAGCACGCCCAGCGGCAGGGGCGCACGGCGGCCGACAACCTCGTCGCGACCCTGCGCCACCGGCCGCTGCGGCCCTACCGGCACGAGGACCTGGGCCTCGTGGTGGACCTGGGCGGACGCGACGGAGTCTCCAGGCCGCTCGGCATCGAGCTGCGCGGCCTGCCCGCGCAGGCGGTGGCCCGGGGGTACCACTGGGCTGCGCTGCGCACCCCTGTGGCCAGGACCAGGGTACTGACGAACTGGCTCCTCAACGCGGTTGCGGGCGACGACTTCGTACGGACGGGCTTCCAGACGTGGCGGCCGCCGACACTGCGGGAGTTCGAGCACACCGACGCGTACCTGACCCCCGAACAGGTCCGCGAGCACACGGCTCCCCTCCGCGCGCGGCGCCTTCCCTAGGGAGTGTCTTCGCGGCGTTCCTGCCGCCCGCGGTGCGGTCTCCTACGGGTGCGGGGGTGCGGCCCATCCGGTGGCGTCCGCGCCGCGGCCCGCCCCGGGCTTCGGCGACGGCGCGAGGACCAGGCGGGGCAGGGCGTCCGGGTGCTTCTCCGACAGCCAGGCGATCAGCTGTTCCCGTACCGCGCAGCGCACCGTCCACAGGTCGTCGGCGTCCTTGGCCGTGACGATGGCCCGCACGACCATGGTGGAGGGAGTCGTCTCGGTGACGGCGACGTCCCAGCCGCGGCCGTCCCACCCCGGGCACTGGTGCAGGATCTCGTGCACCTTGTCCCGTATGAGGTCCACGGGGGCGCGGTGGTCGCAGTGGAGGAAGACGGTGCCGGTCATCTGGACACCGCCGCGGGACCAGTTCTCGAAGGGGCGGGTGGTGAAGTACGAGACGGGCATGGTGATGCGGCGCTCGTCCCAGGTCCGTACCGCGAGGAAGGTGAGGGTGATGTCCTCCACCACTCCCCACTCACCGGCGACCACGACCGTGTCGCCGATGCGCACCATGTCGCCGAAGGCGATCTGGAATCCGGCGAAGAGGTTGCCGAGGGTGGACTGGGCCGCGACACCGGCCACGATTCCGATGATGCCGGCGGAGGCGAGCACGGAGGTGCCGAGCGCACGGAAGCTCGGGAAGGTGAGGAGCATCGCCGCGGCCGCGACGACGGCGACGACGACGGTCACGACGCGCGTGATCAAGGTGACCTGGGTGCGGACCCTGCGGATCCTGGCCGGGTCGCGGGTACCGGCCGCGTAGCGGGCGTAGCCGGACTCGACCGCGGCCGAGGCCACGCCCACGATCAGCCAGGCGCCGGCGCCGATCAGTGCGAGCGTGAGGATGCGGCCGGCGACGGCCTCGTGCTGCTGGAGGGGCCTCCACTCGGTCTGCCGGTGGGCCCCTCGGAGCAGGGCGGCGAGCAACACGATCTGCAGGGCCCGGCGGCAGCGGCGCAGCGCGTTCCACAGGGGCGTTTCCGGGTGGCGTGCGTCGGCCCGGCGCAGCAGGAGGTCGGCGGCCCATCCGGCGGCGAAGGTGAGGAGGATCGAGCCTCCCAGGACGGTCAGCAGGCGAAGGGCGTGGTTCATGTCTCCTCGGCGGGTGTAGGCGGCACGGACTTCCCCGCGCATGCCCAGGCGAGGACGGGCGACACACGGGACCTCCCGCGCGGCGGAGGCCGACCGCACCTCGGCGGATGCGAAAGCCGCCGTCCCCGCCCCCGCTGCGGGGTGGGAACGGCGGCGGCCGCAGGTTGCCGGTCGGCCTACCGGCCGCGCCCGCTGAGGAAGTCCCGCGCGCGGTCGACCAGTCCCGTGCCGGCGGACAGCAGCCGGTGGTGCGGCTGGGAGGGGAGGGCCCCGGGGTGGGGGCGGGTCGGAGCGAACCTCTTGGCCCGGCGCACGCGGTCGCCCAGCGCCTCCAGCGACTCTGGTGTGCACGCGTGGCGGAGCCGGGGGAAGAGGTTCTGCTCCTCGTCGTGCACGTGGGCGGTGACCTCCGCCTTCAGTACGGCGATCGGCCGGTCGAACTCCGGGCCGGCCGCGTCCAGTCCTTCGAGGTCCTTCAGCATCTTCTCGACGCGCGCGTGGTCGGCGAGCTCCTTGTCCGCGATGAGGTCGCCGTCCGGGAAATGCTCCCGGACCGCCGGGTAGAGATGCTCCTCCTCCGCCACCGAGTGCTGGATCAGTTCGATGGTCAGCTGTTCGGCCGCCTTCTGCCGTTCGCCCGCCGGGGTGGTGTGCTCGATCCTGTCGAACAGCTCATCCACCTCGCGGTGATCGACGGTCAGTTCCTCGATGACGTCCTTTGCGTGTCCCATGCCGTTGTTCCTTCCCGATCGGCCTCGGCCGGCGGTGCACGCCGGTCGCCGCGCGTGTACCCGGGATGACGCAGATCCAACGGGACGGCCGCCGGTGCGCGGCCGTCGGCGCATGGCACGCCCGGAGGCGGGTAGCCGCGCCGCGAAAGCTCTGGAGGCGGCGCCCGGCACCCCGCGGTGCCGGGCCGCCAACGGTACGGAAGGAGTGCACGTGTCACACGTCGAGGAGTATGTCGAGGTCAACGTCCCCGTGCGGACGGCCTACAACCAGTGGACGCAGTTCGAGGACTTCCCCGTCTTCATGGAAGGCGTCGAGCGCATCGACCAGCGCACGGACACGATGACCCACTGGGTGACGAACGTGAATGGTGTGCAGCGTGAGTTCGACGCGCAGATCACCGAGCAGCTCCCGGACCGGCGCGTCGCGTGGATGACGGTGGACGGGGAGGCGCGCCAGGCCGGCCTGGTCGTCTTCCAGCCGATCGACGCGACCACCACGAAGGTCGTCCTGCACATGAACTGGGTGCCCGACGGCCTGGCCGAGACCGCCGCCGACAAGCTCGGCTTCGTCAAGCGCCAGGTGGCCGGTGATCTGAAGCGGTTCAAGCTGTTCATCGAGTCGCGCGGGGTCGAGACGGGTGCCTGGCGGGGCGAGGTCTGACGCGATGAGAGGCGGGGGCGGGGGCAAGGGCGTGCGGGCCGCGTCCCGCGGTGGTGGACTGCGGGAGTTCACGGCCCGCTGCGGCCTGTCGGCGCGCGGGGTCCTGTACGTGCTGATCGGGATGCTGGCCCTGCGCGTGGCTTTCGGTGACGCGGGGGGCGAGGAGGCCGACCGCCAGGGCGCCCTGCGGGAGCTCGTGGGACAGCCCTTCGGCGGTGTCCTCGTCTGGGCCGTCGGGGCCGGGCTCGTCTGCATGGCGCTGTGGCGGCTGTCGGAGGCGGTCTTCGGCGCTGCCGGGCCGGACGGCGGCAAGCCCGTGAAGCGGTTGGCCTCGGCCGGCCGGACGGTCTTCTACGCCGTGGTCGCTTTCTCCGTCCTGTCGTTCGCGGCGGGCGGCGGGGGGCGCTCCGGGGACGAGCAGTCGCGCGACGGGACGGCCCGGGCGCTGGACCTGCCCGCCGGCCAGTGGCTGGTGGGTGCGGCAGGGCTCGGGATCGCCGTCGCGGGCGTGGTCATCGCGGTGCAGGCGGCGCGGCGCACCTTCCGCAGGCACCTCACGATGGGAGGGGTCCCCGAATGGGGGCGCAAGACCGTCGATTTCCTCGGGGTGGGCGGCGGCCTGGCCCGCGGTGTCGTGTTCGCGTCGGCCGGCGGGTTCCTCGTGTACGCCGCGGTGCGCTACGACCCGGCGCAGGCGAAGGGTGTGGACGACACCCTGAGGTCGCTCGCCGGTACCGCGGCGGGGCCGTGGCTCCTGGTCGCGGTCGCCGTCGGGTTGATGCTCTTCGGGGTGTTCTCCTGGGCGATGGCCCGGTGGCGTGAGGTCTGAGGCGGGCCGAGGTCGGAGGCGGGCCGCTGCTTCGCGCCGCGCCGCTGCTTCGCGCCGGGCCGCTGTTTCGCGCCGGGCGGGCAGGACGGATCCGACCGCTCAAGGGCGTTACCCGCCGAAGGGAAGCGGAATCCGTGGGTATCTCGGCCAACTTGGCCGTACGCCCCTGCACGCCCCCCGCAGTGACGTTCCATCGGCTCTGTACGGGGCACCCGTGGTGCCGTTGGTCCGTCTACCGAGGAGCACACACGATGACGAAGGTCCTCGTCCTGCACAGCGTCAGCCTGGTCAGGTCTGCACTGGCCGCCCTCCTGAGATCCGAAGGTCCGTTCGAGGTCACGTCGGCGGGCTGGCGGGCCGCGGCACGCCAGTCCGAGTCGTTACGACCAGACGTGACGGTCGTCGACCTCGACTGTCCGGGGACGACGGCCGTCCTCGCCCATGACGGGCGCGCGGACCACCGGGTCCTCGCGCCCCCGTCCCCGGTCCTGGTGCTCGCGTCGACCGGCGCGCCCGGGCTGCTGCACCGCGCGTTCCGCGCCGAGGCGCGCGGTTACGTCGACAAGGACGGCTCGCCGGGGCGGCTCGTACGGGCGGTCCGGAAGGTCGCCGCGGGGGAACGGTTCATCGACGCCTCGCTGGCTTCCGCCTTCCTGGAGGCCGACCCCCTGCCGCTGAGCCCGCGGGAGCTGAGCGTGCTGACCCGGGCCGCGGAGGGCGATTCGATCGCCGAGATCGCCCGTACGCTGCACCTGGCGAGCGGGACGGTGCGCAACTACATGGCCGCGGCGACCCGCAAGACCGGGGCGCGCAATCTCATCGACGCGATCCGGATATCCCGGGGCGCCGGCTGGGTCTGATCCCCGGGCCGCCGCGGACGGGCACGACGGCCCTGTCACTCGTCCGCGGCCTGGTTCCACCTCCCCACCAGATCGCGGTACAGGGGTGACCTGGCGGGGAGTTCTTCGTGTGTGCCGCAGACGGCGCGGGTCCCGTCGAGGACGAGGACCCGGTCGGCGCGGGCCGCGGACGAGACACGGTGGGCCACGACCACGAGGGTGCCGGGACGGTCCGCGAGGGCCCGTTCGGCACGCTCCTCGGCCGCCGGGTCGAGGTGGCAGGTGGCTTCGTCGAGCAGCAGGAGCGGCGCGGGCGAGAGGTAGGCGGCGGCGAGCGCGAGCTGCTGGCTCTCGCCCCGGGACAGCAGCCGGGGCGACACCCCGGCGTCCAGGCCGCCGAGCCGTGCCACCAGCTCGTCCAGCCCGAGGGCGCCGACGGCGCGCCGCACCCGGACGTCGCCGGGCTCCGGGGTGCCCGGGGCGACCGCGAGGTGGGTCAGGTTCTCCCGTACGGTGCCGGTGAACACGTAGGCCTGCTGCGGCAGCAGCGTCCGCCGCGGGTCCGGCCCGGTGGACCTCGGTCCCCGGCAGGCGGCCGCGCCGGCGACGAGCACCGATCCCGCGTCGGGTGACAGCATTCCGGCGAGCAGGGCGGTGAGTGTGGACTTGCCGATGCCGCTCGGTCCGACCACCGCGAGGTGCTCCCCGGGGCGCACCAACAGGTCGAGGCCGTCGACCACGGGAGCCGCGCCGGGGCCGTAGGCGAAGGTGACGCCCCGGAGCTCGGCCGCGGCGCCGGTCCGCGGGCGGACCGGCCGGGGCCGCTGCCGCGGCTCCGGGTCCAGGTCCGGCTCGTGCTCCGGGTCCGGGTCCGGGTCCGGGTCCGGCTTCACGGTGCCGTGGCCGATCGGGTCCGGCGGCTCCGGAGCGCTGAAGCGTTCGAGTACCACGAGCAGCCGGGTTCCGGCGGAACCCATGGCGGTCATCAGCGAGTTGAGGGCGGGCAGCAGGGCCTGTACCAGGTACGTGAGTCCGCCGGCCAGCGTGCCGGCGGTGATGCCGCGGCCGAGCAGCCAGGGTGTCGCGGCAAGGAGTGCGATCACCGGCAGCCGGCCCGCCGTGCCCAGGGCCAGGGCGCGCAGGGCCGCCCAGCCCGCGAGGGTGCGCGCCAGCCGCTCCTGCGCGGCGATCAGGGGCTCCGCCCGCGCTTCCACGGCTGCCCGTCCCCCGCAGGCGACGATGTCGCGCAGGCCCTCGGCCAGCTTCCCCACCCGGTCGGCCAGCACCTCGTCGGTGTCCAGGGACCTGCGTTGTACGGCGGCCAGGGGGCGCAGCGTGGCGAGGAAGGCGGCCACGCCCAGCAACAGGGGCGGCAGCACGACCAGCAGCAGCACGGGCGCCAGGGCGGCCATGCCGACGAGGGCGCCCACGGCGGTGAACACGAACGAGCGGGCCGTCAGGACCAGCCCCGCGAAGGAGTCCCGGGCCATCTCCGTCTGCTGGGTCAGCCGGGACACCGCGCCCGTGTCGCCGGCGCCCGCCGGGTCGGCGACGGCCCGGTCCAGTGCCTGCCGCACCGCCCGCCGCACCAGGCCGTCCCGCAGCGGCTCCACGAGGTCCGCGAGCCCGGCGAACACGCCGCGCAGGGCGAACCCGCCGATCAGCGCTCCGGCTCCGGCCGCGGCCAGCCAGCCGAGGCCGGTGGCGGTGCGGCCGGCGAGGAAACCGTCGTCGAGGGCGCGGGCCACACCGTAGCCTCCGAGGAAGGTGTGCGCGGACTCCAGGAGCGACCATGCGGCCAGCCGGCCCACAGCCCTCTTGCGGCCGCGCAGGAACCGCCGGCCCTCGGGGGCCACCCGGCCCCGGGCCCCTCCCCCGGTCACCGCGCCGCCTCCCGCTCCGTGTCCCTTTCCGTGTCCTCGTCCGTCTCCCGTTCCGTGCCGGCGGCGAACACCGCCCGGTAGGCGGGCTCGTGCCGCCAGAGCTCGTCGTGGGTTCCGGTCGCCCGTATCCGCCCGTCCTCCAGCCATACGACGAGATCGGCGCGGACGGCTGACGAGAGGCGGTGCGCGACCACGATCCGGGTGCCGGGCCGGATCTCGCGGGCGAGGGCCCGCTCGACCTCCCGGGCCGTGACGGTGTCGAGGCTGGAGGTGGCGTCGTCCAGTACGAGGAGCCGGCCCGCATGGGCGAATGCCCTTGCCAGTCCGAGGCGTTGGACTTCTCCGCCCGACATCGGGGCGTCGGCGAGGCGCGTTCCGTACGCGTGGGGCAGGCGCCGGACGAACAGGTCGGCTCCCGCGGCACGGGCCGCGGCGCGCACCGCTTCCGGGCCGGGGCCCGGACCCGCGCCGAAGGCGATCGCCTCGCCGACCGTGTCCCCGAGCAGCACGGGCCGGTCGAAGGCGTATCCGACCTCGCGGCACAGCACTTCGGCGCTCAGATCCCGCAGGGGCACCCCGTCCAGCAGGACCCTGCCCTCGTCGGGGTCGGTGAGCCGGCCGGCCACGGCGGCGAACAGCGTCTTGCCCGCGCCCGAGCGGCCCACCACGGCCACGGTGGTGCCTCCGGGGATCAGCAGGCCGATGTCGCGCAGGACCGCGGCACCCTCGCGCACGACCCGGACGCCCCGCAGTTCCAGGGTGCCGGGGCCGCCTTCCGGCAGCCGCGCCCGGCCGTGGCCGAGTACGGGCAGGGCCAGAAGGGCGGCGGTCCGCCGGGCCGCGGCCCGGCCGCGGACCACTGCCGCGAGCCCGCCGGTCACGGCTCCGATGCCGGCCGCGAGGCCCGCGTACCGTACGGCGGCGAGGAGTTCGCCGACCCCGATCGCCCCCGCCGACAGGCGGATGCCGCCGACGGCCAGGACCGCGTACAGGAGCATCGGCATGAGCGCCGCGGACCGGGCCGTGGTGCCGCCGTAGACCTGCCACATCCGTCTGCCCTCGGTGCCCAGCTCGGGCAACCGGGCCAGGATCCGCGCGCGTTCGCGCTCCGCGGTGCCGGCGGCGGCGATCGTCCGCGCCCCGGACAGCGCCTCGGTCAGGCGGCCGGCTGTTTCGAGCTGGACCTGCTGGTAGCGGGCGATGCTGGCGTGGGTGTCGCGGGCGAAGGCACGCAGCAGGAGCACCAGGAACGGAACGCCGACGAGGAAGGCGAGCGCCGTCCACAGGTCGATGAGGAAGAGGGCGGTGACCGCCCCGAGGGGCGGGAGCAGTGCGGCGACGGCGTGCGCGACGGCGGCCGGGACCTTGCCGGCCTCGGTGGCGTGCGCGGTCAGCCGCGCCGCGGTGTCGCCGGGCGCGTGGCGGGCGGCGTGGTGCGGGGCCGTCCGCAGCAGCCGGGCGAGCGCGAGCCTGCGCAGGCGGCCGGTGGAGCGGCCGTCGACCTCGCCCGCCAGCCGGGCGGCGGCCGCGTCCAAGGCCACTTCGGCCGCGATGACCGCGGCGCACAACAGCGTCCAGGCGGGGCCCGCCGGGGCGCGGCGGAGCAGCAGGTCGAGGGTGTGGCCGAGGACGGCCGGTTCGGCGAGCGCCGCCGCGGCGGCGCTCAGCGTGCATCCGAGGACCGCGGCGGTGCGTCCGGCGCTGTGCCGGGCCGCTGCCACGAGAGCCCGGTCGGCGGTACGTGCCACGGCCGCCGCCTGCGCCGCCGCGGCCTCGGGTGCGGGGGCCGCGTCCGGGCGGCTCATCGGCGGATGCCTCCAGTGGTGTGGTGCGGGCCCGGGCGGCGAACCGCCCGGGCCCCGAGTTGACCTGGATCAGTTACAGGTCGTGATGCTCAGGCTGCTGTCGCCGCAGAGGAGCAGGCTGGCCCGGCTGCCGCCGCCACCGCCGCCGTGCAGCGCGCCCTCGGTGACCTCTTCCTTGGGGGTCTCCATCGACTGCAGGTCGAGAAGCGTCATGTCAGATTCCTCTTCTGTCGAGTGGTGCGATGGGTCACGGCCCCGGGTGGGACCGGCTCTTGGGCCGCCGCGGTACGTCGCAGCGGCGGGAGGAACGGCAGGTGCGCGCGCCCGCCGGGCGCGGCGCTGCCGAGGGCGAGGAGAGCGCCGGCGGTGCCCGTGGCGAGGTCCATGGACAGGCGCATCATCTGCTCACCGGGGAAGGCCAGATGGCCCTGGTAGGGCACGGCGTGCCGGGCCAGCGCCTCGATCTGGCGGGCGATGTCCGCGGGCTCCGTGCCCGGGCCCGGCGTGGTGGTCCGGGCCAGGTGGAGGATCATCCCGGAGGCGCCGCGCAACAGCCCGGGCTGGGCGTAGAAGGTCGCCTGCGCGGCCCGTACGATCTCGCGCCGGGCTTGTTCGAACCGCTCGTCGGGCGCGTGCTCCAGCCAGTCGTCGAGGACCATGCCGATGCCGACGCTGCCCTCGCCGAGGTACGGCATCGTGCGCCAGCCCTCGTTCACCTGCAAGGTGCCGAACGCGCTGGTGACGCAGCGGTCGAGGTCGCGGTGGAGCGACCGGGCGGCCTGGAGCAGCAGTTCCTTGTCGCCGGTGCGTTCGTACAGCCGCAGGAAGAGCAGGGCCGGGCCGGTGTTCCCGTACATCAGTCCGGCGCGGGCGGGCCGCTGCTCGGGCCGGGCGAGCAGCTCGGCGCAGCGCAGGGCCGCGGTGTGCAGCCCGCTCTCGCCGCTCGCGATGCCGAGCGCGTCCAGGGCCAGGCCGATGCCGGCGAGTCCGCTGTGCAGGTCGGGGCCCGCGCTCTGCCAGGGCTGCCGGAGCAGCCGTTCGGTGAGGGCGAGGGCGGGGCCCGCATGTCCGAGCCGGTGCAGGGTCCAGGCCGTGCCGGCGAGGCCGTCGTAGAAGCCGAGCGGGGTGCCGGAGTCCGGTTCCCCGGTCCGCTCCAGCAGCCATTCCTCGGCTTCGGGCCAGGGCTCGGCCCCGGTCTCTGCGAGGGCGTGGAGCACTCCGGCGATCCCGTTGCCGAAGCCGGAGCCTGCGCCCGCGGTCGCGAACTGGGCTATGTCGCCCGGCACGAAGCGGTCCTCGCGCTCCGGGGTGGCGCTCGCGCGTATCGCCGCGGCCATCGACGCGCGGGCGGCCGGCCAGTCCCCCGGCTCGACGGGCAGGTACGGGCCGGGCGGTGCGGGCAGGCGGCCGCCCGGCGCGCCCTGCGGGGCGCCGGACAGGATCTCCTCGACGGCCTCGTCGAGGAACTGCCGCGGTACGGGGAACTGCGCGGCGGCGACGGCGGCGATATGGGCGGCCTTGCCCCGGTCCAGGACGAGCAGGCTGGTCAGCGGGAGGAACAGGGCGAGCCGCAGACAGGCGAGGGCGTAGCGGTCGACGGAGAACCCGCGCCGCTCGGCGGGGGCGACGAAGGCGGGGTTGGCGACGGTCTGCCGCAGTCCCTCGTCCACGTGCGCGGCGGCTTCGAAGTCCAGCAGGGCGACGGACGGTTCACCGCTCTCGTCCTCGTCCACCATGATGTTGAAGAGGTGGAGGTCGTTGAAGACCACGCCGCGCGCGTGCACGGCTTCGACGGCCTCGGTGACGCGGCGGTGGATCGTCAGCGCCCACTCGGTGTACGAGGCGAGCTCCGCCGGGTCGGGGTCCGCCTCGATCAGTGGGTGACGGCGGGCGAAGTAGGTGTTGAGCGGTTTCCCGGCGAGGTGCTGCAACACCAGGAAGTGGTGGTCGCCGACCGTGAAGGTGCCGCGCACCGCGGGCACGCAGTCCAGGCCCGACAGCCTTTCCAGCGCGGCCTGTTCACGGTGCAGCCGGGTCACGGCGTCGGCGCCGTCGGCGGCGAGCCCGGCGTACGGGCGGGCCTCCTTGAGGACCACGCTCTCGCCGGTGCGGCTGTCCTTGCCCAGGTAGACGCCGCCGCCGTTGGAGAAGTGCAGCGCCCGCTCCACCGTGAAGGGGATGCCGGTCAGGTTGATCGCGGAGCGCGCCGCGAGGTGCGGCTCCAGGAAGTCGGGCAGTTCGAGCCACTCGGGCGGCTGGAACACCGGTGCGCGCCGGTCCGGTACGAGCCGCCCGTCGGGGGCCTCGATCGCCGGGACCAGCTCGCCGTGCTCGTCGTAGCAGTGCCTCAGGGTGAAACTGCCGTAGCGCAGGTACACCGGGCCGGCGCCCCAGCGCAGATCGCTGAGGATGTACGGGCCGGCCGCCCCGGCCAGCGCGGCGTCGAGGTCCTCCGCGATCCGGCGGCACTGCTGCTCGTCGGCCGGGTACACGGTGATGAACTTGCCGCTCGCCGCGCGGTCGGCGTACTTGGCGTTGCGCAGGTGCAGCAGGTACCGGCTCGGTATGAACTTGAAGGCGATGCGCCGGGCGGTGCAGTACGCGTACACCGCCGTCAGCAGCGCTTCCGCGTTGTCGAGCGTGGCCGAGACGTGGATCTTCCAGCCCTGCGCGGGCAGTTCGGCGTCGGCGGGGCGCAGTGCGAGCCAGTCGCCGCTGCGGTGCGAGCGCCACCCGGACGGTACGGGGGCGAGCGCGGCCGGGTAGCTCTCACCGGCGCGCCGGTACGGCGCGTCGTAGAACCAGCGGTCGGCGTCGCAGAAGGCGGCGTACCCCTTGTTCACACCTGCTCCCTCGTTCGGCGGCAGACCCGACCGTGTCACGCCGGGCGGATGCCGCGACAGTCACGCCTGTCACCGCCGGGGTGTGCAATACCCATGAGTCACAAGTCACGGGTCAGGTGCCATGGGGCAGGTGCCATGGGGCAGGTGTCAGAGGTCGGGTGCCACGGTCAGGTGTCACCGGCCTCCGCGGTCCGCCGGGTCCACCAGTGCCGGCGGCGCGGGTGGACGGCCCGCCCGAGCCGGCGGCCGATCAGCAGGTACCCGAGGAGCGCTCCGGCCGTGTTGAGGAGGACGTCGTCGATGTCGAAGACGCGTCCGGTGACGAGGGCGCCCTGGACGAGCTCCACCAGCGTCATCAGACAGGCCGTCACGGCGCCGACCCGCAGCAGGCCCCGCGCCGGGGGCAGCAGAACGGGCAGGAGCACACCGAAGGGCAGGCCGAGCAGCAGGTTCCCGCCCAGCTGGCGCACCGCCTCGACCGTGGAAGTCCCGTGCAGGTAGGCGCTGATCGAGCTGCCGGGCCGGACGTTGGCGTGCACGAGGGCCGCCGAGGCCGCGGACGGCTCCAGCGTCAGCCGGGCCAGGACCACACCGAACAGCACGGTCCCGGCGAACGCGGTCACCATGGCCGATGCCCGGACGGCCGGATGGGCCGGGCGCCGTCGCTTCCTCCGGCCGGCCGGCACGTCCCGGTCCGCCCGCTCAACCTGCTCAGCCCGCTTCTGCGTACTCCGCCGTACATGCCACCGTGTCATGCGGGCGCGTCTACCCTGCGGGCCACCCCGCACGCGGCGGCGACCGGTTTCGGACATCTCCCGCCGATGCCGCGCGCGGAGGCGCATGCGGGGGATTCGGGGGCAGGCGAGAGGGTGTCCATCCCGTGCGCTTCCGGGCCGGCCGGCCCGGCCGGCCGCGGGCGGCGCTCGATTCCAGGAGGTTTCGCGATGCTGATCACCGTCACCCGCACCGGGGGGTTCGCGGGCAGGGAACGGACCGCTTCCCTCGACACGGAGTACCGGCGCGACGGCGCCGAGCTGGAGCGGCTGGCCGAGCGGGCCCTGAGCGGCGAATGCCCCGAGGCCCGGGAACCCGTGCCGGACGGGTTCGGCTACGTCGTCCGCGTCGACGACAAGCTGGTGGAGCTGCGGGATCCGTACCTCACCGGGGAACAACGGCAGCTGATCTCCACCGTCCTGGGCGAGGGCGCCTGACCGCGGCGCACGACGCGGCTCCCCGACGCCTTGGCGTCGGGGAGCCGCTCTGCGGAGGCCCGCCGGAGTCACCGTGCGTGCTCCGCGTGCCGGATCACATCCGGCTGCCGCCGAACGGCCCGCCGATTCCGTAGTACGTGCCGATGTCCGCGCGGTAGCCCTCGTCCTGCGGGTGCTTGTCGCGGTGGAACTCGGGGGCGTTCTTGATCTGCTCCTTCGTCCGGTCCACGTGGATCCTCTCGTCGTCCGCGTCGATGCGGGACACGGTGCCGGCCGGGAGGAGGACCTCCTTGCCGAAGATCCAGGGTCCGGTGTCGACCACGATGTACGCGGAGCCGGCCTCGTCGGAGTGCCGGTCCACCTTGCCGATACCGCCGTCGGCGGCCTCCACCTTGAATCCCGTCAGGTCGACGCCCTGCAGACGGCCCGAGGTCTCGCGATATCCCCACACGTTCTCCGTCATGAAAATCCCCTCCGGGGTGGTCGGGTCGGCTCTCGTCACGGCGCGCCTGCCCCTCACCTCCCGTCTCACACCCGGAGATCCGACTCGGTGAATCCGCGGCCTGAGGTGGCGGTCCGCCGCCGGCGCGGCGCGTGCACCGTCCGCTCAGCCCCGCTCCCCGTCGAAGAGCACTCCGGGGTTGAGGATCCCCGCCGGGTCGAGCGCGTGCTTCGCGGCCCGCAGCGCCCGGGCGAACGGCTCCGGGCGCTGCCGGTCGTATCCGGGCCGGTGGTCGCGGCCGACGGCGTGGTGGTGGGTGACGGTCGCCCCGTGCGCGCCGAGCACGTCCATCGCGGCGGACTTGATCTCGTCCCACATCGCGACCTCCGAGCCGCGCCTCGCCGGGGCTATGACGGTGAAGTAGGGGGCGGGGCCGTCGGGGTAGACGTGGGTGAAACGGCAGTTGATCAACCCCTCGGCACCGGTGACCTTGCGTACGACGGCGCCCAGGTCCCGGTGCACGGCCTCGTACAGGGCATCGGCACGGTCCCAGGTGCAGGCCGTTTCGAAGGTCTCGCTGATCACGCTCATCCGCGCGAGTCCGTCGCGCAGGTACGGCATGCGCAGGAACGCGGAGCGCCACGCGCCGGCCGCGGAGTCGCCTGCGGGATCACCGGCGGGGTCACCGGCCGCGGGCCGGGTGGTCCCGGTCGGTGAACCACCGTGGTCCCGCGCCAGGGCGACCAGTTCGGCGAGCCGGTCGGCGACGGGGAAGTGCGCGGACTCCACCCCGAGGACGAGTACGCTGCGGCCGCCGCCGGCCACCCCCGAAAGCGCCGCCTCGCCCGGATCGAGCAGCCGGCAGTTGGCCGGGTGCAGGCCCGACTGCGCGATGGCGCGTACCGCGCCGGCCGCGGCCTTGAAGTCCTCGAACAGGACCGAGGCGGACGCCTTGTGGCGGGGCCGGTCCTGGAGCCGCATCCATGCCTCGGTGATCACGCCGAGCGTGCCCTCCGATCCCAGGAACAGCCGGTCGGGGGAGGGTCCCGCGCCCGAACCGGGCACGCGCAGCGACTCGTTGACGCCGACCGGGGTGACCACGCGCAAGGACTCGGTCAGGTCGTCGATGTGGGTGAGGAGCGTGGCGTAGTGGCCACCGGCCCGGGTCGCCAGCCAGCCGCCGAGGGTGGAGAACTCGAAGCTCTGCGGAAAGTGGCGCAGGGTCAGGCCGTGCGGCCGCAGCTGTGCTTCGAGGTCGGGTCCGAGCACGCCCGCCTGGATCCGTGCCGCCCGGCTGACGGTGTCGATGTCGAGCACGCGGTCGAGGCCGGCGAGGTCGAGGGATACCACGGCCCGCCGCCGCTCCCCGCGGTACTCCACTCCCCCGACCACCGAACTGCCCGCTCCGTAGGGCACGACGACCACGTCCGCGCCCTCGGCCCAGTCCAGTACGTCCACGACGTCCTGCTCACTGCGGGGGAAGGCGACCTGGTCCGGAGCCGCCCCGAGTTCGCCCCGCAGGGCCCGTACGACATCGCGGTAGGCCTTCCCGTACGTGTGCGAGGCCCGGTCCGGCGGGGTGTCGGACATCAGGTGGGCCAGGGAGGACGGCGGGGTGACGCGGGCCTTCGGCAGATCGAGGGACCGGACGCCGGGCACCGGCAGCGGGGTGTCGGCGGCACCGGGGACCAGTGCGCCGAGGGCGACGCACTCGGCGTCGGACAAAGCCTTGTCTTCGGTGCCCCAGCCCCACCAGGAGCGGCGGGGCCGGGACGGGGCGAGAGGGGCGGCGGGAAGCACGGTCTCGGCCATGGCCATATAACCCTTCGGTAATTTACCGCTTGGTAATTTACTTCACCGTATAGTTCGCCGCATGGACTCCACAAGCACCGGCACCGCACCGAACGCCTCGCCACCCCCGGGCAGGCGCCGGGGCAGACCGGCGGGGACGAAGGGCGTACCGCGCGCCGAACGCGAGGAGCAGATCCTCGCCGCCGCGATGGAGGAGTTCGGCCGGCACGGGCACGCGTCCGCCTCGATGGCCGCGATCGCCGGGCGGGTGGGCGTGACGAAGCCGATGCTCTACGCCTACTTCGACTCCAAGGACGGGCTCTACCTCGCCTGCCTAGAGCACATCGCCGCCCGCGTCATCGCCGCCATCGACGCGGCGATGGCCGGCGGACCGGCCTCACCCGCCGGGGAGCAGCTCCCCCACTCCGTCCTCACCGGTCTCTTCACGGCCCTCGAAGACCGGCGTCACGCCTGGTTCGTCCTCTACGACAGGACCTTGCCGCCCGGCTCCGCACTGCGCCTCGCCGCCCAGCGGCACCGTGAGGCCATCGACGGGCTCGCCGCGTCGGGCACCGCGGCGCTGCTGAGCGGCCACGGCAACGAGAACCCCCTCGACGCCGACGCCCTCAAGCACGTGTGGACCGGCACCGTCAGCTCCCTCATGGGCTGGTGGATCGCCCACCCCGACCTGTCCGCCCAGGACATGAGCGCCCGCTGCGCCCGCCTCCTCACGGCCATCCGCACCGCCTGACCTCGCGCCGCGATCAACGCGACGGGACCAGCGGGGGGTTGAGGCGGGCGAAGCCCGGCTGGCGGTGGTACGGGAAGTAGGGGTAGGGGGCCGGGCGGGCGCCGGCCTCGTCGAGCTTCGCCATCTGTTCGGCGGTGAGCGTCCAGCCCACGGCCCCGAGATTCTGGCGCAGTTGCTCCTCGCTCCGCGCACCGATGATGACGGAGGACACGGTCGGCCGCTGCAACAGCCAGCGCAGGGCGATCTGCGGGATCGCCCTGCCGGTTTCCCGGGCGACCTCGTCGAGGGCGTCGACCACGCGGTAGAGGTGCCCGTCCTCCACCGGCGGCGCGAACTCGGCGGTGTCGTGCAGCCTGCTGCCGGCGGGCAGCGGCCGGCCCCGGCGGACCTTGCCGGTGAGCCGGCCCCAGCCGAGGGGACTCCAGACGATCGCGCCGAGCCCCTGGTCGAGCCCGAGCGGCATCAGCTCCCATTCGTAGTCGCGGCCGATGAGGGAGTAGTAGACCTGGTGGGCGACGTAGCGCTCGCGGCCGCGGCGGTCGGCGGTGGCGAGGGATTTCATCGCCTGCCAGCCGGAGAAGTTCGAGATGCCGAGGTGGCGGATCTTCCCGGCCCGGACCAGGTCGTCGAGGGCGGAGACCGCCTCCTCCACCGGGGTGCCGGCATCGAAGGCATGCAGTTGGAAGAGGTCGATGTAGTCCGTGTCGAGGCGGCGCAGCGCCTTGTCGACGGACGCGATCAGGCGCGATCGCGAGGTGCCCGCGTCGCCGGGGGCGTCGCTCGTGGGCAGGCCGGCCTTGGTGGAGATGAGCACCTGGTCGCGGCGGCCCTTGAGGGCGGCTCCCAGCACCTCCTCCGACGCTCCGTCGGAGTAGACGTCGGCGGTGTCGAACATGGTGACGCCGGCGTCGATGCAGATGTCCACGAGGCGGCGCGCTTCCGCCACGCCCGTATTGCCCCAGGCCCCGAAGAGCGGCCCCCGTCCGCCGAAGGTGCCGGCGCCGAAGCTGAGCGCCGGAACCTGAAGCCCGGACGCACCCAGTCGCCTGTACTCCATGACGAATCCCCTCTCACGCACCCAGTTAATGGGGCCGTGGTTCCGTTAAGATGCCTTCAGCGTAGCAACGCGAGACAGTTAATGGAACTGGAGTCCCGTTATGGAGTTCACGGAAGCCACGCCCGACCCGGGGACCGCCCGGCCCGGAGGGCGTACGGCGCGGGTGCGCGCGGCCGTACTGGACGCCACCGCGGAGGTCCTGGCCGAGCAGGGCTTCGCCCGTCTCGACCTCGCCGACATCGCGCGCCGCGCGGAGGTCGGGAAGACGACCGTCTACCGCCGCTGGGGCACGGTCACCGGCCTCGTGGCCGACCTGCTGCTGGACATGGCGCAGCAGTCCGTACCGCGCACGGAGACGGGTTCACTCCTCGGAGACCTGACGGCCAACGCCCGACTGGTGCAGCGCACGCTCGCCGATCCCCGCCAGGGCGCCCTGTTCAGGGCGGTGATCGCCGCGGCCGGCTCCGACCCGAAGGCTGCGGAGGCCCTGTACGGCTTCTACTCCGCCCGCGTCGACGAATGGGCACCCTGCGTGGAGCAGGCCGCCGCCCGCGGTGAGGTACCCGACGGCACCGACGCGCAGGAGGTGATCCGCGCGACGTCCGCTCCGCTCTACTACCGCCTCCTGACCACCGCCCTCCCGCTCGGCACGGCCGATGCCGATCGCGCCGCGACGGCCGCGGCCGTGGCCGCGCGAGCGGGGGCGTACGTACGGGAGCCTTAGAGGGTGTCCTACGGGGCGGTGCGGGCCGGGAACGTGAAGGCGTAGCCCTGCGCGGCGAGCCAGGGCAGGTACTCCTTGAGCGCCGCGACCGTCTCGCTGCGGTCGCCGCCGCCGTCGTGGAACAGGACGGTCGGCTGCCGGGGCACCTTGCCCTCCACGGCGGCGACGATCGCGGGCAGGCCCGGACGGCTCCAGTCCCTGGGGTCGACGCTCCAGCCCAGCGGCCGCATCCCGCTCGCGGCGGCTATCGCACGGCTGTCGGGGGTGAAGGCACCGCCCGGCGCGCGGTAGTAGTTGACGGCGACGCCCGGAACGGCCTTCTCGATCATGGCCTTGCCGTCGAGTATCTGCTGCCGCTGGTAGGCGACGGGCTTGTGGTCCATCGTCACGTCGTGGTCGACGGTGTGGTCGCACAGCTGGTGGCCGTCGGCCGCGATCGCGCGCACCAGGTCCGGGTACTTCTGCGCCCTGGTGCCGATCATGCAGAAGGTGGCTTTGACGTGGTTCTGCCTCAGCACCTTGAGGACCTGGGGCGTCCAGCGGGGGTCCGGGCCGTCGTCGATGGTGATGGCGACGTCACGGCCCGGGCCCTGGGCCAGCCGGGAGATCCCGAGCGGGATCCCGGTGGCGCCGTGGGCCGGCTCGGAGTCGACCGCGGACCGGCCCGCCGAACCGTCCGTGGCGGCGAAGGCCGGGGTGGCCATGGTCGCCAGAAGGGCGAGGACGGCCCCCGCCACGGCGGGAACCGCCCGTCGACGACGCGCGGAACTGGTGGTGATGCCCATGGACGCGCTCTACCTTTGCGCTCGGCCCCCGGAATTGGCGATTCCGATCCAGGGTAGGTCACGCGCGAGGGGGTCCATCTCCCCCTATCGGCCCATTTGTCCCTCCCTCGGGCCTTCGAACCGGGCCGCAGGCCCCGCCTGATCCCCCGGGCGGGGCCGGACGTGATATCCGCCACGTCCGGCCCGGGGGGGCCTGCCCGTCGCGGGGGTGTGGGGACGGGCTACGGGCGGGTGGCGGTGACCAGGTAGTAGTCCAGGATCTGCTGCTCCCAGGCGGCCAGGAAGTTCCTGGGCCAAGTGCCCGGCGCCCAGAGCCTCGCGAGCCAGCGGTCCCAGCCGGGCCAGACCTGCGGACCGATCGAGGTGATCCGCACATCGGTGAAACCGGCGCCCGCCAACGCTTCGTCGAGCCCCGAGACGGGCCGGGCGATGTCCAGGCCGCTGGCGAACGAGTCGAGCAGTCCGGCGAGCCGCTCCGCCGGCGCGGGCGCACCCTCGACGCTGAAGAAGCTGGCGACCGCCACCCGCCCGCCGGGGCGCAGGACCCGCGCGGCCTCGCGGGCGAACGCGGGCAGGTCAGGGAAGTGCTGGGCCGCCTCGACGCTGTAGAGGCAGTCGAACTCGGCGTCGCCGAGCGGCAGGCTCTCCGCCGCCCCGAGCACGAAGCGCAGCCGGGGCGGCCGGGCTTCGAGGAGGAGGGAGTTCGCCTCGCGGGCCCGCCGGAGCTGCTGGGGATGGATGTCCACCCCGGTCATCTCCGCGGGCCCGTACTCCTCCAGGGCGAGGGCGCACCCGAGGCCGAGACCGCAGCCGATCTCCACGGCCCGGGCGCCCTCGGGACCGACCGCGTCGAGTACGTGCCGGTAGAGGTCCTGCTCGCTGCGGATCCGGTCGCCCTGGGACAGCGGCCGTTCGAGATCGACCGCCTGCCAGTAGCCGAAGTTGATGAACCCTCCGGCGAACACCGGCACGGCGCTGAGATCAGCCGGCCCGTACGTCTCCCAGACCTCGGGACGCACGACCGGCGCGGGCTGCTCTGCAGAGGTCCCCGACACCGCCCCACCACCTCCTCGTGACGGGGCGCTCCGCCCCGAGCCCCCCAGTGTGGCGCCTGGGCTCCCGCCCCGACAGAGGACCCGCCCGTCCACGGGCCGGGAGTGGCGCGTGATGCGTGCGGGGCCGGCTCCCGGAGTGCGTGCGGGGCCGGGCTCGCGCAGGCGGCTCAACCCGCGTCGGCCGCCCGGGCGAGCATCGGGGGCTGGACCGCGCGGTGCCACGGGGTGGGGAGCCGGTCACCGGCCGGCTCGGGGCGGGCGGGCGGGAGCGTCGTGACGATGTGCAGATCGGCGTCCAGGCCGAGGGCCGCCGCGACGGTCGTACCGGCCCGGTCGGTCACGCCCGCCGGTGCGCCCGTGTACAGCATCTGGGACTCCTGCCAGGACTGCGGGCCGTCCGCGCCCGCCACGCCGACCGTGCCCGAGCCCGTACGGCCCGCGAGCAGCGGGCCCGCGATGCCCACGCCGCCGTAGCCGCCCGGACCGCCGGCCTCGGCGACCGGGGAGAGCTCCGGCGCGGCCCCGTCCATGGTCGCCAGGCTCGTACCGACGGTGCCCGCGCCGGGCCGGCGGAAGAACAGGCGGACCCCGTCGCCCTCCGGGCGCACCGAGAGCACGCCCGTCGTCTGCGGCAGTCCGGTCGCGAAGGAGCCCGTCGTCGGGGCGCCCGGCGCCGGCTGGACCCAGGCCACGACGGATCCTGTCGTCGCCGCGTACACGTACCGCCGCCCCGATCCGTCGGTCGCGGTGACCGGATCACCCAGGAGGCCGGAGCCGCCCAGGGCCTGCCATGCGCCGAACCCGTCGTCCGGGGCCTCCTGGGTCCGGGCGCGCAGGGTGCGCCGGGAGTCGCGCACGTACACCGTCATCCGGCCCGCCGGGTCCACGGCGACGGCCGGACCGCTGATCGCGGAGGTGCCGGACCGGTCCACGGTGTCCGGGGTTCCCAGTGATTCCCAGGAGCCGAACGCACCGTCGGGCGCGCCCTGTTCGGCGTACACGATCTCGCGGCCGTAGTCCTGGGGTGCCGTACCGAGAGTGGTGCGGGTGGCGAACACCGCGATCCTGCCGTCCGGGAGCCGGACCGCGGACGCCCCGGCGTCGATGCCGGCGCCGGGAAGGAACCGGGGGCCTTCCCAGGGGGCCTTCGGGCCGCTGCGCGACCAGTACGCCATCCGCCCGTCCAGCACGGCGAAGGCCCACAGCCGTCCGGAGACACCCTCGGTCATCCACGAGGTGCCGTCGCCCCGGCTGTAGCGGATCGTCTGGTTCCATCCGGCGCCGGTGGGCCTGGTCGCGGTCTTGCGGTCACCGCAGCCGGCGGGGCTGCCGCACCAGTCGTCGTGATCCATCCAGGCGTAGGTCTTGAGGTAGCCGAGCTTCTCTTCGGCGGCCTGCGGGTCGAGCGTCGGCGGCAGCGCGCTGTTCGGGTAGCTCACGTAGTTCTGGACGGAGAAGTGCGGCCGGCCCTCGGTCTGCGCGTAGCGCGCCGCGGCGGCCTGGACGAAGCGGGCGCCGTACATGTGGTCCTGGTGGTCGAGGAAGACGCCGCTGTCCGACTTGCCGGGGGTCGGGTCCTGCGTCCGTATCGTGGTCGGCTTGTACAGCGCGAACACGTCCGCGATCGCGGCGACGGCCTGGTCCTTCGAGTACGAGAAAGGCCGCTCGACCGGTGTCCCGGAGGTGAGCTGGGAGCCCAGGGCGGGTATCCGGCCGTCCCACAGGCCGCGCAGGCTGTCCGGATTGTCCCCGGAGATGCTGCGGGCCTCGCGGAGCTGCATCCACACCAGGTTGACCTCGGGCCTGGCGACGAGCACGTCCACCTCGGCGCTGCCCCCGCCGGCCGTGGGTATGGACTTCCGCTGCCAGGTGCTGGTGCGGTCACCGGTGGCCATCTGCGCATAGGCGCCCCGGATGCCGTTCTGCCGGGCCTCCGCGTAGGCGGCGCGGTCGGCGGGGCCCGCGGCGTCGTCCAGGTGCGGGCTGTGGGCCTCGTTCCGGCCGTCGGACTCGCCCGAGGTCAGGTAGACGGTGGTGACCTTGATGCCCGTCGATATGGAGCGGCTCAGGTCGGGGTTCATGAAGAACAGGTCGTCGTCGGGGTGCGCGACGACCTGGAGGGCGGAGCCCTCGGTCACGCTCGGCTTGAAGAACTCCTCGGCGGCCGCCGGCGGCCGCTCGCTCCCGTATCCGTAGGCCCACGTCGTGACGCCGGCCACACCGACGGAGACCGCTGCGAGCAGCGCCGCGAGGCGGGTGCGGCTGGCCAGGGACATGTAAGGCGCCTTGGGGATCGGTCCGGTGCGGGAAGCCGACCGGGAGGTCGGCCGGTGTCCCGATGGCTCCATTGCTTCCGGAGACGACCGGGCCCGATTATGCCCCGCACGTTTGCGACTGACACACCCTCAAACGGCATATGGTAGCGACTGGGTTAAATGACAGAAATAGGCGATTTGCCCATTTTGCCGAGTAGCGGACCAGGCCGGACCGGACCGCTGCGCCTCAGCTCCCCTTCTTCGGCTCCTCGGCGTTTCGCCAGACCGTGAGGTCGAGCGTGATGTAGGTGCTCGGGTCGTTCGCCCCAGACCGGCCTCGGTACGTCGCCACCGCGATGTGGCCGGCATCACTGAGCACGCAGATCTCCGACCCGTCCGTGAGCTGGTCGAGGCCGATCTTCTCGGTGTAGCGGGTCTCGGCGCGGCAGGTCTCCAGCGAACCCTTCTGCGTGTTGTTCAGCACGACCAGCTTGCCGTTGTCGGTCCCGACCTTCGTGTCCCCGAAGAGGGTGTCCAGAAAGAAGTAGAGGTCTCCGTGGTTGTACAGCACGCCGGCGTTGCCGCCGGTGCCCGGGCGCGGCGGGTTGTCGGCCAGCATGAGCTGGTAGTTGGCCGTCAGGTTGACGCCCTTGTACGAGGCCGGGGTCGGATCGGCGCGCTTGCCGCCCTTGTCCTGGGAGCCGCCGGGGGTCCCGCTGCTCGCGCTTCCACCGGCGGAGGACGAGCCGCCCTTGGCCTTGTCGCCGGAGTTGTCCGGCAGCAGGGAACCGAGGACCACGAGGCCGATCAGCGCTGCCACGACGACCCCGGCGATGACCGGCGCCTTCGACTTGCGCTGCGGCGCCGGGGGCGGGCAGCCGGGGTGGAATCCGGGCGCCGGCGCCTGATGGCCGGGGTGGGTCTGGTAGCCGGGCGGCGGCGTCAGATAGCCGGGCGCCGGCGTCTGGTGAACGGGGTGGGCCTGGTAGCCGGGCGGCGGCGTCTGGTAGCCGGGCGGCGGCGTCTGATAACCGGGCGGCATGCCCGGAGCGGCGGGACCTGCCGGTGCGTGCGTCGGCACGGCGGGCGCGTTCTGCGTCGGCGCGGCGGCCACGCCGAGACCGGTCGGCGGGTACGGGGGCGCGCCCTGCGCCGGAGGCTGCGGGGAGACCTCGGTCGGCGTCGGGGCCACGGCGGGCTGTGGCGGCGGGGTCTTCGCCGGTTCGGGCAGCTGCAGGCGCTCGGTGATGGAACCGGCGACCGCCTGGGGCAGCCAGTCCTCGCCCTGGCGGAGCGGGACCGGAGAGAGGCCGTGGCACATCTGGATGACCTCGGCCAGGGCGGGCCGGTCCGCCGGGTCACGGCTGAGGCACCGCGTCACCAGGGGCCGCAGCTCGTCCGGCAGCGCGCTGAGGTCGGGGTCCTCGTGCACGATGCGGTAGAGCACGGCGTGCGAGGACCCTTCCCCGTATGCGGGCGCGCCGATCGCCGCGTACGCCACGATCTGGCCGAGGGCGAAGATGTCCGTGCGGTCGGTGACCGTACCGGCGGAGGCCTGCTCGGGCGCCATGAAGGCCGGCGTGCCGACGCTGACGCCGCTGCCGGTGAGGGAAGTGGCGTCCGCCGCGCGGGCGATACCGAAGTCGATCACGCGGGGACCGTCGGCGGCGAGGAGTACGTTCGCGGGCTTCAGGTCACGGTGGACGATGCCCGCGCCGTGGATGACGTGCAGCGCCTCGGCGACCCCGACGGCCAGCAGCAACACGCTGCGCAGCGGCAGCCGTCCGTGCTGGGCCACGGCGTGCGCGAGGGACGGGCCCGGTACGTAGGCCGTGGCGAGCCAGGGCTGGGTGCCCTCGGTATCGAAGTCGATGACCGGCGCGGTGTAGAGGCCCTGCACGCGCTGCGCCGCCCGTACTTCCTGCTGGAAGCGGCGCCGGAACTCGGGGTCCTCGCTGAACTCGGGCCGGATCACCTTGAGGGCGATGGGCCGGCCGCCCGGGGTGTAGGAGAGGTACACCTTGCCCATGCCGCCCGCGCCCAGCACGGCGCTCAGCCGGTAACCGCCCACCGTGGCCGGGTCTTCGGGCCGGAGCGGCTGGAAAAGGTCGGCGGAAGGTGCGCTCATGAAAAATCCATCCCGTGTCACGGCAGTTCAGCTCGCTGAAGCCCCGCTGAAGCCCCGAAGCCAAGCGAGAGGGTACCCAACTTCGTGGCTCGTCCCCATCGCCGGTCACCGTACCCGCGCCCGGGTGAGGGTCCTTGACGGATCGTGTGGAAATTCCGCGCCCGCGCGTCCACGGGACTCGGCGTTCACGCAGGCTTCCGGCACGGGCGGGCGCCACCCCGCTCGTCCGTCTTCATCGGATGACGCGGATCTCCGGCAGGGGCGGGCCGCTCTCCCCTTCCGCCGCCGGCACTGCTCGCGCCAGATGCCGGGCGCGGGCCCAACCCGCGTCGGTGGACAAGACAGCCCTCGTCCACCTGTCCCCTTGCATATCTCGGGTCATCTCTTCGAAGACCTCGTCGATCATCCGCAGTTCGGAGAGCACACCGGGGCCGAGCTCGCCCTTCTCGCCAAGCCACCTGGGCCGCAGGAGCCGCCGCCACCACGGAGAGCGCGCTGATCAGCATGCGACGACGCGCCGAAGGGCCGGGAATCTCCATTCGCCCATGCCGTCACGCCTCCCCGGCCCCCTTGGCGAGGCCCGACGGCTAGCGTCTTGGCCATGCCAGAACTCAAAGCCCGGGATGTCGGCCCGTCCGGAATCGAGATCGCCTACGAGCGGTTCGGCGCACCCGATGCGCCGCCGGTCCTGCTGGTCATGGGGGCCGGTGCGCAGATGATCAATTGGCCGGAGGGGTTCTGCCGGGCCCTGGTCGACCGCGGCCTGCAAGTGATCCGGTTCGACACCCGCGACAGCGGCCGGTCGACGCACTTCCCTGACGCACCCGTCCCGGATTTCGCGGCGGCGCTGGCCGGCGACCTCTCGACGGCGTCCTACACGCTCTCCGACATGGCGGCCGACACGGTCGGCCTGCTCGACGCGCTCGGCCTCAGCGACGCACACCTCGTCGGCTCCTCGATGGGCGGGATGATCGCCCAGATGGTCGCGATCGAGCATCCCGACCGGGTGCGCTCGCTGACGTCGATGATGTCCACGACGGGTGAGCCGGGTGTGGGCGAGGCCGATTTCTCGGTCTTCGCCGAGCTGGGAGGGCCGCCCGAGGACCGGGATTCCTTCGTCGATTGGCAGGTGCGCGCCCTGAAGCTCGCGGCGTCACCGGGGTTCGAGTTCGACGAGGCCGCCGCGGCCGAGCGGGCCGGACGGGTCTTCGACCGGGGGTACGACGCCCTGGGCATGCAGCGCCAGGGCCTCGCGGTCGTGGCGACGGGCGACCGTACCGAACGGCTGCGGGCGCTGCGGGTGCCCACGCTGGTGCTGCACGGGGCCTGCGACATCCTGTGCGATGCCGGCGGCGGCCACGCCACGGCCGCCGCCGTCCCCGGTGCCGAACTGGTGGTCCTGGACGGGATGGGCCACAGCCTCCCACGGGAGCTGTGGCCCGAGCTCGCCACCCGCATCGCCGCACTCGTGCACCGCACCGAGGCGGACCGGACGGCCGGCTGAAGCGCGCGGAGGCCGGGCGACCACCCGAACGGCCGCGCGGAGCGGTCGGCGCTTCCTCGACGGATGCCAGGCTGGTGGAGCGGCCCCAGCCGAGGCCGGATCGGACGAGGAGGTGTGGCCGGTGCCCGATCTGGATTCACTGGTGTCGTTCGCCCCGTTCTTCGTCCCCGTGATCACCGGCGTGGTGGGCGGGATCAGCCTCGTCTTCAGGGACCGGCGCGAGGCGCGGAGCGCCGACCACCACTACCGCAGGAGGCTGGAGAAGGCGCAGATGGAGGTCCAGTTCATCACCGGCTGGATCGAGGCCAAGAAACTGGCGCCGACCGGCGCCCCCGACCCGGAGCCCGGCCACTGGCTCGACGAGTGCTACGCATCGGTGCGCAGCTTCGAGGCCGCGGCGCGCCGGCACCGGGGAGGACCGGGGAGGCTGCGGCGCCTGCTCCTGCTGCGGACGATGCACAGCTGGCCGGCGAGGGCCGTGCAGATCCTGTACTGGGTGGCCCTCGTCGCGTTCAACGGGGCCCTCGCCTGGTGGGTGAGCATGATCGTCAGCGGTCCGCCCGCCTTCTTCGGGACGGACGCGGAATCCCAGTCCGACGAGGTCGACGCGGTCCTGGCCACGGCGGTCGGCTTCTTGCTGGCGGCGGTCGTCCTGTGGGCGTGGGCGGTGCATCTGGACGCGGCGGAGCCGGAGGAGGGATACGCCTCGCGGATCGACTCGGCCGCCTGGGCGGCCCGGGAGGACGAGCGGAAACGCGGCGCGGACCGGAAGGCGGACGAGGAGCCGGACGACACCGCGGACTGACCGGCCCCGCGGTCGCCGCGGAGCCGGGCCTGGGCCTGGGCGGGCCTGGGCGGGCCTCGGCCTGGGCCTGGGCCGACGGAATTGACGATCTCCGCCGCGCTGCCGGGGTTGAGAGGATCATCCGGTTCCCCCGGACCTGCCACCGCTCCCCCGTGGCCGGCGGCTTCCCACCACGACCGGCCAGGAGGCCACGACGTGACGACCGCGATCGCGACCAGCCGGCCGGACGAGTCCCGGGCCGCGCGCCTGATCACCGATGGACTCGACCCGAAGACGTGGATCATCGCCGACACCGTACTCATCGGCTGGCACACCGGCCGCCTGCCCGGGATCGGATGGGGCCTCATCGGCTGCCTGTTCGCCGCCGTGATACCCCTGGCCTTCATCAAGTACGGCATACGCAGCGGTCGCTGGGCCGACCGGCACGTCGGCCCGAGGCGGCAGCGCATCATCGTGATGAGCTTCGTCACCGTGTCGGTCGCCACCGGCATCACGCTGCTGTCGGCCTTCGGCGCCCCCCGAAGCATGGTCGCGCTGATCTCGGCCATGCTGGCCACCGTCGTGGCGCTCCTCGCCGTGACCCCCGCCTGGAAGATCAGCGTGCATGCCGCCGTCTCCTCCGGGAGCGTCGCCCTGCTCGCCATGGCGTACGGGCCCCGGATGCTCCTCGCGTACCCCCTGGTCGCCGTCGTCGGCTGGTCACGGATCGAGCTCAAGGACCACACCCTCGCCCAGGTCCTCGCGGGCGCCGCGGTGGGCTGGGCCGTCGCGGCCGGTACGTTCGCACTGGTCCGGTAGGCGGCCGCGGGCGGCCCCGCCGAACGGGGCATCCGAACGCCGTCCCGTTCGTTCACAGGAGCAGGACCGCGAACGGACAGCAGCCGGACGAAGGGGAACCATCGTGGAGAAGAACGCCTGGGCCGTCACCGGAGAGCTTGCCGCCTTCTTCGACGAGGCCGCCGCCCATCTCCCCGCCGAACAGCGCCGGGTACTGCAAGTACTCAAGATCGGGGAGGAGTTCGGCGAGGCCGCGCAGGCCGTCATCGGCGCCACCGGCACCAACCCCCGCAAGGGCCTGTCCCACTCGTGGCAGGACGTGGAGGCGGAGGTGTGCGACGTCCTGGTGACGGCGATGGTCGCCCTCCACCGGCTCGGTGTCGCCGACCCTGCCGCGATGTTCACCGCGCACCTGGAGAAGACCGCTGCCCGCACCCTGGCCACCCGGGAGGCATGAGCATGTGGATTCCCCGCGAGGAGTGGATCAAGACCCTTCCCCGGACGGTCGTGGCCTCATGCGTCCTGTTGCTGGATCCCGACGGCCGCGTCCTTCTTCTCCGTTACGGCCCCGGCCAGCCGGTCGCGGGCCGGTGGTGGCTGCCGGGCGGGATGCTCGACCACGGCGAGGACCCGTGGGCAGCCGCACGGCGGGAGATGAGCGAGGAGACCGGGGTCGACCTGGCCGACGTACCGCGGCTGATCGGCACGGACCACCGCGTCGACGTCGAGGGCACCGGCCCGGTGATCGACTACTACTTCCACGGCGGCGTCCACACCGGTGACCGGCCCGTCCGGCTGAGCCCCGAGCACGACCGCCACGCCTTCAAGCACCTCGACGAGCTGCGGGACACTCCGCTCACCTTTTGTCTGCGGACGCTGACCGCCCTCTACGCCGCCGCCCGGCCCGGCACCGCGGTCTACCTGCGTGAGGGGAGCCCACTGTGACCGCGGCCCGGATCACGCGCCGGCCGGATCCGGTCCGATCCGTGGGACAGGCGCTAGCCGCCGAAGTCGGGCAGGACCAGGGAGCCGTCCTCGGCCAGGGTGAAGCCGGGGTTGTGGGCGACTTCCCAGGCGTGGCCGTCGGGGTCCGTGAAGACGCCCGAGTAGAAGCCGATCGCGTTGAGGGCGGCGGGGCGGGTGACAGTGCCGCCGGCCATGGCGGCTGCGTCGAGGACGGTGTCGACTTCGGCGTCCGTACGCACGTTGTGGGCCAGCGCGATACCGCCGAACCCGGCCCGCGGGGCGTCGGGAAGGCCGCAGTCCGCGGCGAGTTTGCGGCGGTCCCACAGCACCAGGGCGATGCCGCCCGCCTGGTGGAAGACCGTCTCCTCGACCTCGGTGCCGCGCCATCCGAGCGCCGCGTAGAAGGTTTTGGCACGGGCGAGGTCCGCGACACCCAGGGTGACCAGGCTGATCCGCTGTTCCATCGCGCCACCGTAGCGGGCCCGGGCAGGGCCGTGCCCGGAGGCGTACCGCGAGCGGCCCCGCTCCGCGGAGGGTTCCGTGGCGCGGGGCCGCTCGCGGTCGATCCGGATCGGCCGGACCGGCCCGCCGGCAGGACCGGTCCGTCAGCCGGAACCGGCCCGTCGTCGGCAGGACCGACCGGTCAGGAGCCCTGCTCCGTCAGGATGCCCGGGTCCGAGAGGCCGGCCGCGCCGGTCTCTACCTTGCCGGCGAAGCGGCGGCCGAAGTCCGGGAACTCGGACGCGGTGACCGTCACGTCGTACCAGCGCCGCGTGCTCCGCAGCGGAACGCTGTACGTGACGGTGGCGCCCTTGGCGACCGTGAGGCGCTTCGGTCCACCGCCGTAGGCATTGGTGACCGTGAGCGTCGCGGTCGACGCTCCGGCGTTGGTGAGCGTGAGGTCCAGGTTCCCCGTGGTGGCATTGTGGCGGGCCGTGGCCTCGGGGCCGGGGGTGGTGCCGGGGTTGCGGAAGCCGCGGAGGAAGCCGTTGGGGCCGTGGACCGTCAGGTCGGTGACGCCCGCCGAGTAGACGGTGTTCCAGGTGTCCGAGATCGACTTGCCGGCCTCGGTGGTGTACGTCCACGGCGCGTCGGTCCGGTTGGCGGAGGTGATGTAGAACTGTGCGCCCAGGTCCGCGCCGCCGCTGAACGTCAGCCGGAACTTGCCCTCGCCGCTGAGCGCGGCGCCGTCCACGTACGGGGCGTACTTCAGCGGACGGGTGTTGCACAGGCCCTTCTCCTGGCGCGGCATGGTCCCCACGGCCGGCGGGGTGGCCAGGAAGTTCGGGTGGCGCTCGCGGTCCTGCGGCTCCCAGAGACCGGTGTCGGGCAGCTTGACCGCGCCGGTGTCGGTACGGGCGAAGTCGAACGCGGAGGTCAGGTCACCGCAGACGGCACGGCGCCAAGGCGAGATGTTGGGCTCCTGCACGCCGAAGCGCTTCTCCATGAAGCGGATGACCGAGGTGTGGTCGAAGGTCTCGGAGCAGGAGTAGCCACCGGTGCTCCACGGCGAGACGACGAGCATCGGCACGCGGGGGCCCAGGCCGTACGGGCCGGCGACATAGCCGGCCTTGCCGGGGAAGACGTCCAGCGTGGTGGAGACGGTCGACAGGCCCTGGTTGGCATTGGCGGGCGCGTACGGCGGGACGACGTGGTCGAAGAAGCCGTCGTTCTCGTCGTACGTGATGAACAGCGCGGTACGGGCCCACACGTCGGGGTTGGACGTCAGCGCGTCCAGCACCTGCGCGATGTACCAGGCGCCGAAATTGGCGGGCCAGTTGGAGTGCTCGCTGAACGCCTCGGGGGCGGCGATCCAGGAGACCTGGGGCAGGGTGCCGGCGGTGACGTCGGCGCGCAGCTTGTCGAAGTAGCCCTCGCCGGTCCGGGCGTCGGTGCCGGTGCGGGCCTTCTCGTACAGCGGGTTGCCGGGCTGGGCGCCCCGGTAGTTGTTGAAGTAGAGCAGCGAGTTGTCGCCGTAGTTGCCCCGGAAGGCGTCGTTGATCCAGCCCCAGGAACCGGCGGCGTCGAGGCCGTCGCCGACGTCCTGGTAGACCTTCCAGGAGACGCCGGCCGCCTCCAGGCGCTCCGGGTACGTGGTCCAGCCGTAGCCGGCCTCGGCGTTGTTGAGGACCGGGCCGCCGCCCTTGCCGTCGTTGCCGGTGTGGCCCGACCAGAGGTAGTAGCGGTTGGGGTCGGTCGAGCCGATGAACGAGCAGTGGTACGCGTCGCAGATCGTGAACGTGTCGGCGAGCGCGTAGTGGAACGGGATGTCCTCGCGCGTCAGGTGGGCCATGGTGGCCGGCGTCTTGGCGGGCACCCAGTTGTCGTACTTGCCCTTGTTGAAGGCGCTCTGGCCGCCCGCCCAGTCGTGGTTGAGGCCCTGGAGGTACTCCATGCCGAGGTCGTCGGACGGCGGCCGGAACGGCAGCGTCTCCTTGCCGCCGTTGTCGGTCTGGTGCCAGACGGACTTGCCGCTGGGCAGGGTCACCGGACGCGGGTCTCCGAAGCCACGGATGCCGCGGAGGGCACCGAAGTAGTGGTCGAAGGAACGATTCTCCTGCATCAGGACCACGACGTGCTCGACATCGGCGATGGTCCCCGTCGTCCCCTGCGCGGGGATGGCGGCGGCGCGCGCGATGCTCTCGTTGAGCAGGGTCAGGGCGGCGGCGCCGCCGGTGAGCTGGAGGAAACGGCGGCGGTTCAGTTCTGCCATGGCGAGAGTGACCTCTGCTTTTGATCGAGGAGTGCTGGAGCGCACCCAGAACAGCGTGCCGGGACTACCGGAGAGGGAGCCTGACGTGACGGCGGCGGATACGCCAGACGAACGGCAGTCGGATTCCGCAGGAGTTCGGCCATTCTCGGCGGGCGGTACCTCTGGCCTCGCGGGGAGGTGGCGGGCCTCGCGGGGCACGGCCGAGAGGCAGGAGTGCGATCGAGGTCGCAGGCATGGCGTGCACGCCAGGGGACGGACCACCGGCACAGGCTGAAATGCGCACGCGACGGACAGAAGGCCGAGGTGGCCGAGGCGACGGTGGCGGCCGAGGCGACGGTGGCCGAGGTGGCCGAGGTGATGGCCAAGCTGGCCGCGCTCGAGGACCCGAAGACACGCGCGGTGAACGAGAAGCACGGCGACGATCACGGCGTGAACCTCGGCAAGCTGCGCGCCGTCGCGAAGCGGCTGAAGACGCAGCAGGAACTCACATGCCGGCTCCGGGAGACCGATGGCACCGCGGCGAGACTGCCGGCGATCCTGATCTGCCGCCCGAAGGCGTTCGAGCGTCACCGGTTGGACGTCATGCTGCGCGAGGCCCGCACGCCCAAGGTGCACGGCCGGCTCGTGAACTACGTGGTGAAGGAGTACCCGCACGCGGACGAGCTGCGGTCGGCCTGGTTCGCCGACCCCGATCCGGTGGTCGCGAGCGCGGGCTGGGCGCTGACCACCGAACGCGTGGCGAAGAAGCCCGAGGGCCTCGACCCGGCAGGGCTGCTCGATGTCATCGAGACGCGGATGAAGCACGCCCCGGATCGCCTGCAATGGGCGATGAACCACTGCCTGGCACGGATCGGGATCGAGCACGCGGAGTACCGCGCCCGCGCCGTCGCCATCGGCGAGCGGCCGGAGGTGCTCAAGGACTACCCGACTCCCCCCGGTTGCACGTCCCCGTTCGCGCCCGTCCGGATCTCCGAGATGGTGCGGCGACGGCAGGACGAAACGGTGGCCTGATCGGCGGGAGCCGATCCGGCGTCCGCCACTGGGGCGAGACGTCGGCGCGTCGACGACACCTGCCTGCGGACGACGCGCACCCTGCGCTCGATTCACGCCAACGAAGATCTACACTTAGGCCAGCCTTACCTAACAAGCTCGCGGGGTCGGTGCGCTCATCGCTGCCGCCGGACCCGCCGTCACGAAGGAACCGAGACCGCATGAGACCCGAGTCCACCGTCCTCCCCACACCGCGCGCCGACGTCTACACGGAGACCGTCGCAGACTTCGGCACCGTCCGCTTCACTCCCGTCGACCCGGCGAAGGACTCCGCCGTGCTGCACGCGTGGGTCGTCGAGGAGCGCGCCGAATTCTGGGGCATGAACGGCGCCAGCCGGGAGCTGGTGCAGGAGATCTACGAGGACGTGGAGCGCCGGGACACCCATCACGCGTTCATGGTCCGTCTGGACGACGAGCCGGTGGCACTCTTCCAGACCTACCGGCCGGAGGAGGACCGGGTCAGCGAGTGCTACGAGGTACGGGAGGGCGACATCGGCGTCCATCTCATGCTCGCGCCCATCGCCGGCCGGCCCCGCCCAGGCTTCAGCAAGACCCTCACCGGCTCGCTCATCCGCTTCGCGTTCCGCGACCCGGCCATCCGGCGCGCGGTGGGCGAGCCCGACGCACGCAACGAGAAGGCCGTCGCCCTCCTGGGCCGCATCGGCTTCGCCCGGCAGGGCGAGATCACCCTGCCGGAGATCGACCTGCCGGAGATCCACCTCCCCGAGAAGCGGGCGGTACTGGCCTTCCTCGACCGCCCCGAGTGGCTCCCCGCGGCACCGGACGCCCCGCCGCAGCCGTAGTACGCCGCCAGGCCACGCTTCGCCGCTCCGTCCGCCGCCGCCCCCGCCGGCGGACGGGCGGCGCCGCGGTCACGCAGCGCGGGAAAATCCGATCAGGCGTGGACATACGGACAAGTAATCTGATCACGACTTTTGCGAACAAGTTCAGTAAATTGGGGGGCCGTTGTACCGTCACCGCGTCATGATCTCCGCTGCCGTCGCCGCGGCAGCCGTCGGCTTCGTACCCGTCACGGCGCAGGCGGCAGGACCGTCCGCCGATGCCGGGCGGCCCGCGACCGCCACCTCCCCGGCCGCCACGGCCGGTTCCGCGCAGGGCGCCGGCGCCCTGGACGCCTCCGCCCAGGAGGCCGCCAAGGAGGCCGCCGCCAAGGACGTCGCCGCGAAGCTCGCCACGGTCACGGCTCCGGCCGGGACGCCGAGGGCAGCGGCGCGCGCGCAGCAGAGCGAGTACTTCGAGGTGGGCATGGGGACGTCCACCTCCTACGCGCACACCGTCGGACTGGCGACCTCTGTCGCCACCGACCTGGCCAACAGCTTCGTCCGGTACGACGTCGACTGGGGCGACGGCACCAAGGACGACGAGAGCGGCCCCGCCGCCGAACTCGTGTACTTGAGGCACACGTACGCCGAGGTCGGCTCACACAAGATCACGATCACGGCGACCGACCTCCTCGCCAAGGTGACGTCCACCACCACCAAGGAAGTCGTCGTGGACGGCTCCGAGTTCACCCCGCACGCACCCACGCGGCTCCTCGACACCCGCGACGGCACCGGCACCGCCACCTCGGCCGGCCATCCCGTCGCCCCGTACACCACGACCCGGGTGAAGGTCGGCGGCAACGCCGGCATCCCGGCCGGGGTGACCGCCGTGGCCCTGAACCTCACCGCCACCAACACCTCCGCCGCCGGGCACGTCATCGCGTACGCCTCAGGCAAGCAGCGGCCGACCACGTCGAACGTGAACTTCGCCGCGGGCCGGACCGTACCGAACCTGGCGGTCGTGCCGGTCGGCGAGGACGGGTACGTCGAGCTGGCCAACCGCAGTGAGGGCTCGGCGGACCTGATAGCCGACGTGACGGGCTACTTCACCCGCTCCGCCGCCGGCGGATACACCTCCGTCAAGCCGTCCCGGCTCGTCGACACCCGGCAGGGGCTGGGCACGGCCGCCGCCGGCCGGATCGCCGGTCAGACCACCTTCGGCGTGCAGATCGCCGGTCAGGGCGGGCTGCCGGCCAAGGGCGTCACGGCCGTGGCCCTCAACGTCACGGCGACCGGGCCGAAGGACTCCGGACACCTGACGGTGTTCCCGAGCGATCAGCAGGCGCCGTCCACGTCGAGCGTGAACTTCGCCGCCGGGCAGACGGTCGCCAACTCGGTGATCGTGCCGGTCGGACCGGACGGCAGGATCAACGTCCGCAACGGAGCGTGGAGCCCGGCCGACGTGATCGTGGACGTCACCGGCTACTACAGCGCCGACGGCAAGGCCGCGTACCTGCCGATGGAACCCCGGCGCATGTACGACTCGCGGACCTCCGGCTTGCCGCTCGCCGGCCAGGCCTACCACCACGAGTCGGTCTGGACCTCCGGCAGGGCGCTCGAGGCCCTCGTGCTCAACACGACGGTGACCAACCCGCGGGGCAGCGGGCACCTCTCGGTCGCTCCGGACCCGAACACCCTCGCCGACTACATCGACGGCAAGGCCGTCCGGCCGACGCCGCCGGACTCGTCCGTCCTGAACTGGACGAAGGACGCCACCGTCGCGAACCTGGTCCAGGCGAGCACCGGCGGCACGGGCGTCGTCGACTTCTGGAACCGGGGCTGGGAGCAGACGGACCTGATCGTCGACCTGTACGGCATGTACGACAAGAACTGACGCACCCCGACCGCCACGGCCGACCGCCCCTCCGGGGGGCGGCGGCCGTCGGCGTCGTCGCCGACACCCCCGTGGCCGACGACGTCCGAGCGGCCCGGGACGACGCCGCTCCGGGTCAGCGGCGGTCGGATCCGCCTTCCTCCCGACGCCTGCGGCGGTTTCGGCCGAGGGCCCCCGCCAGACCGATCAAACCGCCTGAGATCGCGCCGGCCACGAGGATGCGCAGCAGGTCTTCCATCGAGTACTCCTCCTCCGGGCCAGGTTCACCGTTGCCCGGTCCGCCCTCGGCCGCCGGACGGAGATCGCGTCTCCCCGCGGCCGGGGTGCTGCCCGAGTTCGGGTGCCTGATCAACTACGAACGGGACACTATCGACGCGCGCACGGCCTGGCTTGGACAAATTTGACCTCGCCCCCTCACAGGGCGAGCGCTCCCTCCGCCACGCGGGCGACGGCCATCTGGCCGGGAGTGGTCTCGGCCATGGCGCGGAACTCGCGGTTGAGGTGTGCCTGGTCGTAGAAGCCGCAGGCCTCGGTCACTTCGGTCAGGTTCAGGCCCTCGCGGGTGAGCAGTCGCGCCGCCCGGTGGAAGCGCAGCACGCGGGCGGACATCTTGGGTGTCAGGCCCACCTGTTCGGTGAACCGGCGGATCAAGTGGCCCTGGCTCCAGCCCACTTCGGCCGCGATCCGGCCGACCGGAATCGCCCCGCCGGCGCGGGACAGGAGCTGCCAGGCGTGGCTCACCTCGGGCGCGGGATCGGGGCCGCGCCCGATCCGGGCCGACAGCGCGATGTCCAGGAGGTCGAACCGGGCTCCCCAGTCGGCGGTGTCCGCAAGCTGCTCGGTCAGCGCTCCGGCCCCGGGTCCGAGGACGTCGCCGAGCCCGACCACCCTGTTGGTCAGCTCGCTCATCGGCAGCGCGAAGAGCCGGTAGGCGCCCAGCGGCGTCAACTCGAGCCGGATCGCCTCCTGTCCACCCGGATGGTCACACACCCGGGGTCCGTCCTCCAGACCCGCGACCAGCGAGCCGGTGACCAGGCTGTTCGGGCTCGGGTCGTCTCCCAGTCGGCGCACCTGGGTGAACGGCTCCCCCAGATTGATCACCACGACCGCTCGGCCCGTGGGGACCAACCGCACGCGATAGGGCGTGGCCGCCGCCTCCCAGTAGCCGGCATAGCTGTGCACGAAGGGGCGCAGCTGGGGAGGCCACGGGCGGGTGACCCGCCACCGACCACCCACCCGGGTCATCTCGACTCCCCGACCGGCCGTGCCCGTGCTTGCGCCCACCCGTGCACCCCTCCCGCCTCCCGTGGCGACGAGGAGCTGGCTGTGCCGCCGGCCCAGTGATCTACTGGCATCGGTCCAAGGAAGGAAGATCCATCATGCCCACCAAGACCTCGACGTTACAGATTCCCACCATGGACGGCCAGGCCGACGCCTTCGCCGCCTTTCCCGACGACGGCGAGCGGCACCCTGGGGTGCTGCTGTACATGGACGCCTTCGGCCTGCGCCCCGAGTTGGAGGAGAAGGCCCGCGAACTGGCCGGGCACGGCTACTACGTGCTCGTCCCCAACGTGTACTACCGGCACGGCCCGGCACCGGTGATCGAACTTCCCGAGCACATCACGGCGGAGAACCGGCCCGCGCTCTTCAGCCGGCTGATGCCACTGATCGAGGCGCACACCACCGAACGCGCCCTGCGCGACGCCGACTCCTACGTCCGCTTCCTCACCGCGCAGCCCGAGGTCGGCGCGGGACCGGTCGCCGCGATCGGCTACTGCATGGGGGCCGTCCTGGCGATGCGTACGGCAACGGCCCACCCCGACCAGGTGGCCGCCGTCGCCGGATTCCACCCCGCCCCCTTGGTCACGGACGCGCCCGACAGCGCGCACCGCCTCGTCCCGAAGCTCAGGGCCGAAGTCCACCTCGGCCTCGCCGAGAACGACATGCGGCCCGAGGCGGTCGACGAGCTGAGCCGGGCCCTGGACGCCGCGGGCGTCGGCCACACCATCGAGCTCTACGCCGGCACCGTCCACGGCTTCACGATGTCCGACACCGCCGCCTTCGACGCCTCCGCACTGAAGCGCCACTGGGACCGCCTGCTCCCCCTCCTGGCCCGCACCCTGACCGGCAGCTGAGGCCCCGGCTCGGGGAGCCCCGGAACCGGGCGAACCGCGTGAACCAGGCGAACCGGCCGCACACGCCGCAGGCCCGGTGCTCCGGCCGGGAGCACCGGGCCTGCGGCTCGCATGGCGCGCGCGGGCACCCGGACGTCACGGATCCCGCGTTCCGACGACCTAGACCTGCGGCGGTCCGTCCTGAGGCTTGTCCGTTCCCAGCTGCTCGTTGATCTTCTGCTGGGCCGTGTCGACCTGACTCTGGTACTTGTTGCCGGTCTTCGCGTCCACAGCGTCGCCGGCCTTCTCGACCCCTTGTCGGGCCACGTCCTCATGGCCCTTGATCAGGCCCTTGAGCTTGTCAAGCATCGACATCACGGCCTCCTTGGAAATGCTGGCGCATCCAGCATCCCGAGATCCGCCGGGATCCGCATCCCGAGCGCAGCGTCGACCGCACGGGCTGCGGAGACCGGTCTCGGGCGATCGTGCTCCGGCCCCTTCAGGCGGGGGTGACCCGCAGTCTGCCGTCGGCCAGGACGCCGAGGGTCTCGGCGAAGAGGTCGTACGGCTCCCCCTGCGGCGTCAGGACGTGGGACAGGTACTCGCGGGCGGTCGCGGCGTTCCGCCAGAGGAGCGTTGCCGGGGCGGTGTAGCCGAAGGTGCCGCCCAGGCAGTCGTCGAGGGCGTCCAGGCAGCCGCCGAAGTAGCCGCCCGGCCCGTTCACCGCCTCGCCGAGTGCCAGGTAGAGGCCCGGGACGTCCGTGACGTGCCGGCCGTCGAGCTCGTACGGGTACCCCGGCGGCCGGTCCTCGTGGGCGCGGAGGACGGCCCTGCCCTGGACGTGGTCCAGCCAGGCCCAGCGCTGCCGGGTGTCCAGCGCGCCCCAGGTGCCGGGCGTCTTCGGTGGTCCCGCGAGCCACCGCTCCCAGAGCGGCCGGGCCTGTTCCGGGACGGGCGTGGAGAGTTTCCCCTCCAGTTCCAGGTCGATCAGATCCGCGCCGTGGGCGGACGGGCGCCAGGCGCTGACGGTGGCCCACAGGAGCAGGTCCGCGAAGGGCGCGCCCCGGCCGTCCCGTACCTTCAGGACGGCTTCCCCCAGGTCGAGCGACCGCCGGGTGCCCGGCATCAGTGCGCGTCGCAGTTCGTCGCCCGGGGCGAACCCCCGCAGGACGAGCGGGTGTTCCGCCCGCTCGGGCGGCAGGATCCGGCTGAACTCACGGCAGGCGCCAAGCCACTGGTGCTCGTCGTGCAGCCGGACCGGACCGCGGTACCCCTCGGGCGGACCGAGGTGGTCGTCCAGGCCCGTGAGTACGAGCCCGTCCTTCCCCGCGCGCCGTCCGAGGCTCGCGGCGTCCTCCAGGAGCCAGGGATCGAGCTCCCCGTCGTCCGGCACCCACCACACCCTGCGGCCGATCCAGCCGCGCGGGCCGGCTCCTTCCGGCACCCAGCCGAACAGTTCGTACGTCTCGCGCCGACCTTCGCCGAACAGGCCCTCGGCCTCGGCGCAGGCGCCCCAGTCGTGGCCGTACTCCGTGTCGGTCAGCGTGTACCGCGCTCCCCCGCGACGGGCCTCGTCCTCGTGCACGAGGGAATCATGCCCGGGTCCGGAGAAGACCGCGAAGCCATTTCGCGGCCCGGACCGCCTACGAGGAGGCCCCGCCCGGTCGCACCGGGCGGGGTCTCCTCGTGACGCAGCTCAGCTGTGCCGCAGCTCGGCCCACGTGCGGGCATCCACCACACCGGTGGGCGGAAGGCCGCGCTTGCCCTGGAAGAACTCCGTCGCCGACGCGGCGTCCGGGCCGAAGACGCCCTCGGGCTCCTCCTCGGTCAGCTGCAGGCCGGTCCAGAACCGCAGCAGGCACTGGGCCTCCTTCACCGTGTTGCCGGTGCTGTCGGCCTGGACGGTGGGCGGGGGGTTCCTGTGGTCGAAGCCGCAGGACAGTCCCTGGATGTCCGGCCCTTCGGCCGCCGAGGCGGTCCCCGTGGTGAACGCCGTCGCGCCGACCAGGAGAGAGGCGACGATCGCGGCCGCTACCGCCGATTTCCGGATGAGTAACTTCATGCCCCTGACTCTAATGATCACCCCGATGCGCGGGAAAGGGCTTTTCCGCGGGTACGAGAGGCGCGGCGCCCCAAGATCGTCACGGCCGGGCCGCGGACCCGGCCGCTCCGGCAGCCCGTTTCCGCAGCAGCCGCTTGTCCGGCTTGCCCCGGTCGGTCAGCGGCAGGGCCGCCTCCCAGAAGACGGTGGTCGGCCGGTGCGCCGGGGCCAGTGCCCGCGCCACCAGCAGGCACGCCTCGGCGGCCGCCGCGGCCGTGGGCACACGACCCGGCGCGGGCACCAGGAAGGCGCACACCTCCTCGCCGGTGCGATCGTCGGCCCTGCCCACCACCGCTGCCTCGGCCACCGCGGGATGCCGGGTCAGGGCCGCCTCGACCGGACCGCAGTAGATGTTCACCCCGTCCACCATCACCACGTCCTTCACCCGGTCGTCGAGGTAGAGGTACCCGTCGGCGTCGAAGTGGCCGAGGTCCCCGGTCCGTAGCCATCCGTCCCGCATCACCTCGGCCGTCAGGCCGGGCTGATTCCAGTAGCCGGCCATCACCATCGCGGACCGCACCCACACCTCGCCGGTGTCTCCCGGCACCGCCTCCGCCCCGCCCTGATCGCGCACCTGTACGTCCACACCCGGCGCGGGGCGGCCGACGGACCCCAGGAGGTACGGCCGGTCGCTCACCCCCGCGTCGTGATCGGCCGGCGAGAGCCTGCAGATCACGCCGGCTTCGTTCATCCCGTAGCCCTGCCGCCATCTCGGCCGCGCACCCCAGCGCGTCAGCGCCTGCCGAAGCCGCTCCGGGTGGACGGGAGAGTTTCCGTACGACACCCGGGCGAGACCCGGTACGCCGTCGGCCGTCGCCGGATCGTCCAGCAGCCGGTACACCATCGAGGGCGTCAGGTACGTGGACACGGGCCCGAGTCGCCGGCAGGCGTCGGCGAACTCCCCCGCGTCGAAGGGGCCGAGGATCTCCACCCGGCCTCCCTCGCGCAGGTGCTCTAGGCACCGGCCCCCGGAGCGCTGCGCGAGCGAGGTCACCGACAGGTAGACCGACTCGCGCGGTCCGCCGCCGCCGACGCCCTTGCCGCCGTCGGCGCTCTCGTCCGCCTTTCCGCCCGCACCGCCCTTGCCCCGCGTATCCGTCCGGCCCGCCATCGCGGCGAACGTGGAGGCCACCCCCTTGGGCCTGCCGGTCGTACCGCCGGTGTACGTCACGCGCGCCACATCCTCCTCGCGCGCCTGCACGGGCACCGGCCGGCCTTCCCGGGTGCGGGCGAGCCGCACCGACTCCGCGAGCCCGATGCGCGGAACCCCGGTGTCCGGAACCGGGGTGTCGTGCACCACCAGAGCCGGTGCGCAGTCGCGCAGCATGAAGTCCAGGCCGTGGGTGGCCGGGCCGACCACCACCTGGGTCAGCCGCGCGCCCAGGACATGGGCGGCCAACCGCACCAGCAGCGCCTCGGGCGGGTTGCCGTCCGTCACGCAGGCCAGACCGGTCCCGCGGGTCACTCCCAGCTCACCGAGGACGCCGGCCAGCCGGTACGTATCGGCCAGGACCTCGGAGAACCCCATGACGACGGGCCCGGCCCCGATCGCGGGCCGCCCCGCGTTCCGCTCGAACGCACCGATCAGGTCCGTGACATACCGCGCGCCCATCGTTCCACCGCCTCCGCCCTCCGCCCCCGCCCTCCCGGCCAGTCTCCCGCGCACCCGTGGGCCCTGTCTCCGACTCGCCGAACGGCGCAGCCCGGGCGCGGGCGCGGCCGCGGGACACACCGCGACCCGCTCGCCGTACGGGTCACGGGCCGGCTGCTCCGGCCTCGCGGGCCGGCGCCCGAGTGCTCAGGGCCGCGCGGAGGCGTTCGTACGTGGGCGCGAGGCGCCGCAGGAGCGCGGCGGCTTCCGCGTCCTCGCCGGTGACGAGCGGGAACTGCAACTCGCCCACGATCTCGGCCTGTTCCGTCGCGATGGCCGCTGCTTCGCCCAGTCCCAGCACGGCCAGGCAGCCGGCCGCGTCGCTCAGGCGGCGGGCACCGACGCGCACGCCGAACACCGTGAGCAGGGTCCGTATGCCGGGCTCCAGACCGCCCCGGGACAGCCGGGCGGCCAGCTCCTGCGCCGCTGCGGCGCCGCCCACCGAGCCGGGCGGCACCGGCAGGTCGTCGCGACCGGCCAGCCAGCGCACCGCGCCGGGCAGTGACCGCCGCAGCGCCTCGTCCCCGCCCACCTCGCGCTCGCGCACGAAGCCGGTGCGCAGCACGTACGGCGCATCGGTGTACGCGACCGACTCGGCCTCCCAGGCGGCGAGGAACGCCCCGGCGGGCAGGGTGGCGTACGGGTGCCCGTGCGGGTCGTGGAGCCGGACGCGTCCCTCGTCAGCGGAGAGGACCACGACGTAGTGGTCGCCGCCGTCGGGGCTCGGGGTCCCCGGCTGGTAGAGCAGCAGCCCCATGTCCACGGGCCCGACGAGCGCCGGACCCCGCGCGCAGGCCGCCCGCAGCCGGTCCAGCGCCTCGCCGGGCGTTCCCCCGTGGCTGCGCTCGCACCTCCATCCCAGGAGCCCGATCGCGGTGTCGAGCCCGATCTCCGGATCCCAGCCGTAGGGATCGAACAAGGGCAGCGCGCCCGCGATGAACTGCATTCCGAACGGCGAGCCCGTCAGCGTTTCGATGACGGCGGGCGGTGGCGCGTCCGGCCCGAGCACCATCGCGAGGGAGTTGGTGTAGCAGTACGGGCCGGAGCCCATGTAGTGGAGCACGGCGCATCCCCTTCTTCGAACGTGGGGACCACGTCACCGCCTCACACCGTGTGAGGGTCAACCTGGCCGTGGGGCGCCGGCGCGCGCCCGTTCGGGGTGCCGGGTGGGCGAGCCGCCTGGTTTCCGGCCGTCCGGTGGGATCCGCTGGGTGTCCGGGCCGTCACGGGCGCGAAGGGAGCGGGGCTTGGTGGTGCGGTTACTGATGGGCGTGCTCGGTGCCGTTCTGGTGCTGTCGGGCTTCTCCTCCGTCGTGAGCAACCTCGTCGTCCCGCGGCCCAGCCGGTCCCGGTTCACCCGGTTCGTGCACGGCGCCGTCCGCCTGCCCTTCCAGCTCGGCGCCGACGCCCGATCCACACCCGAGGGCAAGGACCGGGCGCTGGCGCCGATGGCGCCGCTGACCCTGGTGGCCGTACTGATCGGATGGCTCCTGCTGTTCCTGCTCGGCTACGGCCTCCTGGAGGCCGCCGTGAGCGGTCTGCCGCTGCGCAAGGCGCTGGTGGAGGCCGGATCCTCGATGCTCACCCTCGGCTTCGCCGGCAGCAGCCGCGAGAGCCTGAACGCCATCGACTTCTGCGCGGCGGCCACCGGACCCGTGACCATCGGCCTCCAGGTCGGATACCTGCCCGCGCTGTACGGGGCGTACCAGAGCCGGGAGGTGGAGGTGACCCTCCTGGAGGCGCGGGCCGGTGTCCCGCCGTGGGGGCCGGAGATCCTGGCCCGCTACGCGCAGGCGGAGCTGCTGGACGGGCTCGACGAGCTGTTCCGCAACTGGGAGCGGTGGAGCGCGGCGGTGAGCGAGAGCCACACCACCTATCCGATCCTCATCCAGTTCCGCTCGCCCAAGCCGAACCGGAACTGGCTCGTGGCCCTGGTGGCGGTGATGGACGCCGCGGCGCTGCGGCTGGCGTTCAATCCCTCCCAGCCGCAGTACGCCGTACGGATGGCCCTGCGCTCGGGCTTCGTGTGCCTGCGCGACCTCGCGGACATCCGCGGCATCGGCTACGACCGCGACCCGCGTCCGGACGACCCGCTGCTGCTCACGTACGAGGACTTCCTCCAGGGCGTGGCCCGGATGTCCGGGCAGGGGTACCGCATGGAGCGCACCCCGGAGCAGGCCTGGCCTCACTTCCGCGGCTGGCGGGTCAACTACGAAGCCATCGCCCACCGCCTGGCCCGGGACATCGACGCCGTCCCCGCTCCCTGGTCCGGCGCCCGCCGTACGAGCACGCCGGTGCGCACTCCGGTCACCCCCACCGACCGCAGGCCGGGGGCGGACGGAGTCTAGTGCGGGGTCCAGTTGAACTTGCCGCCCCCGACCCACCGGACCTCGTCCAGGTCGTCGAGGTCGTGGATCGGGATCCCGGCCTCCGCGGCGACCAGCAGCACGTCCGTCATCGACATCGCCCTGCCGACGAACTCCCCGTCGACCTCCACGATGCGAAAGGGCGGGTTGCCGGGCTGCACGCCCAGTACGGTGATGCGCGCCGGGGAAAGGTGAGGTGTCGATCCTTCGGTCATGCGGAAACGGTTCCACGCCGGGACCCGTGGCGCGCGCGGCGACACGTTCAGAGGGGCCGATCGGCCGCGCGGACCGCCGCCCCGGACGGCGCCCTCGCCGTGCGGGTGCCGCCGGCGACGGCCTGATGGCATGACCTGACGATCTGCCTCGATGGCGATAATCATCAGGTTCCAATTCCGAATAATTGGATTCCGATTCTGAAATCTGTTGAATTTCCGGCAAATCGACCCATTGAGTGGCTTTCCCCGACCGGTCCGGCGCGCTGAAGCCACGCCCCATACCGCCTCGGTATCCCTTGGACGTCACATGAGGCGGGGGAGAGCGGGAGACGATGGTCGGACGCAGGGAGTTCCTCATGGCCGGAGCCGTGGGAGGTGCGGTCACACTTTCGCGGGGTGCACTCGGGACGCCGGCGCACGCGGACGGTCACGGTCACGGGTCCTCGGCCACCGCGGTGCCGAAAACCCCTGCGCTCACGAAATTCGTGGACCCGCTGCCCACTCCGCCGACAGCCGTCGCGGATCCTTCCGTCTATCCGGGCGCCGACTACTACGAGATCACGATGCGCCAGGGCTCCTGGCGCTTCCACCGGGATCTCGGACCGGCGACCGTCTGGGGGTACTGGGCCGCACATCCGCACGATCCCGGCAAGGCCATCGGCATGGGCTGTCTCGGGCCGACCATCAGCGTGAACAAGGACCACCCGACGGTCGTCAAGTACCGCAACAACCTGCCGACGACCCATCTGTTCCAGTTCGTGATCGACGGAATCCGCAACGGGAACCCCCAGCTCACCCCGATCCCTCCGCCCCCGTACAAGCCGCACCTGCCGTTCCCCTCGAATGTGAACGTGTGGAACGTCGTGCACCAGCACGGCGGATTCACGGCGCCGCAGTCCGACGGCATGCCGCTGCACTCGTTCAGCCCGGACGGAATCCACGCCGACGCCTACACCACTCTGGACCCGAAGCGGGTCAAGCCCAACGAGGCGATCTGCGCCTACACCAACCACGAGAATGCGGCCATGCTCTGGTACCACGACCACGGCATGGGGATGACCAGCGTCAACGTGTACGCGGGCCTCGCCGGTCTCTACCTCGTCCGTGACCCGGCCGACGAGCGGTACGGGCTGCCGGAAGGCGAATTCGAGGTCCCCCTCATCCTCCAGGACCGGACCTTCAACGCCGACGGCTCGCTCGCCTACACCATGACCCTGCAGCAGGGCGAGGACACCCCGGTCGTCAACGGGAAGGCGTACCCCTTCCTGGCCGTCGAGCGGCGGCGCTACCGGCTCCGCATCCTCAACGCCTCGAACGAGCGTTTCTGGCGGCTGAAGTTCACCGTCCCCGTGGACGTGCTGCCCCAGCCCACACTCCCGTTCTGGCTGATCGGCACGGACGGCGGCTTCCGTACGCCACTTCGCATGCTGAACTTCCTGATCGGGCCGGCCGAGCGGTACGACTTGATCGTCGACTTCAGCAAGGTTCCCATCGGTACGAACGTCACGCTGACGAACTACAACGCGCCGGTCCACTTCCCGGGGGGGGAAACGGTCCGGAAATCTCGGAAATCATGCGGTTCAAGGTCACCGAGCCTCCTTCCGGAGGCGGGGACAGGACGACCCCGCCCGAGGAACTCCGACTGCCGGCGGTCGAAGCCATCAAGCCGAAACCGCACACCCGTCGGCGGGAATGGGTCCTGTACCAGCACAAGCTGTTCGGCACCATGACCTTCAACGCGGTGCCGTTCATGGAGCCGTCCGAGGACTTCGTCAAGGCGGGCTCGACCGAGATCTGGGAGTACGTCAATCCCAACCACGACGCCCACCCGATGCATGTCCACCTCGTCAACTTCCAGGTGTTGAACCGGCAGCCGATCGACGCGGTCGGCTACCAGGAACAGTACGAGAAGTGGATCGACGGCGGCCGCAAACCGGAGGACAGGCCGGTGCTGGAGAACTACCTCACCGGACCGCCGATCCCGCCGGACCCGGATGAAGCGAACTCCGACAAGGACACGGTCAAGTCCTATCCGGAGACGGTGACCAGGATCATCATCCGGAAATTCACCCCGCCGACGGACACGATCGCCTCGATTCCGGGAAGCGGCACCGAATTCCCCGCGGAGTACGTCCACCACTGCCACATCCTCGAACACGAGGACGACGACCTGATGCGCCCCTGGACGATCGTCCGGGACTGACGGAACGGGCGGCGGCGCCCGGCTCCGGCGCGATCCGCGCCTGCCGGACGCCGGTCAGCTCCACCCCTTGGGGCGGTGCCGCTCCACGAACGCGAGAAACGCCTGGGACCTGGCGGCCATCGCCCGGGCCGCCTGGACCTCACCTGACGCCAACTGCAGGGCTTCGCCGATACGTTCCGCGTTCCAGCCCATGGCGAACAGGTTGTGCACCACGGCGGGCCGCAGGCCCTGGAGCACCTGCGGCCCCTCCCCGGACACCACGGCCCGGGCAAGCTCCGCACCCTGTTCCATCCGCGCCAGCTGCACCCGCATCCGGCGCCGCTCGATCGGTGTGGTGCCGCCCCAGATGCCGTCGCTCTCGTCCGAGCGGACGGCTATCGCCAAGCACTCCTGGCGGACCGGGCAGTCGGCGCACAGCTCCTTGGCCGCCCTGATCTGGAGGTCGCTCAACGGCACGCCGTACGCCGGGAAGAACAGGGCAGGGTCGGCGTTCCGGCAGGCGGGTGCGGACAGTCCGGGCAGGACCGCCGGGGAACTCGCCTCGACCGCGCTCCGACCTCGCTGGACAACCGTACGTATCACAGTGAATCCCCTATCGGTTCGATCGCTTCAGGGAAGCTCCCTACTGAGCAAACGTCGGATGTCAGGCAGGAGTTCAGATCACTTGATTTCCTGCCTGTCGGCTCCTGCTCCGCTACTGAGCGTCGACGGCCGGGGAGGGCCGGGACTCGGCGGCGGCTCCCACCGCGCCGTAGAAGACCGAACGCCCCTGCTTGGTGCGCTCGGCCTTGCTGGTGGCGACCAGTCGGTCGAGCGTGTTGCGTACGGCATCGCGCTCCGCCCGCCGAGGGGATGCCACCGATCCCGAGCGCGCTGGTCAGGGCTTGTCGGCCAGGGGGGCATGGCCGGGCCGGGGGCGGACGCGGGGGACCGGACGCGTGGGCGGAAGTTGACATCCGCGGGGCCCGAGAATTACCTTCACCATTACTTAAGGGTGTCAACCATCTACATCCTTAAGCATCCTCGCCGCCGAGGCAGCACCACCAGACGAAGGGCCCACACATGAACCCCGCCCAGCACGGAGCGGCCGTCGCCGCCGAGGCCGCCGGATTCGTCGCCACGGTCAAGGCGGCGGACCTCTCCACCCCCGTGCCGACCTGCCCCGGCTGGACCCTCGCCGACCTCACCCGGCACGTCGGCAGCGTGCACCGCTGGTTCACCGAGCTGCTGCGGCAGCGTATCCAGCAGCCGCCGACCAGCCGTGACGTGGACCTCCGTCTGCCGGAGGACCGCGAAGGCCTCCCGGACTGGCTGACCGCGAGCGCCGCGGAGGCCGCCGCGGTGTTCGCCACCACCGACCTGGACGCGCCCATGTGGGCCTGGGGAGTCGACCAGCACGCCCGGTTCTGGGTCCGGCGCATGCTCTTCGAGACCCTCGTCCACCGGGCCGATGCGGAACTCGCACTCGGGATCTCCCCGCACATCGACCGCGCACTGGCGGTCGACGGTGTCGACGAGTTCCTCACCAACCTGCCGTTCGCTTCCCCCTTCGCGCCGCTGACCGCCCAGCTGCGCGCCCCTGACCGTTCCATTCGTTTCAGCTGCACGGACGGCGACGGAGACTGGCTGGTCGGCCTGCGCCCGGACGGTTTCGCGCTGGTGGCCGACCACCCCAGGCCCTCTGCGGCGGACGCCGCCGTACGCGGAACCGCCGAGGACCTGCTCCTGCTGCTGTACGGCCGCCGGGACCGCCAGAGCGACGCGTTCCACCTCCTCGGCGACCAGGACCTGCTCACCCACTGGTTCACCCACTCGGCCTTCTAGCCGGCAGGGGCCGGTGAACTCCGCGTGGATGGGGGGCCGTTAGATTGGTCGCGGCCGGTCGGCCACAGGCGGGGCACGACGGCCTCGATCCGACACCTGGAGGCACGGTGGGCACAGCTCTGATCGCGCTCGCCGCCGCGAGCGTCGGTGTGATCGGCACGCTCCTCGCGCCCGTCCTGTCACAGCGCCTGACCGCCCGTGCCCAGGCGGAGCAGTTCGAGCGCCAGCAGCGGACGGACCACGCCCAGCGGCTCCACCAGCAGCGGCTCGCCGATGAGGACCGGCGGCGCGACTGCTACGTGGCGGCCAACGCCGCGTACCGCCGCTACCGGATCGAGCTCATGAACTACCTGTGGCTGGTGCACAAGGGAGAGGTCGCACCGGAAGGGCGGCAGGCGATGGAGGCCGCCCGGCATGCGCACCACGCCGCCTTCGCCGAGGCACAGATGATCGCCTCCACCACGGTGATGTACGAACTGGACGCCATGACCACCGCACTGTCCGAGCTGTACGGCATGACGATGCGGCTGGAGGAGGGCCTGCCGGTGACGGGAGGCTCGTTCCAGGAGATACACGACGAGCTTCAGGAGCTCTGGAACCGCGGGCAGGAGCTCCGCGCCGTGATGCGCGCCGACCTCGGCGTCGACGACGGCCCGCCGGCCCGGCCCGCGACTCGTTCCTGAGTGCGGACCGGGCCACCGGGTGGGGTGGGCCGTCAGATCCCGAAAGGCGCCGCGTAGCGGACGGTGCCGCTCGGCAGCGGGTGGGCCTCGTCCAGTGTGAGGGCCATCATGGCCTCGTCCGGAACCTCGATGCTCAGGCCGATGCCGTGGGTCGAAGCGCGGGTGAAGCCGAACCGCGGGTAGTACGCCGGGTGTCCGAGAACGGTGACGTAGCGCTCGCCCATGTCCTTGGCGGCCCGCAGGGCCGCACGGACGGCGGCGGAGCCAGCGCCGGTCTTCTGATACTCGGGCAGTACGGCGACGGGGGCCAGGCACAGGGCCGGGGTGTCGCCGATGTGGCAGCGGGTGAGCAGGGCGTGACCGACGGGCTTGCCGCCGTCACCGTCGCCCTCACCGCCGGCGGAGACGACGGACAGGCCGTCGACCCAGGAGGAGTCGGTGCGCAGGGCGTCGACGAGGTCGGCTTCGAGCGGAGTCTCGAACGCGGCGAGATTGATGCCGCGGATGGCGGGGACGTCCGCGGGGGTCTCGGCGCGGGTGATCCAGTTGCCGTGGGTGCGCATGAGGGATGGAGATCCGTTTCATGGTCGGTTCGTACGGGGATGTCCTCGCGAGCCCACGCTCTCGGCGAGGCGGGGCCGACTGGGTCAGACCGTCGCCCGGGACGTGAGGGTGGTCCGGGCGCTGCGCTGCGCAGTGGCCTTGTACGCGGTCATCAGCCCCACCTCCCTCTCATCTCACATCTCACATCAACGAATGCACGAACCTGGGGAATCTAGCACAAATCAGTCGAGACAGAACTCGTTGCCCTCGATGTCCTGCATCAAGATGCACGACTCGTTGACGCCGTCGGCACGCAGCAGTTGCACGCGCACCGCACCGAGCGCGACCAGTCGTGCGCACTCGGCTTCGAGCGTGGCGAGGCGCTCCTCACCCACGAGCCCGGTGCCGGCCCGCACGTCGAGATGCACCCGGTTCTTGACGACCTTGCCTTCGGGAACGCGCTGGAAGTACATGCGCGGACCCACACCCGAGGGATCCATGCAGACGAAGGCCGCGCCCTGACGCTCGGGCGGCAGCGAGCCGTTGAACTCGTCCCACGTCGCGAACCCCTCCGGCGGCGGCGGTACGACGTACCCGAGCACCTCGCACCAGAAGCGGGCGACGCGTTCGGGTTCCGCGCAGTCGAAGGTGACTTGGAACTGCTTGATCGATGTCATGGGGCCTCCGTGGCGATCTCGGTCACGGCGGGCGAGCCTGTCACATGATCACCTGGGGCTCAACCGGTTTCCCGCGGTCTGCCGGTGTCAGTGGTTCCGGGTCATGTGGGCGAGGACCTGGGCGGCGCTGTCGGGTGCGAAGGCGCCGGCGATTCCCTCGGCGGCGCCTTCGGCGGCCGCTGCGGAGCGGGGCAGCAGGAGGTCCTCGTACGCGAGGACGGCGTCATCGGTCGTCGCGGCGCCCCCGATGAGGGCGCGGGCGAGGTCGGCGCCGTCGAGCATGGCGAGGTTGGCGCCCATGCCGGAGAACGGGGACATGAGGTGGGCGGCGTCGCCGAGGAGGGTGACGCCGGGGGTGTGCCGCCAGGTGTGCGGGACGGGCAGGGCGTACAGGGGCCGGTTGGTGTAGCCGGCGTCGGAGTCCGTGATGAAGCGGAGCAGGTCGGGGCCCCAGCCGGTGAACTCCTTGAGCAGCGCGTCGCGTACGGCGCCTTCGTCGGCCAGGTCGAGTCCGGCGTTCCGGTACCAGTACTCGTCGGTGCGCATGCCGACGTACACGCGTATGTGGTGGTGGCTGTTGCGCTGGGCGATGAAGCCCCGGTTGTCGTCGAGGGCCATCATGGTGCCGTCGCCGGTGAGCGCGGCGAGTACGGGGTGGCGGGAGTCGGCGTCGTCGAGGCCGGTCTCGACGAAGGTGACACCGGTATAGACGGGCGCCGCGTCGGAGAGGCGCCTGCGGACCTTCGACCAGGCTCCGTCCGCGCCGACGACAAGGTCGGCGTCGGCGGTGGCACCGCCTGCGAAGTACAGCCGGTGGACGCCCGTGGTGAGGGGCTCGACGTGCGCGAGCTTGTGGCTCCAGCGCACGGTGTCGGGCTCGAGCGAGTCCAGCAGGAGGTCGCGCAGCTGGCCTCGGTCGATTTCCGGGCTGCCGTCCTCGGTGTCGGCGCCGGCGTCCGACTCGGGCGGGGCCGCGTCGAGCAGGACGCGCCCGTCACGGCCGGCCAGCCGCATCTGCCGGCCTTCGGGGCGGGCCAACGCCAGGAACCCGTCGAGCAGTCCGGCTTCCCGCAGCGCGTTCCGGCCCGAATCGGGGTGCATGTCGAGGGTGCCGCCCTGGTCGCGGGCGGAGCGGGAGGCGTCCTGGTCGTAGACGGTGGCGGCGACACCGTGTCGCTGCAGGATGCGGGCGCAGGTCAGGCCGCCGGGGCCGGCGCCGATGATCGCGATGCGGGGTGGGGTGGAGGCGTTCATGACCCCAGAAGAGCACACCGGATACAAAAGTGCAACGACTACACTTTTGAAGCCATCACACATGCGTTGCCGCCAGTGCGCGCGGATTCATCCCCTGACCAGGGGTTTCTCTTGATCGAGTCGCCCGTCCGGGCGGGGCGCCGCTAGCATCGGAGCGGTTCGAGCCACGTGGGGGAATCCGTTCCAGACGGGAGTCCGACCAGATGGCCACACCGCGTCGCATCGCTCACATCGCTCACATCCTCGCCGCCGGCGCCCTGTCCGCGGCCCTGCTGACCGGCGGAGGACTTGCCACCGCCACCGCGGCCACGCCGACTCCCTCGGCAGCCGCCGGGGAGATCAGCCTCAAGGCCACGCCGACCGAGGTGAAGGCCGGCGAGAAGGTCACCTTCACCGGCCGCACCAAGGGCCTGCCGATCGGCACGAAGGTGGTCCTGCAGCACAAGAACGGCTCCAAGTGGACCACCCTCCACGCCAACACCCTGATCAAGCAGGGGTCCAGCTTCTCCTTCGACAACACCTTCAAGAACAAGGGCAAGGAAGAGCTGCGCGTGATGGCCGGCGACTGGACGTCGCCCACCACCACCGTCATCATCCGCTGACCGCCGTACCGCCGTACCGCCGTACGAGACCAACAGCCCCCAGGCCGGCGCTTCCACGCGCTCCCCCCAAGTGGCGTAACGGTCGTTGAGCAGCACCGACCATGATCAATAGCCTGCCTTCCGACGCGTGACATCGCGTCTGTCGGAGGGAAGGCGAACGATCCCCAGTGAAGCTCCCGATCTTGAAGCGCACGGCCTGGGCGGCCGCGGCGACCGCGCTGCTCACGATGTTCGGCACCACCCCGGCCGGTGCGGCCGACGACGCATGGCAGAAGGTCGGCGACGACGCCCGGGGCGGTGTCAGCGGCATCGCGTTCGAAGGCCGCACCGCGGACGGAGCCGGCGTGCACGCACTCGTCGTGCACGACAACAAGCGGACCGGACAGACGCGCCTGTCCCGGATCACCCACCGGCAGGGCTCCGACGACATCTCCCCCATCACCTGGGACGGCCCGGAACCCTCCGACCTGGAGGCGATCGAAGCCATCCCGCGGATGCCCGCCGAGTACCTGGCGCTGGCCAGTCGCGGCATCGTCTACCGCCTCAAGGTCGTCGGCAGCACGGCGACGGTCGTCGACTACGCGCCGCTGCCGGCGATCGGAGAGGGCGACGACTTCGAGAGCTTCGCCCTCGTGTCTCAGAACGGGAACCTCGCCGCCCTGTGGGCCGATCGTGGAGCGGGTGCGAACCGTCCCGGCACTCTGTACGCCGCGCCGCTCACGTTCGCCTCCTGGGGACAGCCGCAGTTCGGCAGCGTGACCCGTCGCGCCTACCGGGCCGCGTACCCGAACGACGAGGCCACACGGCACATCTCCGACATCTCGGTGACCGACTCCGGTCGGATCATCGTCAGTTCGGCGGCGGACGCGGGCGACGACGGCCCCTTCGACTCGGCGGTGAGCGAGGCGGGCCGCGTGACCGTGTCACCGGCCGGCCGGGTACGGGTCACGCTCGCGGCGTCCCCGGCGGTGCTCGGGACGTTCCCGCAGTACAAGATCGAGGCGGTGGAGTGCCTGGCCGGATCCACCGACGCCTTCCTCGGCACCGATGACGAGAACGCCGGCGGATTCGTACGGACCGCACCGTTCTGCGGGGCCTGAACCACCGGTTGGTGACCTGAAGCGGGGGGGGGGGGGGCCCGCCCCGCGCGGCCCCCGCCGGGCCGGGGGGGGGGGGCCGCGGCTGCTGCTGGGTGGGTGGGGGGGGGGCGGGCGGGCCGG